>JAQWLX010000057.1 GCA_029247075.1 Halieaceae bacterium | reverse complement strand
CCCTCCAAGACTTCCGTCTTCACAATACCCGGCACATATTTATGGGCAATAGAAAAATCGCTCATAAAAGACCAAGCTTGGACAGGAGGAATCTCCACTACAACCTCTACCGTGACTCGCTCACTATTCAATATCTTTCCTCATTATGATGCATGATCGCGAAGCGTATTGCTCATAAGAATGTCTAGTGGCAACTGAGTCGCACACTATCAACTACATCTGACTCGAATCCCAATCTACATAGAACTGTGAATACCATTTTCGAAACTTGGCAATCGGTCCATCACCATCGCACAACACAGGTAATGGTCTATAAATCTTATTTTCCCATATCGGTTTATCTTCTTCGAGCTGGCCTACGATATTTTTAATAATAGCCCCGTTTACTCCACCAGTGACTACTTCACCATCAACCTTGGGCTGCGTGAATGCAAAGCGACACTTCACTCTATTCTCATCTATTGGTGTAGTCATCCCCATTAGGAAGGTCTCAGCAATCCCCACAAATTTTGTAAAGCCTTGACCTGGCCCCACTGAAGCGTTAATTATCGCGCCGTCAACCTCTCCGCGAGGTGTAGGCATCCTAGCTTTTTGAACTCCTCGGGAGCGAAATTCTTCATATTCTATATCCCATTCAGGCATACTTGATGTCCTGTGAACATACAGAAAATGTGCTGGATCAGCCGCGTTTTCAGCCATTTCCTGCGAATGGGTGGCGATCTCCCATTCGTAACGCTGCAGAGGAGCCCATTCTGTGCTATTGGCTTCTTCATGCTGTTCTACTTGCCAAAGAGGATCGCATTCATCAGGATGATACCAAGCCCAAATCACCTGATTGGTCTCAGTTATAGGATAGGATGGCAAGCATTTCTTTCCTTTCACTTTTGGCGGCATATTCTTAGCATATGGAATGTCCGTACAAATACCTTCACCATTGAACTTCCACGCGTGGAAAGGACATACAATAGATTCGCCTTGGATCCTTCCGCCTCTTCCGGCATTTTCATGAATTCCATACCCTAAGTGCGCGCCAAGATGCGGGCAGTAGGCATCTAATAAGCAGGATTTTCCAGACTCGGTTCGAAATAAAACCAGATCCTTGCCAAAATAAGTTACTGGGATCGCATCACCTATTTCTAACTCATCGCTATAAGCGACCGCATACCAACCAAAAGGCATAGGCATAGGATAGCGTCTTTCCATAATTTGGTCTCCCAATACAAGTGCTGACGTAGAACTAGGTTAGCAAAAAATAGCTAACCGTGCTGACAACAATAACTCCTGTTAAATTCAGCACGAGACCCTCTCTAGCCATTCTGGCCGATGTTATCATGCCACTTCCGAAAACTATCGAGTTAGGCGCGGTAGCTACCGGTAACATAAAGGCGCAACTTGCTGTCATAGCAGCGGGAACCATAATAGATTCCAAGGGCAATCCTGCGGTAATCGCTACTGAAGCAAGTATCGGCATTAATAGAGCTGTACTTGCCGTGTTTGATGTGGTTTCGGTCATGAAGGTCACACCTAGACAAATGATTACTATCAACAACCATAAAGGAAGATCAAGAAAACTGACAACCATATTCCCAACAATCTCACTTAGACCAGACACTTCAAAAGCTTTAGCAAGACACATACCTCCAGCAAAAAGTAATAATACTCCCCATGGAATATCGCTAGCGCGCTCCCAATCTAAAAGACGTCCACCGTCTCCATTGGGAACAATAAACATAAGAATTACGCACAAAAACGCGACTGATGCATCATTGGCTTCCGGAATATTCAACCATAAACTCCAACCACCGAGAGGTTCCGTGCGTGTTATCCAAGCTAGTGCAGTAAGAAAAAAGATAATCATTACTCTTTTCTCCCAAGAAGACCAAGTACCTACTTTTGGAAGATTTAATGATAGCGGCATATCTTTTCCTCGAGTCAATGAGATCGCTACAAGCGGAATCAATATAAATACGACCGGCAAACCCCAGCTCATCCATTTGACAAAACTTACAGACTCCCCTACATGCTGCTCATAAACCTGCATAAACACGAGATTTGGAGGAGTTCCTATGGGAGTGCCAATACCACCAACACTGCAAGCATAGGCCAAACCAAGTAGCAATGGAGGACCAACTCGAGATGGATCAGTCGCGCCACTCAGAATTGCTAATGCTACCGGCAATAACATTAGAGCAGTGGCAGTATTTGAAATCCACATACTTAAAAATGCTGCAGCAAACATAAATCCCATCACGAGGCCTCGCAAACTTTTAGCGCCAAAAAGCCTAATCATGGCAAGGGCAAGACGACGATGAGCACCTGAATGCTCCATCGCCTTGGATAACAAAAAACCACCTAACAACAATAAGATAAGAGGGGAGCCATACGCACCCGCAACTTCTGCCGAAGTGAGAACACCAGTTAAAGGAAAAATAGCTAATGGCACTAACGAAGTAATTGGTATAGGAATTGGTTCGGTAATCCACCAGATTATGCACATTGAGGCAACGGCTGCGACAATTGATGTGTCAAAAGTATACCCAGCAATCCAAAAGCTAACGAAAATGACTATCGATAAAATAAGCCCCAAAAACATATAAATATTGGCTGACAGCAATTCTAAATTTCGCACGTGTGCACCTCTTTAATCTTAATCTTGTATTATTTTTCTTTATATCCTGAACTACGAGGTAGGCATGTGTAAAGATATGAGGGTAGCTCAAATGGGATTTACCCCTTAGAATATCTTGCCTTATGAAAATATCTTCAAAAAATTTACTAATTGATCCCTTTGGTCGGCAAATAAATTATCTTCGCCTGTCAGTTACTGATCGATGTAATTTTAGATGCGTTTACTGCATGTCCGAAGAGATGGAGTTTTTACCAAAACCAAAGGTACTAACTCTTGAAGAGTTATACTTAATTGGCAAGGCCTTTAATGAACTTGGTGTTACAAAAATAAGACTCACTGGAGGAGAACCTCTAGTGCGCAACGACATCGTATCTCTCGCGAAAAAACTGTCCAGTCTTCCAGATTTGTTCGAATTAGTAATGACGACGAATGGAGCACTATTGCAGCATATGGCGATTCCATTAAAAGAGGCTGGTGTTAAAAGGTTGAATATCAGCATTGATAGTCTTGATCGGCGGTCATTCAGGAACCTGACGAGATATGGAAATCTCGAGCAAGTAGAAAATGGTATAAATGCTGCCTTAGACGCTGGTTTTGAGAAAATTAAACTCAACAGTGTAATAATGAATGGAAAAAATCATACCGAAGTAATCGACCTAGTCAATTTTGCCCGAGAGAAAGAAATAGATATTTCTTTTATAGAAGAAATGCCTTTAGGCAATATCGAAACACATAAAAGAAAAGAAACCCTCATGACAAGTGCCGAGCTACGGGATCTAATAACTTTTCACTATAAACTTGAACCTTTAGGTGAGCCAGGTAAATTAGATGGGCCGTCAAGGTACTATGTGATGAAAGATAGCAGTTCAAAGATTGGATTTATTTCACCGCATAGTAATAATTTTTGTCACCTATGCAATAGAGTAAGAGTCACCGCAGAAGGCAGACTTCTCCTGTGTCTTGGACATGAAAATTCGATTGATTTGAGAGCTATCATAAGAGATAAAAGTGCTGATTTCGATGATTTAAAACAAGCGATCGTGACTGGATTAACCAATAAACCACTACGCCACGAATTCAGGGAAGATCAAGAACCCACCGTATTAAGATTCATGAATGCGACAGGAGGCTGAAATTTAACTGCCCGCGGATTTTTCTTGAATGAGATACCTCTTTAAACCAGAAGGATAGAGTCATTGGATTCGATAGAAAATATTACTAGCAGCTTTGAAAAGCACGGATATATCTGCAGTGAAAAGATTGCTACCGCGATTTTTTTAGCAGCGAAGCTGGAGAAACCTTTACTAGTTGAAGGACCTCCTGGTGTAGGCAAAACCGAACTAGCGAAAACTGCAGCATACGTAGTTGATAAACCGCTAGTGAGACTCCAATGTTACGAAGGGCTTGACGAAACAAAAGCACTTTATGAGTGGAAATACAGCAAACAATTGCTCTACACGCAGTTACTCAAAGAACAGCTTTCAGATGTACTTGGTGGGGCAATAGGATTCGAAGACTCCATGACTCGTCTCCATGCCTTTTCTGACGCCTTCTACTCTAGAGAATTTCTTGAACCTAGACCCTTACTACGAGCAATGCATGAGAAGAACGGTTCCGTTCTGCTAATTGATGAAATAGATAAAGCAGATTTTGAATTTGAATCACTTCTTTTAGAGATATTGTCTGACTATCAAGTCTCAATTCCTGAGATTGGAACTATTGCTGCAACAAAAATTCCTTTTGTGGTTTTAACCAGTAACGATACTAGAGATGCGTCTGATGCACTAAAAAGACGTTGCATACACTTATATATCCCGTTCCCTGATCAAGCGCTAGAAGAAAGAATTGTATTGGAAAAAGTTCCACAAATTGACAACAACCTGCGGAAAAAACTAGTGGGATTTGTTCAAGCGCTTCGTAGTTTAGATTTAAAGAAGACACCGGCTATCTCTGAAACCATTGACTGGGCAAAGAGTCTTCTTCTACTTAATGCCGAATCCTTAGAATCTGATTTAGTAGTCAATACATTAAATGTCCTTTTAAAATTCGAAGAGGACATAGAGAACACAAAATCAAATCTGGTATCTATCTTGAAGCAAGCGTAATCGTCTAATGAAATTTCGATTAAAGCTTTCTAGTTGATTTATATGCACAAAAACCTAGTTAACTTTATCTCCATTTTGAGAAGTCATGACATTAGAGTTTCCCCGGCGGAGACTATAGACGCACTTAATGCCATGTCTGTTTTAAATTTCGAGAAAAGATCTCAGATACGAGATGGCTTAGCAATGACTCTTGCTAAAACTAAGTTAGAGGAGAAAATTTTTTTAAAGTGTTTTGACCGATTTTTTAAATCGGAACTGCCAAATATCAATCCGGATAGTCTTTCTAAAGATACAATATCAACTCAAGATTTATCTAATTTAATCGAAAAAATTAATTCTAATGAAATAGGAAATGAAACTTTAATGTCACAGACCTTCAATGATCTTGCACAAACATCATTAATGAAGAATTTGATGAGAAATAATCGTACTGAACTTGCTCTCTCTCTGCGCAGAGCTGCTGAAGAAGTCAGTCTCAGCAAAATAAAACTGTTCACTCAAAAAGGTCTGTATACGAGAAAAATTCTTGATTCTATGGGCGAAGAACATATAAGAAATGCTATTGAGATAATGGAAAAATCCAATGATCAGAGCCTCAATGGAATAAAAATTTATAGAGACATGCTTCGAAAAGAAGTAAAAGATTTCGTAGAACGCGAGTATATGCTTCAGGCTGAAGCACGTAACAAACAATTAAGCGACAATATTCTCGTAGACGTCAGACTAAATAACATTGAACATTACTATTTGCATCGAGCAAACGACTTGATAACGAAGATGGCCAGCAAACTATCTAAACGTTATGGGAAGCAGATAAAACGATCCAAGAAAGGCCGAATTCACATGCCAAGAACCCTGCGGGAAGGCGTTCCACATCAAGGAATTCTGTTTAAAACTCACTGGAAGAAAAAAATCCGAAAAAAACCACAGATTTTTGTTATATGCGATGTTAGTGGGTCAGTAGCGGCCTATACCAAATTCTTTCTTATTTTCCTTTACACTATTCAAGATGTACTTCCAAAAGTTAGAAGTTTTGCATTCTCTAGCCACCTCGGAGAAGTATCATCTTTTTTTGTCGAAAATTCTGTGGAAAGAGCTATCGAATTAGTTAATTGGCAGTACGGAGGAGCTACAGACTATGGTGGTAGCTTTGAAGATTTTAAAAATCTTGCAATCGCTGATATTGATAGGCGCAGTACAGTTTTGATATTGGGTGACGCAAGAAACAATCAAGGAGATCCTAAACTAGAAATACTCAGAACAATCTTTGAGAGAAGCAAACAAGTTATCTGGTTAAATCCTGAACCACGCAGAGCATGGGGAACGGGAGATTCTGAAATGAAAAGGTATCAAACTGCGTGTCACATATCAATGGAATGTGGAAATCTTCGGCAACTGGAACGAGTCGTCGATCGATTACTTAAATCTACCCAATAAATTTTTCCTTAGGAATTAATTATTTCAATTCCCAGTAAAAATGAATGACAAGAAAGCCAATGGAAAATAATAGACCCACGCCGGTAGTAGAAGATTTAGCTGGAACGCAAATAAAGCTCGCTAGATAGCTTAGTGAATTATTTCAACATGACTGCCAAGTAGAAAAGATAACAATACCAACTGCAACCGGCATGTCCAATGTAACGCTAATTTTTACCCTGAGATATCAAAATAGTAGTAATCAAGAAAAAAAGACAAAATGCGTTGCCCGGCTTCAGCCCCAAGAACTTAATACTGTATTCCCTAATTACGATCTAGAACTTCAATATCGAATTATGGACGCACTCGGAAAAAAAGCAGCATTCCTGTAACAAACCTGATCGGTCTAGAAAAAAAATAATTAAATCCTTAGCGCTCCCTTCTTTATCATGGAATATCACTCCGGTCTCATACCCTCAGATATACCGCCATATCATATGGATGGATGGTTAAAAGAAAAAACCTGTGAAAGCCAAACAAAAAAATTGTGGAATACGGCCACGGATGTCTTGATAAGCTTGCATAAGTTAGATTACAAAAAAATCGGCTTTAGCGACTTAAGTTCAAAGGAACAAACACCCCTAAATCATCAGCTCTCATACTGGAAGAATTATCACGATTGGGCGCTAGGCGGAAAGGCTAACCGCACTTGTGACGAAGCCCTTCAATGACTCTTTGGAAATCAACCAAATAAAGAATCGACTGTTTTATGTTGGGGCGATGCTAGAATCAGTAATATAATATTTGAAAACTCACTTGATAAAGCTGCTGCCGAACTTGACTGGGAGATGGCTTCATAAGGAGATCTAGTGCAAGACATAGCATGGCTTAACTATATGGACAGTTGTTTTTCAGAAGGCTTGGATTGCAGCAGGCTTGCTGAACTACCTACTTACCCAGAAACATTGTCTAGATGGGAAAAAGGCTCAGGTTATTCTGCAAAAGACTACGACTACTAAACTATCTTTGCTGGGTTAAGGTTTTCCCTACTGCTATCAAGAATAATGATATTCACAGATCAAAAAAATAAAGCAGATGAAACCTTTGCCTGCAAAATACTCAAAAAGAAAATGAAAGATGTGATTACCAAAGCCTAAACTCATGCTGGTGGTTAACCACCCCTATACTCAGAATCAATTGCTATATAAACTTACGCCCTCGAGAAGACCGTAAAAATATAACCAATCCACAAATTGACCATTTTATACCGAGATTCAAGGAGCGCATCTTGTCATCAATGCTAGAGCTAGAGGAACTCGGCAGTAAAAAATATCACTCAATACTTAGAAAAATAGTTAGGGGTATTGAGAAAGAAAGCCTTCGTATTTCTAAAGATGGACGTTTGTCTCAAATCTCTCATCCAATTGCACTGGGGTCAGCCTTGACTCATACCTCAATTACCACTGATTATTCCGAAGCACTATTAGAATTAATTACCTCTCCAAGCAAAAATATAGAAGAATGCCTTAAGTCACTTGCTGAAATCCATGATTTTGTCTACCGAAGTATCGGAGACGAGATTCTTTGGACTACGAGCATGCCATGTATTGTAGATGGAGAAAAAAGCATACCCATTGCTCAATATGGGAGTTCCAATGTCGCACAAATGAAAACGATCTATCGAAGAGGTCTTGGGGTTCGATATGGGAGGAACATGCAAGCCATTGCGGGAATTCACTACAACTTCTCAATGCCTCAAGAATTCTGGGAAATTCAATGGAGGAACATAGGGTCAGAAGGATCTCTACAAGATTATATTTCCAATAGATATATGGGGTTAATTCGAAATTTTCATCGTTTTTCTTGGCTATTAATCTACCTGTTTGGAGCTTCCCCGGCCGTATGCTCCACGTTTTTAAATAATCTTGAGAAACATTCGCTGCAGCCCTTCGACACTAAGGAGCGCAGCTACTATTTGCCTTTTGCAACGGCTCTTCGAATGGGTTCACTAGGTTATAGTAGTGAAATTCAAAAAAGCATGCATGTTTCATATGATTCTCTTGCCAGTTATTTAGCAACTTTACGCGAATCTATAGTCACTCCTCATCCCACCTACAAGGAATACTCTTCAGGCAAAGATGACGACTATCAACAACTTAACAACTGTCTACTTCAGATAGAAAATGAGTTTTATAGCAGCATTCGCCCGAAAAGAGTCACTAATTCCGGTGAAACTCCCTCGAACGCACTACAGCGATCTGGAATCGAATATATCGAAGTCCGCTGTATAGATGTTAACCCTTTCCTACCAATGGGTATAGATAAGAACCAGATGCTTTTTCTGGATATTTTTTTATTATATTGCCTCATGTCCAAGAGCCCGCTAATAAAACCGAAAGAGCAAAAATATCTTGATAGTAACTTTGATACAGTCGTTAACAATGGAAGAGAACCAAATTTAACACTTGAAACAAAATCAGGTTCAAAACCCTTTCGCCAACTGGCCAGCGAATTACTTGAAGAAATTAAACCTTTAGCTTCGCTTATGTCCGACGTAACAAATGATAAGGAATATATATCTTGCTTTAATGATCAAGTAGAAAAAATTGAGAATGTTGAACGGACACCTTCACATCGCATGTTGGCGGAGATGACTAATAATAATCTAACTTTCTTTGAATTAGCGCTATCATATAGCCAAAAATGGGCTAGTAGCTCTCTTAAAAATAAACCATCAAAAGAATCTTTTGATCGCTTAACTTTGGAATCGTCTCAATCTATTGAAGTACAAAAGAAAATTGAACTTCAAGACAAAACATCCTTTAAGCAATATCTAGACAATTACTATGCACAATATAATGATCTATGATGATGGGGCATTTATAAAATTAATTTCCTGGCCTACTTCCATTTGGCTTGGCCCAATCCGCTTCTTGTTACAGGAGCGCTAGAAGAAGATTTTTTAAAAGGCAGAATACCTAACGACCTTCCACAAAGCCTAGCAATAGGAGTTCAACTACATAGACGCGTTCACGGATGGTCACGAACTAATTTTTCAAATGAAATCAGAATTCAATGGTCCCTTACGAAGATATGCCGGCATCCTAATAGATCTTTGCTTCGATCATTATTTATCGAAAAATTGGGGAAAATTTCATTCATGACCCATTGCTATTTTTAGTCAAGAAATTATAGCCCAGCTGGAACAAAATCAATCTTTACTCAGCAGTAGAGCATACGAAATGTATATTTTTCTTAAGAGATATAAAATTCTTGAGAGTTATATCGAATGGGATAACGTTTTGAATAGTGCTTACAGAACTGGAAAAAGGTTCAAATTTGAGAATCCATTCATTGATATTGAAAGAACTCTCAATCCTCTTGATTCAAGAATTGAAGAGGCTTTCATGATTTTCTATCCAAAATTAATTCGGCAATGTATTCATTTTTTACTAAAACAGAAATATACTAAGTCACACTAAAAAGTGATACGATTTTTTTTAAGCAGCCTTGTTTTAACTTAAGGAAAGTCACCTTGATGTTACAGATCACTAACCAAAGAACTATATTTTCGAGTTTGGCGATAATATCGTTTTCGGCAATAGGCTTTGCGCTTTATCTAGAAAAAGAAATGGGTTTGCTGCCATGTCCTCTTTGTATGACACAACGAGGCTTAATTTTCCTCATCGGTTTCATCGCTTTTTTCGCTTCACTTCACAATCCTCAAGGATGGGTCATGAAATCTTATTGGACGATATGTGCAATCCTTTCCTTATTGGGAGCATCAGTAGCCGCTCGGCATATTTGGCTGCAAAATCTACCAGAAGATCTAGTTCCAGCGTGCGGACCTTCTCTCGAATATATGTTGGAAACCTTGCCTTTTTCCGAAACCCTTCAAATTATTCTCATGGGAGATGGAAACTGTGCCGAAATCGTATGGACTTTTGCAGGTTTTACTATCCCAGAGCAAACTCTCGGATTATTCTTATTACTTGGATTAATATGTATATGGCAACTCTTGAGAAAAATTAAATCTCAATAAGATTGGTCAAAAAAATAACTAAAATAGTTCTACAACCTCCTTTCCAAAAACGCATTTTTTACTGCTGTCATTCATCTATAATTACTTAGAGTCAGTGCGATTCCACACTTAAGCGATCAAGGCTTAGCTATAGAAATAAGCTCGACTTCAAAGATTAGCGTTGCATTTGGCCCAATTACACCTCCTGCACCTCCAGGCCCATAAGCCAAATCTGAAGGGATGAATAATTTCCACTTCGCGCCTGTTGACATAAGCTGTAACGCTTCTGTCCAGCCCGCAATAACCTGAGTGACGCCAAAATTAACAGTTTGGTTCCGAGCGTAGGAGGAGTCAAACTCTGTTCCATCCAATAAGGTTCCCCGGTAGTGAACCTCAACTGTATCTTCAGCATTTGGTGAATCTCCATCTCCTGCCTCTATCACCTCATATTGTAATCCCGTACTCGTAACGATAACGCCTTCTTTTTCTGAGTTAATTTTTAGAAATTCAGCGCCTTCTTTTTCATTTTTTTCTGCAACCACCACTTTTCCCTCCTCTTGCTTAGCTCGCATTTCTTCTTGAAAAGACACCATTTCTGCGCGAATTTCTTCTTCTGTTATTTGTGGATTTTTTTCAGTTACAGCATCCCTAATTCCAGCTGCATACGCTTCAGCATCAACAATCATACCTCTCTTAACTAGATCTTTACCTGTCAAATAAGCTAGCCCGTAGCTAAGCCTCTGCTCGGGGGTTTCTAAATTAAGTTTTGTATCTGAATCAGCACAAGCCTGTAGACTTATTACTATAAGCATTAACAAAATATGTGAAGCTTTTTTCATTTTCTTATCTCACGACTTATTTTTTTTCAAGGCGCCTTTACAGAACAGCCCAGCTATATTGTAGTCCTCGCAAAGAAAATACCGAGGCACAACAATCAGGTACAGGTGGATATTGGATAGTACTATCCACCAGAACTTTTCGCTACCCCATAGCAATTGCTAGTATCTTTTTAACTTGTGTTAAAACTATTTTATCTTCATCAAAAAAGTGAATCTCATTCAGAACATGGAGATTGCTCTCAAGCAAATCTAATTTTAGTTCGCTTTTTTGCTCTGAAGATAGCGCAATGTAGTTGTTATATAAAATCTTCAGCTCCTCTTTTTCAGTGTCTATTTCTAATTTTTTTACATCCTCATAAAGATAATCTGTACCGGAAAAATCTTTAACCGATCTTCTTATATTTCGAACAGGGACGATCACCTTTGTCCGCCAGAGTGACACTAATTTTTGTGCATCCTGAATATCTGAAGCTGTTAGAGATCTATTAACCGAAGCCAACCAGGCTACAAATAAAATCATATTTACATCAATAGAAAACTTATCTTGCACATGCAAAAGTATTTCTGAAACTCCTTCTTTTCTATAAATATTATTAGAAAACCGCCATAACGGACTATTCTTCATTTGCATGGAATCTCGAAATTGAATTTCACTTACATCTCCTTCTAATTCCTACGTAATTATATTCCAAGTATAAGCTGAGTCTTTTTAATTCTTGATAGATGACGAATCTCGAACTCTCGCTTCTGAGCACAACTCCTGCTATCAACTTCTTCTGACCAAGCTAGTACGACTGGTCTTCTCGCAGCAGTGTAACGAGCTCCGCCTCGCAATTTTCCATTGTGTTGCTTAATTCGCCTCTTCAGATCATTTGTGATGCCTGTATATAAAGTACCATCCGCACATCCAGCCAGATAAACATACCAGACAGTTTTAGCCATCTAGTTAGAAAAAGTTCTTTTACGAAGCAATATCATATTTAGCATTCGAGGCAATATCGGTAACAATGCAAAAAGTGTAAGTGCTATTAAAAAATTGGCGCTCATAACATCAGAAATTTTTCTCAAATTGCCTAGTTCGGTACCAGCATTAACATAAATCAAAGTAGCGGGTAGCATACCCAACTGCGACACCCAGTAGAATCGAAAAAAACCAATTGGCAATATCCCAGCAATAATATTAATGAGGAAAAAGGGGAAGATTGGCGTCAGTCTTACTGAAAGCAAATAATATGTCCTGTCCTTTTCCCATCCATCTTTGAACTTTTGGAATTGAATGGAAAATCGCTTCTGTACCCAATCCTTAAGTAATATTTTCGATATCGCAAATGCACACGTCGCCCCTATTGAACTAGCAAAAGAAACTATGATTACCGCCGCTGGGTAACTAAATATAGAACCCGATAATATGGTTAATATCGTCGCACCAGGCAATGAAAAACTTGCTATTAAGATGTAAGTTGTAAAGAAAAACAAAGCAGCAGTTTTTGGAGATTCATGAACATGACTTTGTAAAATATCAATATTAGTATTGATAAATGACAGATTGAAGTAAGAAAACAGATCAAAAATATTCCATGATATGACAACAAAAAAAATAAATAATAACGAAGTTTTTTGCAGTACAGTCATAGTTCGTAATAGTATTCTATTTCATCTAATTTGGTTATTAATGAGAAATAAACTTTATCGATTTATTTGATGACTGACCAGCACTGTGATCAAATCACAATGCGTAATATGATTTTTTCGATCCAAAAAAATGGAGATAGTTAATGAACGGAAGCGTAGTACATGTTACTGAGGCAAATTTTGAGGAAGAAGTGGTTAATTCTGATGTCCCTGTTTTAGTAGATTTTTGGGCAGAATGGTGTGGACCATGCAAAATGATTGCTCCAATCTTGGACGAAATAGCAAAAGAATATGGCGAGAAGTTAAAGATATGCAAGATTGATGTCGATTCTAATCCTGAGATAGCACCAAAGTTTGGTATAAGAGGAATTCCTACTCTTATTATGTTTAAAGATGGAAATGCTGAATCTACCAAAGTGGGAGCAGTTTCGAAAAGCCAGCTGGTAGAATTCGTAGATGAAATTATTTAATAAAATAAATCGGGAGCAAAAAATTAGTCTATAGTAAAAGAACTAGACGGATAGAGTTTTGCGTGCTAGTGTTTATTTTTATCAATTAATTCACCGCCAAATTTTTACCGGAACTCATCTCTAAAATTATTCTCCGTCGAAAAAAGTAGTCGAGTACTTAAACTGGCTTGACTCCCCTAACTAACTTCACTTCAGAAAAAATACTCTATTAACTAAAGAAAAATTATGAATCTTACTGATCTAAAAACAAAATCAACACAACAACTAATCGACCTTGCCAAAGAAATTGGTTTGGAAAATCTCGCCCGATCTAGAAAGCAAGACATTATCTTTGCGATCTTAAAACGTCATGCTAAGAGTGGAGAGGATATTTCTGGCGATGGAGTACTTGAAATCTTACAAGATGGCTTTGGATTTCTACGCTCTTCCGATAGCTCTTATCTAGCGGGCCCTGACGATATCTATGTTTCTCCAAGCCAGATACGGCGCTTTAATCTTCGGACAGGCGATACGGTATCAGGAAAAATCCGACCTCCAAAAGACAGTGAGCGCTACTTTGCATTACTGAAAGTGGGCGAGGTAAATTTTAGCGCTCCAGAAAAATCAAAAGGGAAAATATTATTTGAGAACTTGACTCCCTTATTTGCTGACCAACGTCTTACCTTAGAAAAAGGAAATGGAAGTACAGAAGATCTAACTGGAAGGGTAATAGATCTGGTAGCACCTATTGGTAAAGGTCAACGTGGTTTATTGGTTTCGCCCCCAAAAGCGGGGAAAACTATTATGATGCAGAATATTGCGGAGGCTATTGTAAGTAACAACCCGGAATGTTGCATTATAGTTTTACTTATAGACGAACGACCTGAAGAAGTTACCGAGATGCAGCGTTCCGTTGGAGTGAAGGGAGCAGAAGTTGTAGCTTCTACTTTCGACGAACCACCTTCTAGACACGTTCAAGTCGCCGATATGGTAATAGAGAAAGCAAAAAGACTGGTTGAGCACAAACGTGATGTAATTATTCTCTTAGATTCTATTACACGATTGGCAAGAGCTTACAATACAGTCATACCGAGCTCAGGGAAAGTACTAACCGGAGGTGTAGATGCACACGCTCTTGAAAGACCAAAGAGATTTTTCGGTGCAGCTCGTAACATAGAGGAAGGTGGTAGCCTTTCTATCATTGCTACTGCGCTTATCGATACCGGATCTAAAATGGATGAAGTTATTTATGAAGAGTTTAAGGGTACAGGCAATCTGGAACTTCATTTAGACAGGAAGGTCGCTGAAAAAAGAGTCTATCCCTCAATAAATATTCGTCGCTCAGGAACACGTCGGGAAGAATTATTGACTGGAGAGGAGGAACTTCAGCGTATGTGGATACTTAGAAAACTTCTTCATGGAATGGAAGATTTGCCTGCAATTGAATTCTTACTAGATAAACTCCGAGATACAAAAACAAATGAGGAATTTTTCCAATCAATGAAACGAAAATAACTTTTTTCTCAAATCATCAAATAAGCCAAAGTCGATTACATAGTGACAAACGCATATCGAGACCTTAGAGAATTTATTTCCCAACTTGAAGTTCAGAATGAACTCAAGCGCATACAATTTCAAGTAGATCCGAAACTGGAGATTACTGAAATTTCTAATCGAGTGCTGAATAACGGAGGACCCGCTCTTTTATTCGAAAACACAAAAAACTCTAACTTTCCACTCCTTGCAAATCTATTTGGCACGACACGTAGAGTGGCCATGGGAATGGGAGAAAATGATGTGGGATCACTAAGAAAAATAGGAGGACTCCTTGCCTATCTTAGACAACCGGAACCACCCAGTGACTTTAAATCTATCCTTAAAAAAGCACCATTATTCAAACAGATCATTAACATGGGAACGAGCTTAGTAAAAAATCCTCCTTGCCAAGAAAATCAGTATAGGGAAAGTGATGTAGATCTAACGATACTTCCCATACAAACATGCTGGCCAAATGATGCCGGGCCATTAGTAACATGGCCTCTAGTAATTACTAAAGGTCCAAAAAAAAATCGACTAAACATTGGTATCTATCGTATGCAGTACCTAGATAAAAATAGGTTAATTATGAGATGGCTTAACCATCGTGGAGGAGCAATAGATTATCGTGACTGGACTATCGAACACCCCAATAAACCTTATCCGGTAGCAGTTGCACTTGGAGCAGATCCAGCTACCACTTTGGGTGCAGTAACACCGGTACCTGATACTCTACCCGAGTACTCATTCGCTGGCTTATTAAGAGGAAATAAAACCTTAGTAACCGAATGCATTACTCCAATGTGCAAAGAAGCAGGTATAAAAGTGCCAGCTACAGCTGAATTTATATTAGAAGGATATATCTCGCCGGGAGAAACCGCGCCAGAAGGTCCTTTTGGCGACCACACAGGCTACTATAATGAGGTTGAAGAATTTCCGATCTTTAATGTGACTGCCTTGACACATAGAAATTCTCCAATCTACCACAGTACATATACCGGAAGACCACCAGATGAACCCTCAATACTAGGCGAAGCGCTAAATGAAATTTTCATTCCGATTTTACAGAAACAATTTCCTGAGATAGTTGATTTTTATCTCCCGCCAGAAGGATGTTCTTACCGAGTTGCTGTTGTGTCTATCAACAAAGAATATGCTGGCCATGCAAAAAGAATAATGTTCGGTATTTGGTCTTTCCTAAGACAATTTATGTATACCAAGTTTGTAATAGTAGTTGACAGTGATGTGAGTG
>JAQWLX010000040.1 GCA_029247075.1 Halieaceae bacterium | reverse complement strand
TATAGCAGAGTTTTTCTTTGTATTAATAGGACGAAATTAATTCTAGTTGAGTTTCGCGTGTTTCCATCGGCGATTGCTCCACAGCCATGAGGATGGATCATTTAAAATCGCTCTCTCTGACAGTCGAACATATTCTTTGGTGATGAAGTTAGATGATTTGTCATAAGGCGGTCTCGCTATTTCCAGGAATTCTATTTCATAGTACCCGATATCTTTTTTATGGCACTGCGCGAAGACCACGGCGAAGTTAGCCATTTTTGCTATTACTTCGCTTCCGATATAGAAAGGAACTTCTCGATTAAAAAAGGGTAACCAAATCGATCGAGATTTTTTTGAAGGGGACTGCTCAGCCACCATCGCAAAAAGTCGAAATTCCTTTCTCCTTTTTATAATATCCTTAGTCGAATCCTCTGCCTTAAGAG
Organism: Halieaceae bacterium; assembly: GCA_029247075.1. Taxonomy (GTDB): domain Bacteria; phylum Pseudomonadota; class Gammaproteobacteria; order Pseudomonadales; family Halieaceae; genus CABYJX01. Next base: position 7,637 of record JAQWLX010000040.1, on the reverse strand, counting down.
GTTTGGCTCCGAATCGAGAGCGGACAGTGTAAGCTAAATCATCTGCGGGTTTATTTTTAAGAGGCTTGTAGACACCATCAATAGGTATTCCCAAGGCTAAGGTGGCCCCATGTAACATCTATTCCCAATTACCTTGATGTATTGTGAGCACAATCACTGAACGAGTGTAATTTTCACTGATTTCTTTTATGAGTTCAGGATTTTTCACTTTCACTCGATCAATAAACTCAGATTTTGGTAAACGCTTGGCTTTCACGATTTCCATCGCCACTCTACATAGATGTTTGTAGAAATCTTTTTCTATATCTTTGATTTCTGTTATGGAGAGGTCGGGAAATGCATTAGTTAGATTCTCCCTAACGATTCTTCTTCTATAGCGCACTATGTAGTAAAGAAAGAATGATCCAATTAAAGAGAAAAAATATAGGACTCTTAGGGGGATTAGTGCCAGTCCAGAATATATCAAATATTGCAAAGTCTTATCACCCTATTTTTTTTGCGCAGTGTTTTGGCAAAATCACTTTTTTTATGCTTTTAAGTTGTAATTTTCTTGGGCATTTTAAGTTTGGATTATGTGATACGTCTAGTTCTTGCAGTTGAACCAGATTCAATGCAGGTAGATAGTCGAGAATATGGTTGTGGGACATGTGCAGTACTTCTAGTTTATTAAGAGTTTTAATAGTGTCGATATTGCTAATTTTATTGTGTGAGAGTTTTATACGTTTTAAATGGGGAAAACGTTCCAGTCCATTGATAGAGATAATGCCAGCATGGCTGCAGTTAAGGTCCTCTAGTTCGGAAGCTTGTGAAATGTTATTGTCAACGATTGCTTGTTTAATACATCTGCGTAGACGCTTATCTTCGATTTTGTAATCTGTGAAGAGTTGTTGGGATCTTTTGACGAGTTTGTCATTCAGTGTGAGGTCATACGAGCCACATGCAGATAGGAGTCCGATTGCGACTAAGATTTGAAGTTGACTAAGCTTCCAGGAAAGCATGTTAGTTAATATCTTAGGGTACACAGCCCCACCTCACTGATATTGATAGCTGGATGACGTATGCTTTGTTCAAAGGAGTATAGTCCAATTGACAACTACATATAATACATTTGAGCTAGCAGCTTATCCTCGAATTGCGGTTTGGCCGTCGGATGAGCGGTTTATTGATGCTGCATCGCAAATTGCAAAAGAGCTTAATTTGCCTATCCCAGATTATTCTAAAGGGGGAAAAGATTTATCTAATTTTGACTTTTTTTTGGAAGTTAGTAATGAAGGTTTAATTCTTCGGCAGTTTGATTCTAAACTTAAATTTTCGATTAATTTCTCAGACAATTCGATTAAACATCGAGTGCGTAGCAATCGCTCTGAGTTACTTGGTCGTGCTATCGGGGTTAAGAATGACTACTCCAAACATGTGGTAGATGGCACAGCCGGGTTTGGGATGGATAGTTTTATTTTAGCTAATCTAGGTTGTTCCGTAACATTATGTGAGCGCAATTTTGTCATTGCAGAGATGCTTGGGCATGCAATTGAGAGTGCAAAGCATAATTCTGAACGGTGGTTGGCAGAATCCGCGTCCCGAATGTCGCTAGTACGAAATGATCTTCGTGCTCTTTCTCTTGAGGTTTTGGATCATGTTGATGCTATTTATCTTGATCCAATGTTTCCACAGAAGAAAAATAATGCTGCATCAAAAAAAGAAATTGAACTGCTCAAGTCATTGCAGCCACCCGCGTTTTTGGACTTTGAGCACGAGGATCTTTTGGAATGGGCTTTAGATCAGAAAGTCGGACGTGTGGTCTTCAAGCGACCCATTCGATCTAAACCGGTTGGAAGGAGATCTCCTTCTCATCAGTTGTTCGGAAAAATTATTCGATATGATGTTTATCAAGTATCAGGTAAAGAATTTCAGTAAGGAACTGAATACAAATTTTCGTATGTGACAAGCGCGACAGGGCAATTTTAAGAAATTCAGGAGATCAAATTGATACATAATAATATTAGAACGATTCTTGTTACAGGTTCTTCATCAGGAATAGGAGAGGAATTCTGTAAGCGGCTAGCCAAGCCAGGAATAAATTTAATCATGGTGGCTCGAAGAGAGGAGAGGCTTTTAGAGTTAAAACGACGATTTAATCCTAGTGTCACATCAATGCATTCAGTTATTGCTGATCTTTCTACCATTCATGGCATTGCTCACGTGCAAGATGTGATTCGTCAGAGCTCGCCAGTAGACTTGTTAATTAATAATGCCGGATCCAGTGCTTATGGGCGTTTTTCTGATTCAAGTCTAGCTACTCAGATATCTATTGCTCGAGTCCAAATAGAGGCGACATTATCTTTGACTAGAACGGTGTTGCCATTTATGCGAGAACAAAATTTTGGACGCATAATTAATGTATCTTCCATTGGGGCTTTTATTTCTTTGAAGAAGACTGCAGTTTATGGAGCAAGTAAAGCTTTTCTATATTCATTTTCTAGATCTTTAAGCGAAGAGGAGGCCGATCATGACATAAAAGTGCAATGTCTGTGTCCTGGCATGACAAGAACAGAAATTCATGATTCAGCTTCTTTTTCGGATTTCGATAAATCGCGTGTTCCTGATAAGCTTTGGATGACACCTGACGCAGTGGTCGCGGCCAGTTTAGAAGCTTTAGAATCTAAAAAATTATTCGTGATCCCGGGAGAAGAAAATATAGAAGCTGCCTCCAGGGGAGTTGCTGAACTAATAGAATTAATTCAGTAGTAACTCGCAAATAAGTTCGAAATAAATAGCTGTCAGCTTATCTAGGTCGTCAATTTTAACGTGTTCATCTATTTGATGGATCGAGGCATTTACCGGGCCAAGTTCAATAATCTCGGCCCCAGATGGTGCGATAAAGCGACCGTCGGAAGTTCCCCCATCAGTAGAAAGTTTCGGTTCTGCTCCAGTTACTTTTTCGATGCTTTTTCTTGCCGCAGTTACAAGTGTTTTTTCTTCCGTAAAAAAAGGTTTTCCGCTTAAGTGCCACTTTATTTTGTATTTAAATTTATATTTAGATAGCAGAGCTTCTATTCTATTCTGCAACTCTATTTCGGTTACTTCATTTGAGAAGCGTATGTTAAATAAAGCTGACGCCGAAGCAGGGATGATGTTCGTTACTCCTTCCCCAGATTTTATGTTTGATATCTGAAGTCGAGTTGGCGGGAAATATTCATTTCCAGAATCCCATGTTTCTTCCGCCAGTTCGCCTAGAGCGGGCATTATTAAATGGATAGGATTTTCGGCAAGTTGAGGATACGCTATGTGGCCCTGAATACCTTCCACTATTAACTCCCCGTTTAGTGAGCCTCTACGACCATTTTTTATGGTATCCGCGAGTTTTAAAGTGCTGGATGGTTCGCCTACCACACACCAATCAATATTGGTTTCATTCTCCTTCAAAAATCTCATTACTCTCTTGGTTCCGTCTATCGCAGGTCCTTCCTCATCCGAGGTAATCAAGAATCCGATGCGTCCAGAGTGATTTGGATGGGTAGCTAAAAATCGTTCACAAGCCACCACCATTGCAGCCAAACTTCCCTTCATGTCGGCTGCTCCTCTTCCATATAGCAGCCCGTTTCTTTCTGTTGGCTCGAAAGGCGGTGATGTCCAACTTTCTTCTGGTCCAGGTGGAACAACATCGGTATGTCCTGCAAATACTAGCGTTGGGCCTTTGTTGCCATGCAGTGCCCACAGGTTAGTGACGTCTCCAAAAGGCAATGAGAGACATTCAAATCCAGTTTCTTCAAGACGATTTATTAGTAGTTGTTGGCAGCCTGCATCCAAGGGCGTTACAGAAGATCTTTTAATTAAATCCCTGCAAAGTGCCAAGGTCATTTTTTTAGTGTCTTGTGGCATTGCTAGTTACTATGTAAATCCGCATTTAGTTCAACTTCACTTTGGTTCGTGAGACATTCTACGCCGCCCGATTGGGAGTTTCTTCGAAATAGTAAGTCGGGAACGTTAGCGAGTGCGCGCGCTTTGACAGTATCTCCATTCGTACCATTTGCTTTTATTAGTGTTACTTTCGTACCAGAGGTTACGTAAAGTCCGGCTTCTATAGTGCAGCGATCTCCCAATGGGATACCTATACCAGCATTGGCTCCTATCAAGCATTTTTCTCCAACAGATATGATGGTATTGCCGCCACCAGACAAAGTTCCCATTGTGGAACAACCTCCGCCCAAATCTGATCCTGCTCCGATTTTAACACCAGCGGATATTCGGCCTTCAATCATGCCGGGGCCCTCAGTTCCAGCATTAAAATTTACGAAACCTTCATGCATCACCGTGGTGCCTTCTCCCAGATACGCTCCAAGACGGACTCTAGCAGAGTTTGCTATTCGAACACCTGTTGGAACCACGTAGTCACACATCTGGGGAAATTTGTCTACGCTGTATACTGACAAGCTCCTTCCGGCGCTGCGAGCCTCGAGTCTATATTCACTTAATTCCTCGATATCGATTGGACCGTCGCTGGTCCAGGCAACGTTCCGCAATGTTCCGAATAAGCCAGTAAGATCTATAGAATGTGGCTTGACAAGCCTATGAGATAAAAGGTGCAGTTTTAAGTAAGCTTCGGGCACTGATTTTGGTGCTGTATCAGTTTCTAGGCATACTGCCACTGCGGGGTTAGTTGATGACGATAGTTTTTCTGTCAGTAACGCGTAATCATGTAAATTTGCCTGCTCTAGTTTCTTTTTAAGTTCTATTAGATCGGCTGTTGAGATGATTTGTTGATTGTCGAATTCCTTAAATAATAAACAAGCTTTTTCAGCAGGATTCAGTATTGGCTTTGGGAAATACACCTCAAGCCAATCTCCTTTTTTATTGCGTGTTCCGATACCAAGCCCAAAAGCATATAGGTTATTACTCATGATTTTTTTCTTTTCCTAATGTTGAAAAATATTCAGCGTACTCAGCTGCTTTAAAACCCACCAATAATATATTACTTGACTCGACGACAGGCCTTTTTACGAGGGTAGGATATTTTAGGATCAGTTCAATCGCTCTTTTATTATCTATTTGGTCTTTCATTTTTGAATCAAGGGCATTCCATGAGGTGCTTCTGCGATTTATCACTGACTCCCAGCCTAGTGTATTTATCCATATTTCCAGTTTATGGCGATCGATGCCATCTTGCCGAAAATCATGGTATTTATATTGGATACCAGAAGACTCTAGCCACTTCTTCGCCTTTTTTACGCTATCGCAATTTTTAATGCCGAATAGGATCAACAATTTAAATATTCCTGATAATCTGATTCAAGGATAACAAAATCAATTTGAACGATATAGCTATATGAAAAAGCCAGTATTGGCTTCTCTTGATGAAGTTTCATATCAAATGAAGCTCTAATAAGATCAAATCAGACTATCTATTGTTTTTCAGGAAAAGATTTATAGAAACGCCCCACTCATTCTATCTTCAGCAATGAATGGGGCCTTAAGAGGTTACAACAAAGGTGCAATTACTAAGCTTACAATCGCCATAACATTAATTAGAATATTCATTGACGGACCAGACGTGTCTTTAAATGGGTCTCCTACAGTGTCGCCTACCACTGCTGCAGCGTGCGTGTCTGAACCTTTCCCGCCAAGATTTCCTTTTTCAACGTACTTTTTTGCGTTGTCCCATGCACCACCAGCATTTGCCATCATTAATGCCATCAAAACGCAACCGAGTAAGGCTCCTCCAAGCATTCCACCGAGAGCTTCAGGGCTAATACCGAATCCTACTGCTACTGGGGTGGCAACAGCTATTACGCCAGGCAGAATCATTCGTTTGAGTGCCGCTGTGGTAGCGATATCCACACAACGCTCGGTATCTGGTTCAGCCTTTCCTTCGAGAAGTCCTGGAATCTCTCTAAACTGTCTACGGATTTCATTTATCATGTCAAATGCAGCATCTCCAACTGCTGTCATCGTGATCGACGCTATTAAAAATGGCACTGTCCCGCCAATGAACATACCAACAAGCACTGTAGGATCAGATAATTCAAGTGAAAAATTATTATTATTAGCCTGAATAGTTTCAACAAATGCGGCTATGATTGCTAAAGCGGCCAGCGCTGCTGCGCCAATCGCAAACCCTTTGCCAATTGCGGCTGTTGTATTTCCAACTTCATCTAAGCCATCTGTTATTGCGCGAGTTTCTTCGCCCATTCCCGCCATCTCAGCAATTCCTCCAGCGTTATCTGCTACCGGACCGTATGCATCTATTGCCATGGTGATACCAACGGTAGATAGCATTCCGACCGCTGCTATACCTACTCCATATAGCTCGGCCAAATAGGTAGAAACAAAGATGATGCCAGCCAGAAAAAGAATCGGCAGAACTACTGATTGCATACCTACGGCTAATCCAGTAATCATAACTGTAGCAGGTCCTGTTTCTCCAGACTTCGCAATTTTGCGCACTGGTGAGCCGCCGGTGTAGTATTCGGTTATAAGTCCAATTGCTACTCCACCCACAGCTCCGCTAAGCACAGCCATCCAAATTTTCCAAGACAAGCCCATCTCTTGAATTAAAAACCATGCCATCGCTGCAAATATTATGGGTGCCAAAAGTGTCCCGGTCCTCAAGGCAGCTTCTGGAGCAGCAGATGAGCGCATTCTAACAATCAATATTCCAAATACGGATGCGACTAGTCCAATGCTGGCAAGTGCAAGTGGCAGAAACATCATCTCTGATCTGTTGGTCGCCATAGTAGAAGCAATTGCGATACAAGCTATCATTGATCCACAATATGATTCAAAAATATCAGAACCCATACCTGCTATGTCACCAACATTGTCACCAACATTGTCTGCTATTACTCCTGGATTTCTTGGGTCGTCTTCCGGAATTCCAGCCTCGATTTTTCCAACAAGGTCAGCTCCCACGTCGGCACTCTTTGTGAAGATACCTCCGCCAACTCGTGAAAACAACGCTACTACTGATGCTCCCATACCAAAACCATGAATAGCATGTGCTGTGCTTGGATCTCCACCAAAATACCAGTAGAGACTTCCAAGTCCTATTAATCCAAGAGAGGCAACACAAAGCCCCATGATTGATCCGCCATAAAAGGAAATCGATAGAGCGCTAGATGCTCCGCTATTGTGTGCTGCTACAGCAGTGCGCACGTTTGCTTTAGTGGCGGCGTACATACCTAGATAGCCAGCAATAGCTGAAGACAAAGCTCCTGCGGTAAATGCAATCGCTGTCTTACTGCCGAGAGGTGAGAGGAAGATAGCTACAAGAAGCACTAAGGCAAACATCAGTAGCATCTTGTACTCCCTGTGCATGAAAACCATCGCCCCTGTATGGATCTGGTTACCGATTTTTTTGACTACGCCGTCACCCTCATCAAATGAGACCATGATTTTGTATATCGCTAAGGCTATTATAAGACCAGAAATTCCCAACAATGGTGGAACTAGAAAATATTCAGACATTTTATTCGTCCAGTAGTAATTAAAAATGATGGCGCATGCTACCTAAATTTGTATCAATATGACAACATGTTAGGCATCTAAAAAAGATAGTTTTTAGCGTTTTAAGCTTTTAGCGTGCGAATCGGTCTTTTCCGGTGAGGGTAACAGGTGCGACAAATAAAGCATATTCTTCCATA
>JAQWLX010000019.1 GCA_029247075.1 Halieaceae bacterium | reverse complement strand
TGCGATGAACAAGGTCGATCGTGGAGAGTTACAAAAAAAGATTGTAATTACTGACCTGAAAACTTAGAAAGTGGAGTTCCTCGCACAGATCTTAATCCAGCTTTATCCTGCTGTTTTTTTTACAGCTAAATCGACCTTGTCAATATCAGGTTTTGGATAATTAATGCCCAGTGGTTCTTGTCTACAGGTAGATATATCAAAAACTGTTCTGCCTAACTCACCAGACTGATTCAGTTTTAAGCCGATATTCAGTTGACTCCTGAAAGTCTCTCGGTTTGTTTTATGATGTCTTCAGAACAGGATTGTCTACTCGGAGAACTCTACAAACCAACTCCATTAGCTTAGTTTTGCACACGCCGTAATTGCATCCTCGAGTACTTTTCTATGTTTGTCGCAAAATATAAAATTATACTCTCTCAATAATCATAGCCGATCCGATACCGCCGCCGGCTTGAGCGACCACCATGCCTAATGTGCCGTCAATGCGTTTTAGTTCATGCACTAGAGTGCTCAGGAGAATTGCCCCGGTGGCGCCCATGGGATGGCCCATAGCAATATGGCCTCCATTGGTGTTGACTTTGTCTGCGTCTGGATTATATCGCCGAAGAAACTTTATGGTGGGCGCAGCAAAGGCTTCCATAAATTCTATCCTGTCAAAGTCGTGGATCGATAGGCTTGTTTGCTGTAATAGGAGTTCTATTGCATCTAACCCCGCCGTCAATTGAAGGATGGGGTCTCCTGCTGTCTCCGCTGCTGCAATAATTTTCGCCTTCGGTTCGAGTCCTACTTTCTTACCAGAGACTGCTGTTCCGATCACCACTAGGGCAGCCCCATCTGCCATCCCGGGACAATTAGCTATTGAATGAACATGTTGGATAGCGCCAAGTTGAGGATGCTTGTCTAGCATCATCTGATCAAAACCCGATTCTCCTTGCTTGGCAAAAGCTGGTGGCATCTCAGCCAGTTTTTCTGCTGTTAAGCACCCTCTTATAAGTTCATCTCTTTTTAACAGAATCTCTCCTTTATTATCTTTTACAGGTATAACGCTGCTGTCATAAAAGCCATTTTGCCAAGCTTTATCTGCATTAAGATGTGATCGCAGGGTAATTTCATCGAGATCTTGTTTTGAATACCCTTCGATTGTAGCTATCAATTCTGCGCCCATGATGGGGGGAGCCCAATTTAACGACGCACTTAATTTTGGATCGGAGTAATAACTTGCCTGGTCTGCCAAGAACCCTACGGCTGAGAGGCTTTCGACACCACCTGCGAGATGAAGGCCTTCTTTGTTCGTTTTTGCAGCAGTTGCAGCATCATTCACTGCGGTCAGTCCAGACACACAATAATTGTTTAGGGTCTTCACTGGTACATGATTAGGAATATTTGAAGCCAATCTGCTGACCAGAGCTAGATGGCCTCCTTGCGCTGCAACTTGCCCGACACAGCCGAGAGTCAACGACGAAACATTTTCCAACAGACCTGGATTACGTTGATCGAGTGCTTCTGTTAGACCCACTACTAATTCATGAGGTGCGCAAAGTGAAAGACTCCCTCCAGGTTTGTCTGCTTTAGCAGAACGGCCGAGCCCTCTGGGTGTCCTAAGCGCATCAAAAATAAATGGTTCGGCGATTTTCATTCTGTCGATATTATGAAAGACACGTTAGTAGTACCCGAACCTCCTACGTTATACGTTGCGACGGTTCTGGCGTCAGCCACCTGCATTTCTCCGGCGCATTGCATGGTTTGCCGCGCGCTATCAAGAACCATCCTTACTCCTGTTGCACCGACAGGGTGACCTTGACCGATTAATCCGCCCGAAGGATTAATGGGTAACGCGCCGTTCATTGTGATTTTTTCTTCCTCGATAGCTTTCCAGGCTTCTCCCGGTTGGGTAATGCCGAAGTGCTCGATGGCCATGTACTCGGTAATTGAGAAACAATCATGTGTCTCAATGGCATCTAGCGCGTCTGGCCCGCTTATATTAGCTCTTCGGTAGGCATCAGTTATTGCTTTGCGTGTTAGCGGAAAAACATAGCCACCACCACGGCTCTTTTCTATTTTGGTAGACATTAGCATGGGTGCTGTCGAGTGTCCCCAGCCCTTTATGTAAGGTAAGTCTTCAATGGACAAACCGTGCATTCTACAATGCTTTTTGGCTCGATCACCGGTCGCTAGAATCACCGTCGCAGCCCCATCGGTTACTTGTCCACAGTCTTGTTTTCGCATCCATCCTTCTATTACAGGATTGTGTTGGTCATCCTGCGTAAAACTCTCATCACTAAATTTCCATTTGCGTGTTTGAGCATTCGGGTTTTTTCTGGCATTTCCAAAGTTAATCTTAGAGATTTCGGCGAGGTGCCCATAGTTCAAACCAAAACGTTCTTCATATACATCACATAAATCCGAAAATATTGCTGGCCAAAGATAACGAGCAGTTTCACCCTCTTGTCCAACCCAAGCGGCAGCCCCTAAATTCTGCGCGGCAATTTCGCCACTAACATTCCGCATTAATTCCAGACCGGTCACACACGCTGTCTCGTATCGGCCGCTCTCAAGGTCCGCCATAGCGGCCAATATCGCAAGCGATCCCGAAGCACAAGCACCTTCGTGACGTGAACTAGGCATGCCATAAAAACCGTCATCAACATGGCCGAAGTAACCTCCCAGCATGCCTTGCCCAGTAAAAAGCTCTGCTACAAAATTACCTACATGACCGACATCAATATCTTGTGTTTCTACCTTGGCATCGTTCATTCCGTTAATCACTGAGTCTTGAAATAGGTCAAAAAGAACTTTATTTGAGCGACTATAGTTTTCCGAGAAATCTGTTTGAGCACCGCCAAGAATATATACCCTGTCAGTCATAATGACACCTCCAAATTCTTATGGTATCCATTGCCAAAATGGCATGCAATGACTAGTATGGATTTTCAGTAAAGAGGTCTACATCATAGTGACAGGCATGAAGTCGAGACTTCTAGCGGACTTGTGTTTGCCGCTTATCGTCGCACCAATGTTTCTGGTCTCTGGACCTGACTTAGTAAAGGCGAGCTGTTTATCGGGTGTCGTGGGATCTTTTCCTTTTCCTAATGCTCTAGACATTTCAACTCTTGATGCTTGGTTGGATGGTATCGATAGTGAATTGAAAGGAGTCGCTTCTGCGGCTCCCTATGCAGTAAATATAACTACCCACCGGACTTATGACCGACTTGAAGATGAAATAGCTTTAATAAAGAACCACAAACCTAAGTTTGTAATAACCGCACTGGGGGGACCTGAGCCAATAATTGATATCGTGCATGGCTATGGCGGGATGGTGATTGCTGACGTCAACTCACTTGAATATGCGCGAAAGGCCGTTAAAAAAGGAGTCGATGGTCTGGCATTAATCGCGGCTGGCGCTGGCGGGCACACCGGACAGATAGCTGGGTTATCTTTTGTTGGAGAAGTAAGAGAATTTTTTGACGGATTAACTATTTTGGCCGGCGGCATAAGCACTGGAACCGCTATGCGAGCTGCCCAAGTTGCTGGTGCTGATCTCTGCTACATGGGTACCCGGTTCATTGCGACGGCCGAGAGCAGCGCCAGTGTAGAATACAAACAGATGATCGTGGAGGCTTCCTTTGAAGATCTAATTCTTACTGATCAGATCACGGGTGCCAAGGCTTATTACTTGCGTAAGTCGCTACAGAAAATGGGATTGGATCCCGATAATTTGGAGGGTGGGGGACGCATCGACTTGTCAGATTTGCAGAATCAGATCAAGGCATGGCGTGACGTGTGGTCGGCGGGTCATGGTGTTGGTGCCACAAAACAAATTCAGCCTTTAGCTGAGATCGTTTCTCAATTACTATGCGAGTATGATGCAGCAATTTCTGGACCTTAGGGATCATAAAGGATAGACGTCGATGACCCAGAACAGTTCCGACCTTAATTTGCTTAATCCTTATCTTCAAGGACCATATGCTCCTGTTTGTGATGAAATTTCTGTCAGCAAGCTTAAGGTCATTGGTGAGATACCCAAAGACTTTGCAGGCGCCTACTATAGAAATGGTCCCAATCCAAAAAAAGCGCCTTCAGGCATGCACCATTGGTTCGATGGTGACGGCATGCTTCATGCGATTTATTTCGAAGAAGGAGGGGCGAGCTACTGCAATCGTTATATTGAGTCCAACGACTATTTAGCGGATTGTGTAGGGACGTTACAAAAAGCCGGTATTTTTTCTCCAGCGCGGCCTGATGGAAGTTCGACGTTTTATAAGAACACAGCAAATACTGATATTTTGATGCACAATGGCGAATTAATGGCGCTTTGGTATATCAGTGGGAAACCGGTGCGCCTCGATGCAAAAACGCTGATGACGCTGAGGGAGGATGATTTTGGTGGGAATTTGCCAAATAACGTCTCTGCTCACTCTAAAGTCGATATGCAAACCGGTGAATTTCTGTTTTTTGACTATGGGCTTTATGACCCCTGGTACAGTTTTGGTGTAATCGACGGAAACAATAACTTGACCCACTTTACGCAAATCGAATTGCCCGGTCCTCGTTTACCTCATGATATGGCGATCACTAAAAATTATGCGGTCTTGATGGATTTGCCGGTCGTTTTCACTGAACAGGGCTTACGCAAGAAAATCTGGTCCATCCACGCGGACCGGGAGCTACCGACGCGTTTTGGGGTGTTGCCACGCAACGGTGACGGGAAACAGATCAGATGGTTTGAGTTCCCCGGATGCTATATCTACCACGTGATCAATGCTTGGGAAGAGGGCGACAATATTGTTTTGTACTGTTGTAAGATGATCGAAAATGGCCGGCAATTGCCGCGTGAATATGGGCCATATGCGCCTATGGTTAATGTCTTAGCGCTACGTGCTGTAGTGACAAAGTGGACTATGAATTTAAAGACTGGTGTCGGCAAGGAAGAACAAATTGATGATGCAATCAGCGAGTTTCCAGTGGTTAATTTAGGCTTTACTGGGCGTCCTTCGCGTTACTCCTATCATGGTGCGATTCCGGATACTGAAACTCAATTATTTGATGGTATTTTAAAGTATGATTTGAATGACGGTTCATATAAGCGGCATAATTTTGAGAAAAACGTTTTCGGTTCTGAACCCGCCTACGCCCCGCGATTCCATGCTAAATGCGAAGATGATGGTTACGTTGTGTCGTTTGTGACGGATATCTCTACTCTTCAGTCGCGAGTATTGATTTTGGATGCGCAAAATATCGAAGACCGACCACTTGCGGAAGTCTGCCTTACGCAGTGCGTTCCGCTGGGCTTCCACGGCACATGGGCTAATCTCGACGAGTTTTCAAACTAAATCTGCCTAAATTAGGTGATGTGTGTTTGTGGGCAGTGTGGACGAGTACTTTAATAGCGACAGTCTTGGCGAACCTAGCTGACTATTCCCACTCAATGTATCGGATCCTCCGATACCTCAATATATTGAAAAATGATGATAAGATTAGGGTTTCAAAATTAGGCTAAAACAGAAACATAAGCGTAATAAGAGTTAGATGTCGATAACAGCCCCAATAATCCTCAAGGTTAAACTTGATGTAGGTCTCATATGACTGACAAAGTTAGTTCGGTGACAACTGTCATCCCTTCCGTGGACCTATTATCTAGCGGTCAGAAATTCGTAAATAAAAAGGGATTTCATGCTGTTAAAGACGGTATAAAAGAAGGATTTGCTCAGGAAAATAATCTGAAGAAACCCTCTTGGTTACGAGTAAAAATGACTAGTACTGAAAAGCTTGCGGAGATTAAGCGAACGGTCAGAGCTAATCGCTTATCTACTGTTTGTGAAGAAGCTAAATGCCCTAATTTGGGCGAATGTTGGAGTTCAGGTACGGCTACGATAATGTTGATGGGCGATATTTGTACGAGAGCCTGTAAGTTCTGTGCGGTCGACACGGGGAACCCGCAAAGATGGCTTGATCACGAGGAACCGAGGAATACTGCTAGAGCCGTGCAGCTAATGAATCTAAAATATGTTGTCTTGACTTCCGTAAATAGAGACGATTTAAGTGATGGAGGCGCTTCACACTACGCAGAGTGTGTTACAGAGGTAAAGCGTCTTAATTCAAATACAGCTGTAGAGGCTCTCACACCCGATTTTAAGGGTGTGGAGAGAGATATTTATAAAGTTGTTGACTCTGGTATAGACGTGTTTGCCCAGAATCTTGAGACCGTTGAACGATTAACAGTTGCAGTGAGAGACACAAGAGCTGGCTACGCACAAACCATTAATGTCTTGGAAATAGCTAAGTCGAGAAACCCTAAAATACTTACAAAAACAAGCTTAATGCTTGGACTAGGAGAATCGGAGCGTGAGATTTGTAGGGCGATGGATGATATTTTGGCCGTGGGGGTAGACATATTGACGCTAGGACAATATTTACAACCCACGAAATTTCATTACCCGGTTAATAAATTTGTTTCTCCAGAGGAATTCTTGCGCTTTAGAGAACTAGGTTTGCAAAAAGGTTTTAAAGAAGTAGTCTCAGGTCCGCTAGTAAGATCCAGCTATCGTGCCGAACGAGCACTTCAGGGAAACAATGTTGGATTGTGATTTCCGCTAGGCTAACAATTGTCTTATTTCTAACAATGTTGATAGCCGCTTGCTCGGAGGAGGTGATTGATAGCCCCGAAGAGTGTGTGAATCAACTTTCCAGAAAGGAACAGTCCCAAGGATGGAAGTTGCTTTTTGACGGAGCTTCGCTCTCACAGTGGAGAAATTATGGTGAAATTGCAATAAATTCTGGATGGGGAATCGAATCTGGTTGCTTAGCTCGCCTCGGTTGGGGAGGAGATTTGATAACTAAGGAAGAATACGGAAACTTTGAACTTCGATTAGAGTGGCGTATTTCAGATTCTGGTAATAGTGGTATTTTTATTCGGGGTGATGAAGAAGGAAGCTCAATATCTCAGACTGCGCATGAAATGCAAGTTTTGGATAATTCTAGTCATTGGGACCGTCATGATCCTAAGCATCGAGCTGGAGCTTATTATGACATGATCGCTCCAGACCATGACACGTCCAAGCCAGTTGGTTTTTGGAATAGCGTTTATATTCTTGCCAATGAAGAACATATAGAATTTTGGCTTAATGGCAAAAAGACGGCAAGTTTTGATCAGGGAAGCGACTATTGGAATCATCTATATCGAAATAGTAAATTTTCTGAGAGACCACGTTATGGCTCTCTATTCTCAGGATTAATAGGGCTGCAGGATCACTGGGACAAGGTTTGGTACCGGGCTATAAGAATTAGAATATTAGATAAAGGAGTTTTGCCCGTAGGCCCTAATTGAAAAGAATTTTCCTCCCAAAGGGTTCATTATCTTTTTCGGGTTATTTTTACCGTCGATTTACTTGTGGCTGTGAGCTCTCCAGAAAAATCATGAAGCTCTCCTTCCAAGAACGCGATCTTGTAGGACTCGCTTATAACTCGGCCCGATGCTATAACTTTTCCAGCGCGAGTCGGTGCCATATAATGCGTACTCATTTCAATAGTAGATATTCCGATGACTCCCTTCTCTACGGCGTATGCGGCATGGCTCATTGCGGCGTCTAGCATGGCAGAGACAAAGCCACCTTGCACTATATCAATGGAATGGCAGTATTCATTCCCAATAATAAATTTATAGATGCAGCTTGGGGGAGTTATGGAAACGCTCTCTACGCTGCCTCCCAAAAGATTTATAAATTCTGGTTTATGTGTATTAAATTTGGCGACTAATCTTTCTTCATTTGAGTTCATGAAATCTTTGCTCAGAAAAGTTTAATTCTAAATAGCAAATCGGAGTGAGTTGCCGACTAATTTAATCCTAAATAGCGAGCCATAAAATTAAATATAT
>JAQWLX010000014.1 GCA_029247075.1 Halieaceae bacterium | reverse complement strand
GTCAATTCAATACTACATAGCCACGATGGCTTAAACATTTTTTTAGTTAGATGTAAACCAGTGGTTGTTGCACAGGTTTGCTAGAGTTGAATTGAGTAACCATACCAATCTAAGCAAGCAGTAGAATGGATAATTAAGTAGTTTTGGTAAGATTGGGGTATCGTGGCAAAAAAATAGTCGCTATTCCGCACATTAGAACTAAACTACTGTTAGCTAACAACACCCAACTATAGGAATTCAAAAAATCATAGGCAAGACCATAACAGAATGGGCCAAGAGAAGTACCGGTCAAAAAAGATATAAATAGAAGTCCATAAACCTGCCCAAAGCTTTTTATTCCAAAATAGCGAGACGTTAAAAATGCAAGCATGTCCATCTCCGCTCCCATACTGAATCCAATCAAGATGACCGCAATTAGTACTGAAAAATCCGAAACTCCAGTCGAAAGTAACGCAACACCGATCGCTGCGAATGCAAAACATAATGCTGCTACATACGGCGCAAAATATCGATCCATTAAAAATCCAACCAATATTCTTGAGACAACGATCGACACACCCAATGTCGCCTGAACAAGCGCCGCATCAGTTGTCTCCATTCCTAAGTCTCTCATCATAGGAAATAAATGGGGCAACAGGCCGTATAAACAAAATGACAATAGAAAGAATATTGAAAAGAGCACCCACAGCAACGGTCGCTTTAACAAATTAAACAGATTGATTCTTTCTTTTTCAGGCTTGCTTCTAACTAGGTCGGGGAATTCAATTTCGATAAGCGATTCATCAGATGATGGGGAATTTCTTATCAGGAACCACACAGCTGGCAAGCCAACAAAGGCCACCACGAACGCAAGAAAAAAATAACCTGCTCGCCACCCGTATTCAGCGATAAAGTATTGAATAGTTGGTGGAACGTAAACAAAGCCCATACCACTCCCACCCATAGCAATTCCGATAGCCAATCCTCGACGTCTGTCAAACCAACTAGAAAGACAACGTAAATAAGGTAGAGCGTTTGCACCTGATCCAAAAACCCCAATTAAAAAAAATAGAAGCCAAAACAGCCACAAGTGTTCTACAAAGGAAGGTACCGCTGCAAGCAAAACTGCAAACATCGCTATGGAGGGAAACAAGATTAATCGACTGCCAAAACGATCCACCAATACCCCTATAAAGGGAATAGTACAGGCAAGTGAAAACGTAAAGAAGGTAAGTGCCAAACTAATCTCTGATCGACTCCAGCCAAACTCCTCGTTTAGTGGAATCATGAAAATCCCAAGCGAACCAAACGCAAACTGACTAGGTCCAGAAGACATTCCTATCGCCGAAGCGACCACAATCCACCACCCATAGTAGATGGGTTTAGAACCACTCTTAAAAAATAGATTAATCACGTAAACTATGGTTTTAAAAAGCGAGCTAAATCAATCTGACCTTCCCCAGGTACAGCTTTTCGTTCAAAATCGGTTTGCCGATCAAATGGTTTGGTTGCGTCCAGACCTAATCTGCCCCAGTGATCTTTATTTGGGTCTCGATAAAATCCGGGCACATCTCTCAAAACCATTGTCCTAGTATCTGCTCGACCTCTGGTAAGAAAAGCCCAGATGACTTCATTCATATTAGTTATGTCAATGTCGTCGTCGACTACAAATACGGCTTTGTTATAGTCGAGATCTGCACCAAACGCTGCTGTCAATACTTGGCGGGAATGGCCTTCATATTGCTGTTTTATTTTAATAGTAGTGTTCATGAATGCAGGGGAACAACTCACATCCAAGATACCTGGTAAAACACTATTCAAATGGCGGTATATTTTCCCCGCGGTTACCGCCTCTAAAACGGTCAAATCTTCTCTTGAACCACATAGAATACTGTGAAAAATAGCTTCTTTACGCCAGTAAACTTTACTCACCTCAAATACGTGATTGTTTTCTGTAGGAACATAATACCCCATGAACTCACCGAACGGCCCTTCCGGTTTTCTTTGATTTGGAAGAATTTTTCCTTCAATGACTATTTGAGTTTCACTGGGAATTTCAAGATCAACTGTTTTAGCTCTATATACATCGAGAGGAGAGTCATCAATTTTAGATGCCAACTCAAGTTCACTAGAATTTTTCGAGATGGAAGCACAGGCAGCAAGAAAGATAGAGGGAGAAACTCCGATCAATATCGCTGCCTCTAGAGCGCTACCTTCTTTTTCAGCTGCATGTTGATATTTCGCCAAATCATGTGTCTTACCCAAACGAACGCGTAACTCGTTATCGTTAACATACATCGATCGATGAAACGATAAGTTAGGGACTTGTGTTAACGGATCTTTTGCGATAAAAATCGCCGATGTTAAATAAGGTCCAACGTCTTTCTCGTGATAAGTTATCAGGGGCAAATCACTCAGCTTTCCCTCAATGATCTCTGGTCGTTCTGAACGCAGACGCGTGCTTTCCTCCGATTTTTCAGAAAAATCATTTAAAAGCCTATTCCAGGCTGGGCAGAAGTTCTCATCACCGGCACCTATCAACTCACATAGTCGCTTTCGACTACTGTACACATTTGTCACTACCGGAAAATCCGTACCCTTTACTCTGGGAAACAAAAGTGCTTCATCACTCTTTTTTTGAGCAACTTTGGTGACGGCTGCCAGCTCATACAATGGATCAACCTGGACTTCGACCTCCAAGAGTTCGTTATTTCTCGATAATTCCGACAAATAGCTCTTCATTACATCCGAAATTGCACTAACGCTAGTTAATAGCCTGACACTTTACTATAAAGGTCACAAGAAGCATAAGACTGCAAGCACAAGGTTTATTAACCAGAAATGCTTACCCTACTAGAGGCTAATTCATTAGCCTATTATTAATGTAACTACACAGTTTTGCTAGAGTTGGGTTTGAGGTAAACCCCGTCCACACCAATCTAGGTAAGTGTTAGAAGGTTTGGTTTGGATAAACTACTGCCTAAACTAACATGCAGGGTCCCAGCTCCGTACAATAAAGTACTATTACACACGATGATTTTTATCATTCACGTTATTGTGCATATTGCTTTGTTTCATCATGACGTTGCTTTAAATCAGTCTGTCCCCCATCAAAGTTCTTGAGTATTTCCTTGCAGGCAGTTTCACCGGTTGCACTTCCCAAGGTCATAATATCCAGAAAAGTTGTGGTGGCAAAGGTGGCTAATCCCGGCACACCTTTGGATAGGGTTGTATCTAGGATGGCATGTTCCACAGATAACTGATAAGCATTATCAGGTAGCAGTAGTTCTGCCGGAATAATGAATTCTGTTGATGTGTAATCTAGGTAAGAGGTGTTTTCAAAAGGCCGACCACTATGTGAAACCCTCTTGCCGTGACAGTTGGCCATAATGACAAACACCAGATCATTAACGATTCCTAGAGGATCTTGATTGCCCTGCTTAAAAGCACTCCACGTTACCGTAAGTGGCAGATTTTCTTGAAGTTGGTCCGGTGAAATAGCCTTGCCATTCTGAGATAAAGTAATATGCGGTGCATCGGGTAGGCGAGAACTGCTAGATGTAGAGTTAACCAGAGAGATGGTCTGTTCTAGCAGACCGGTTGAAGGAGTGTCATAGCGAAAAATATAATTACCGTCCGGATAGTAGCGTTCTAGTTCAATTTCACTTGGATATCTTCCACCGTGCATCTCAAAGGCATAGCCACTGTTCGAAAAAGCAACGGCTTCAGAAAGGTTGTCAGGCGTTAACAACCCTGCCTGTTTTATCTTTCCGTGTTCTTGGAGAAATATTTCAGCAAAAAAGTGATAGTTAAGGGCAGAAATCTGACCGCTAGTAGATTGCCTGAAGTTTCCAGTTTTACCAGCGACAACGAAGGTGATGTCTGTTTGTGCCGGTGGAACCTGGTTTGCTACAGTTGGCGCGAAGCGAGAAACTGAAAGGAAAAAAGCTAATAACAGACATAGGAAGTATTTCATTATCAAACCTGCGTCATTTTTTAGAGAAGTATTCAATCTGGCACTGATAACAGAAGATAATCTAGCAGTAAACCCCAACCACACCAATCAAATCAAGTAGTAGGATGTTAAAGTGGTTTTGGTAGAATCGGGGTGTAAGAATAAGAGAAAGTTTAGGCGGCTAATAAACACTTTAAAAGTATATCAAGAGAAGATGGAAGTTCAATCACAACTAACTGAAGATAAAGAGACAACGTTTCAGTCAGTCCTCACTGACAAATAATTTTCCCATTTTTCAAGGTTAGAGTTGTAAAATCTCTAAATCTTATATCCTGTTCCGTAGCTATAGAACATCCTGTTATTGAGAGGACAACCACAATTGACAGCGAGTATGGATGAGATAGCAGTTGCACGAAACGACGATCAGGTCGGGCGAGGATTGAAGCACTATCGCTGGGCGCTGAGTAAGACTGGGAGCACTTAGGGTCGTTACTCCTGTTCAGCTACCAGCAAAATTCTCAGAGATAGGTTGCAAAACTCCTCTGTGCGAGCGATCCAGCAACACAAACATTCTAATCATCTCCCTCCAACCATTGAAACACTTCCACGGTATAACCGCCTGGATCTCTCACCAAAAAGGCGCGGATCGGTGCGTGCTCGTTGTTGTAGATGTGTTTTATGAAGGTAGTGCGCTTATCGGTCTTAAAGCGCTCGTACCAAGCGTTTACTTCCTTTGTGACGATGCTCAACATTACGGCATTGTCAGGTTGCGCTTTGTGGAAGCTGCCTTCGCTTTCTGGATCAAACCAATAAAGGAAGTAGGCGTGAGCTGATATATTTTTGACCAGTCCTGATTGAAAGTTTTTTTCAGACCCAAGGTGTCCTCGTAAAAAGGCTCCACGGCAGCCAGATCTTTGTAGTACAGCATTACTATGTTTTCTTTAATGGAAAAAGGTGGCATTTTGCCCTCCGCCAGTGAGGGTGTTGCGGTGAAAAACAGTAGTCCTATTAAAGTTATCAATCGTATGAAAAATACCATAGTGGTTGCTCTTATCGGTCAGTTTGCCCCGTGTCCATTGGCGGCATGGAATCAAGACACTCATTACTTTGTGCTTCGCCCTGAGTGACAAGGTCGAGGTATGTGGCGGTGGCATAGGAGCTGAATATTGGGACTCCCTCAATCATGCGACTGTCCACTACGTGCGGAAATTCCACGAAAATCGAATAGGGTCTTCCGGGTTTCAGTTTACTGGCATCCACAGTGACTTCTTGTGACCTCCAGGTCATGTAGGGGCTCTTGAAGGGCAATCCGGTATGTACGATGCGCGCGCCGGTGCAATCCTGCATGACGACAAAAATCATGTCGTCAACAATGCCGCGTGGGTCGTCGCGTCCGTTAGAGTACTCGCTCCAACTGATGGTGAGAGTCTGGTCCGGGTTAAGTTTATCGGGGGCGACTGCATTACCTCCTTGGGACAAGCGGATTGTGATCGGCTCGGGAATTTCGGTCGCTCCGCTGTCACCGGTTAGGTTAAGTTGCTGATTTACGATGTGCACTTTATCGGTTTTGACCGACAGTCGGTAAAGACCATCGGGATGGGTTTTGTCGGCTTCTTCTAGGGTATCGAAGTGGCCGCCCTCAATATAGTGGTTGCTCTCGCGCTTTTCATAAAACATCGCCGAGGAACTCATACCATCACGCCAGAGGCTACCCGTTACAGGTGTGCCAGAGTAGTGCGGAAACACTTCGGAAAAGAAATGGTAGTTCAGATGGGTGAGCTCACCATTGCGGTTCTGTGAATAGTTCGACGACTTAACCAGTACAATAAAATATAGCCCGGTATCCGGCAGTGCCGCCTGGGAGGTGGCCACAGCGGCGAAAAACATAGTGCAAAAAAATCGAACAGCAAATTTCCACATAGTTAGACTTCTAAATAAATGTCAGGCCAATGATTGCCAGAATAGCGAAGGGTACTACCCATCGCAACCAAAAGTAGAGCCAGTCGGTCACGGCGCCACTGCCGAATTCTGCCACCACCGTTGATTTGCCCAAACACCAGGTCAGACCTATCAGGGCCAGTGCACTGCCAAGGGACTGCATGCCCGAACCGAAAATCAAATCCATTGTGGCGATCGCGCTTGGTGTCAGTGCGGGCACCAGCATGACCAGGGTCTGTATCGAACCAAACACCACTATGGTTCGGTTGCGGGTGAAACCGTTGAAGTCAGCATCGTCACTGATGCTGGTGATAACCACTTCCAATGCCGCCAACCCTGATAGGAAGGCCATGAGGAACAGCGCCAGCATAAACAAAGCACCGATTACCCTTCCACCCTCCATTTGAAGAAACAGGTGAGGAAGCGTTTCGAACAACAGAGTAGGACCAGTCTCGGGGCTGATACCAAAAACGAGGATCGCAGGAAAAATAAACAATGCGGCCAGTAATGCGGCACTGGTGTCTGTCAATGCGGTTGCAAAAGCACCTTTGAGCAGGGGGGCGTCTGGTGAGAGGTAACTGCCGTAGACCAGCATTATCAGGCCGCCAAGTCCAATCGAAAAGGCAGCCTGCCCGAGGGCAGCGAACACCGATTTAGCACCGAGCTGGGAAAAGTCTGGGCGCAAAAATTCGGTCATTTTTTCGGCGGCACCTTCCAACTGAAACGTGATAAAAATCAGATACAAGATAACCAGGAAGAAGAACGGCACGAACAATTTACTGACCTTCTCAATGCCATCGTTCAGTCCGCGATATGCCACTCCTAGGATTGCGCCCAGTAGCAGCACGCTTATTCCATACTGAAACGGTCCGTTGCCGAGACCCTCCAAGAAGCGGGCGTTGTTGTCACCCCCGAAACCCATTAACATAGCGTAGGCGGTCATGTATCCGACGTTGCCAATGATGACTAGATAGTAAGAGGATGCCATCACCATTCCAGCTACCAGCAGGTAACCCAGCACGCGGCCACGTTTCTCCCCGTAAGCCAGGATGAACGCCGATACTGTTCCACCTTGAGCCCGTCTACCCAGAGCCCATTCTGCGCTGAGCGTGGGAATCGCCAGCAGGATCATAAACAGCAGATACACCAGCAGGAAGGCACTTCCACCGTAGGAACCCATCATGTAGGGAAACCGCCAAATATTACCGAGGCCAATGGCGGCACCCGACATGGTCAGTAGCGCGGCAAAATTTGTGGTGAATTGTTGTCGCTGCATTGTAGAATCCTTGTTCTCATTGCAGATATCGAGTCAATCGCATGGATCAGCCCATAATAGCCCAATACAAACCTTACCGCATAAATGTGAAGAAGGGTGAGACGTACCTATGGTGCACTTGCGGCTTGAGCAAGTCGCAGCCTTTTTGTGACAAGTCACATGCAGGCACCGATTTTAAACCGTTGCGTTTTCAGGCAAATGAATCGCGTACACTCCTGTTTTGCGGATGCAAGCACACTCGGGAACAGCCCTTGTGTGATGGCAGCCACAACGATCTGACCGAAGAATATGCTGGCGATGATCGCCCGCTGGAAGAGCTGCTATCGCTCACTGAAGAAGTAGCATTCGATCCGTCTGGCCGAGCGATGTTGGATGGTGATTGCTACGTACAAAAGCCTATCAATCTGAATTGGGTGCCCGAAGGAGGCTTGCGGGTGGCGCCCCTTATTACCGGCGATGACAATGCAAAACACCTAGGACAGTACTACGCAAGAATGACTGGTGGCAATAGCGAACCCCGCCGCTATCCGGGCTCAGACGTTGTTTTATTTGGTATGTCCGGCCGTGGCGAGGTCAGGATATCCGGTCGGCCCTTTGGTATCGAAGCACAGTCTGGGGTGCATATCCGTGCAAATGAGTCATTCGAGGTTAGCTGCGATTCAGGCGAAGAGCTGTCGTTTCTCATCACGGTGTGTCCCGGCGGTTCAGAAACTGAGATTCTGAAGGTACCATTGAAAAATTTTGCAGAAGACTACCTCGAGCGGGCCTTCAGCTGCGACGATAGCAAGCGTAATAGTATGGCAGATAGGTTCTATCAAGTGTTAATAGGCGAAGGTACCGGCAGCTCTGAGGTAACCCAGTTTATTGGGGAGGTCCCCAAATCCAAGGCGGCGCCTCATCGTCATCTCTATGAGGAAGCCATTATAATTCTCAGTGCTTGCGGCATAATGTGGACCGAGACCAGACGAGCACCCGTGGAAACTGGCGATATTATTTTCTTGCCCGCTGAGCAGGAGCATTCTCTGGAATGTACTGAGGATTCCGGCATGGTTCTGGCCGGCCACTACTACCCCTCGAGTGAGCCAAATATCAATTATTGAGGTAGATCATGGAATTTAATATTGATGTATAAAAATTAAATTATAAATTGTGGCGCCCAGAAGAAGGACTTATATCAACGTGCATGCCTCATTAAATTCCAGACGCGGGAATCGACCGAATATCTTCTTCGGATCACCATAACCTAAACAACATAGAAAGTTACTCTTTAAACTGGTGCCTGAAAAAAATTCCTTATCAACAGCTGTATTATCAAATCCTGACATAGGTCCACAATCGAGCCCTACAGCACGCGCCGCCAACATAAAATAAGCCCCTTGTAAGGTTCCATTCCTAAACGCCGTGATCTGCGCAAGATCTTGATCATTTTTAAATAAGGAATCTGCTCCTGGTGAGTGCGGAAAGAGTTTCTCCAAGTTTTGATAAAACTCTTCATCATAAGCTATGACAGCGACAACCGGAGCCGTCATCACTTTTTCCAGGTTAAATGGCAATATCGTCGGCCTAAGCCTCTCTTTACCTTCTTCGGAGTTAATAAAAGCGAAATGTGCTGGACTGCCGTTCATGCTCGTCGCCCCCATCTTAGCAAGAGCATATATTTCTTTAAGCACCTCTTCAGTCACTGGTCGATCTAGCCATCCATTTTGACTTCTCGCTTCAGTAAATAATAACTTTCGTGCATCCTCGCCTAGAACAGACGCGGATTGCTTAAACTGCTCAAAGCGATCCTGAGCTCTTTTAACTTCCTCTTCATGTGAGGTAGCATTTTCGTCCTTCATAAAAACACGCCTTTCTAAATATTGATTAAAAATGTTGGGAGTTCTCTCTACTGAAAACTCATAGTCCAATATGTAAAAAAAGAATCGATTATCCCCTTGAAACTAATGGTGCTTTAGAAGCATTTTTTAGCGCCCGGTAAACTTTGGCGCGCGTTTCTCTCGAAATGCTGCTGCTGCCTCTTTCACGTCCTCCGTTCTTACACATCTGGCGCTATTATAGGCTTCAAATTCTATGCACTGTTGCAACCCTGCCGTCTCTGCCCTGATCAAGTTCTGTTTCATATATCGATATGCCACAGAAGGACCACTAGCCAATCCTAGAGCAATAGCCATCGCCTCATCCAAGCCTTTGACACCACCAAGCATTCCCCCGGTAACAACTCCGCGAAGTGCCTCGTCATTCATCGCCCCAGATACGCCTCCAATAACTACGCCAGATCCCAGACCCTTTAAGACTTTTCCTTCCGCATCGATCTGGCCAACGAGTCGACTGCAATCTTCGAGGTCTCTGTCATATTTCCGTGAATTAGCTTTTCGATCGTCTACTACGATCTCTTGAGTCGAGGTACAAGCTAAAAGTTGTGGTAATAAAATTGCTAGGAAAATCGCCCTATTTCTCATCACATCTCCTCGTATTAAAATAGTAAAATCTCTGCCGTGTTTGAAAAAACTCCTACTTAGCTTTCTTTGATAGAAATCAACTAAATTCGCTGCCACTATGAGACATGAGACTGTAAATAAGGGTCAAAATTTGTAAACAAAGGTAAGAGATACTGCATACCCAATACCTCCTAATACGTTACTATTACAGCTTGTATTAAAATTTGAGAATCGCCTTGTCCATCCCTCTTTACAAAAGCGCCTTTCAACTCGGTAAGGAAATATCATTAGGTCAAAGATCTTCTGTCGAAACACTAGAATTTTTTATCGATAGACTTAATCAGCACAACGAAGATTTGAATGCTGTCGTAGCATTCGATCTTGATCGCGCGAGAAAAAAGGCACTAGATGCTGACAAGGCAGCGTCTACTGGTAAAAGTTGGGGGGCACTTCATGGCGTGCCTGTGACCTTAAAGGACGCTTTTTCGACAAAGGGATTGGTTACTACTGGTGGAATCCCAAATCTAAAAGCTCACGTGCCTGAAGAAAGTGCTGATGCAGTGCAATGTTATGAAAAGGCCGGTGCCATTATATTTGGAAAAACAAATGTCCCTTATTTTTGTGGGGATCTTCAAAGTTACAATGAAATATACGGAACAACAAAAAACCCCTGGCGTCTGGATCGAACATGCGGAGGTTCTTCAGGAGGAGCGGCTGCCGCGCTCGCTGCTGGTATTACACCTCTCGAACTGGGTAGCGATATTGGAGGCTCGATAAGGGTTCCTTGCCACTTTAATGGAATCTATGGCCACAAACCAAGTTTTGGACTTGTGAGCTACCGTGGTCACGTCCCCCCTAGCCCTGGTGTGTTAACTGAGCCTGATCTATCTGTGATCGGACCAATGAGCACATCAGCCCGCGATCTTGAACAAGCATTTGACTTGTTAATTTCACCAAACAAACAGAGGAATGGTGACTGGAGCATTCAGTTACAGGAACCAGAATTTTCATCCTTAAAAGAATTGCGCGTAGCTGTCTGGTCTAACGATGATTTTTGTCCCGTAGACAACGAGATTAGCGAAGCTATTTTAAAAGCAGGTGAATATCTGCAATCAGCTGGTGCGACAGTTAACTTTAAGGCTCGCCCATCTTTTGACCCAGAGATTAATCACATTAATTTTACGCTATTGATGCTCGCTCAGCAGGCTGCGGGAATGCCCGAGGGCTTGAGAAGAAAAGCGAGAAAGATGGTCGAATCTGCTGAAAAAGATGATATGCATGAACCCTTATTACAAATGAGAGGTATTTCAATTGATTACGTAGAATGGATGCGGCAAAACGAAATAAGACTTCAAACAAAAAGAAGCTGGAGCCATTTCTTTGAAGGTTTCGACGTGCTTCTTTGTCCTTGTACCAGTGTCACTGCCTTTCCGCATGATCATGAACCTGATATCCATAAGAGAAGAATAACGGTCAACCAGGAAACGCGTCGATACAGCGAATTAATGCGCTGGCCAGGGCTGACAATAAATGCGCATCTGCCTTCCACGGTTGTTCCCATAGGACAATCAAGCGATGGCATGCCCATCGGTATGCAAATAACTTCTAACTTTCTTAGTGATCGGACAACCTTGTCCGTGGCAAAATTACTCGAATCAATGTACTACAGATTTGTGGCACCTGATGGTTACACTGCATAAAAAAAACGAAAGAAAAGACCATGTTGAAAGCTTTGCGTATCGACGTCCGGTTGACGCATCAACACTTATCATTCTGAACGCCAGTAATGAAGTACTATTAGGGAAGCGAAGTTCTAAACATGTTTTTATGCCAGAACAGTACGTTTTTCCTGGAGGAAGAGTAGACCCCGGTGACAGTCGCGTCTTTTGCCCGATAGAGGCTGAACCAGAACTCATGAACGAACTGACAGAAACAGTTTCAAAGGCCCGTGCGAAAGGTATAGCAATGGCGGCAGTTCGAGAGACTTTTGAAGAAACTGGTTTGATATTGGGAAGTCCCTGGAAGCACTTGATTCAAACCAAATCTTCTAGCTGGCGGCCTTTTTTCAATCTGGGAATGGTTCCCGCGCTCAATCGACTTAAGTACTTTACCAGAGCAATTACACCACCTGGACAAGTGCGTCGCTACGATGCTCGTTTTTTTCTTGCAGAAGCAAAGTCTCTGACCGGAGAACTACAGGGTAATGGCGAATTAATTAATCTGCGCTGGATAAATATCGAGCAAGCCACTTCTCTGCCACTCTCTCCAATCACTAACCTTGTCTTACAAGTTTTGCAGGAGCGTCAAAAAGGAAATAGTACCCATCCGAGTATCCTGCTAAAGGAAATTGCAGGCGCGGCACTAAAAATTAAATAACAAATCATACAAAGTTAAGTGAATTTCTAATGAACAAAATCTTGCAAAAAGAACTAACCCTTCCTTGTGGCGCAGTATTATCGAACCGTATAGCAAAGGCCGCCTTAACAGAAGGGCTCGCCGATGTTAATGGCGTACCTACCCCAGAATTGCAGCAGTTGTATGGCCTGTGGAGTGATGGAGGTGCCGGTTTACTACTCTCTGGAAACGTTCAGATCGATGTTAATCATTTAGAGAGACCTGGAAATGTAATTATCGAATCTAAACCTCAAAACAATCTCATAAATGCGCTCAAAGACTGGAGCACAGCAGCAACTCGAAATAACAATCATTTTTGGGCACAAATCAGTCACGCCGGAAGGCAAACTCAAACCAATATAAACAAAACCCCAAAGGCTCCTTCTCCGATAAAGGTTGCTCTTCCAGGAGGGCAATTCGGACGCCCAATTGCACTCACCACTGAAGAAATAAAGAAGATCATAGAAGGTTTTGGCATTGCTGCTATCACTTGCAAAAATTCTGGATTTACTGGCATTCAGATACATGCTGCCCATGGCTATCTTCTTTCACAATTTCTTAGTCCCAGATCAAATATCAGAACAGATGCCTACGGAGGCGAACTCTCCAACCGCGCAAGGTTGTTAATTGAAATCGTAAAAACGGTGCGTTCACGGGTTGGCAATGACTTTCCCATCTCTGTGAAATTAAATAGTGCTGATTTTCAAAAAGGTGGTTTTAATTTTCAAGATAGTCTACAAGTGGCTCAGTGGCTTGAAGAAGAAACCATTGATCTGTTAGAAATCTCAGGTGGCACATACGAACAGCCAAGGTTACTTGGTGTTGAGGGGATTGGAGAATATGAAGATCAAAACATCGCACAATCTACAGTAAAACGAGAAGCGTATTTCGTAGATTTTGCGATTGAACTAAGAGAACAAATCTCCATTCCTATGATGGTAACCGGCGGTTTTCGCCATCGAGACGCAATGGTACACGCTATAGAAAGCGGTGCGGCAGATTTGATTGGTATCGGCAGACCATTGTGTGTCTTAACTGATGCACCAAAAAGGCTTTTTGATGGGTTAAATGAGTTACCTAGATATGAGAAAGAGCTAAAGTTTTTCCCACGGTGGCTATCTTTTCTCAGCAAAATTCAGCCGTTTAAGACCATAGCCACGTTTGGAATACAATTTTGGTTCTACGCTCAGCTAGATTTCCTTGGGAAAGAAGGCGAACCCAATACTTCAATTAGTCCATTCGCCGCTACACGTAAAATAATGGCATTACAAAACAAATGGCTTTCTGCTCGAGATAAATTTCTTAAGTTTGAGTAGATAAAGAGGAAAAACTTGATCCTACTGTTCTACCTTCAATAGTCCTAACACTCTCTTCTCGAAAAGCATGTGCTAACAAAATGGCTGTTGAAAGCAAAAGGATTGCACCAGCCTGATGCGCCACCCCTAGTACAACAGGAACATGCAACAAGAGCGCGCTAATACCTAAGGAGGTCTGAATTAAGAGCGCAGCCAATAATAATATGGCTCTGAAATGAATTTCTGCTCTCTTGGGATTACGTAGAATTCGCCACGCCACAAAACCAGAGTAACAGAGAATAAAATAGGCGAACATGCGATGATTAAATTGTATTGTCAAAATATCTTCAAAAATCGCAAGCCAATAAGGATCCATACCGTAAATTCCCGCAGGAATAAAATCTGAACCTATCATTGGCCATGTATTAAAAGCAAATCCAGCATCTGTACCTGCAACCAATCCTCCAGACAAAATCATAAAAAATACTAGGAATACTAGACCCATGCTCAGATATGCAATCCCAGAATCTTCTTTTAATACCGACTTGACCGGTCGCATAAGATCACATATCACCCAAAGCATATAACCAAAAATAGCAGTAGCCAGACCCAAATGTGCCATCAATCGATATTGGCTGACATGAGGTTTATCGACCAACCCACTCTTCACCATATACCATCCTAATAGTCCTTGGCATCCACCGAGAAAAAATAAGCCCCATAGCTTAGGAGATAAACCGCTTTTAATTCGCTTTTTTACAGTGAAATATATCATTGGAAAAAAGAAAAGAACCCCGATCAAACGACCTAGAACACGGTGTAAGTACTCGTACATAAATATTACTTTAAACTCCCCGAGCGTCATTCCTTGATTTAATTTTTTGTACTCTGGGAACTGCTGATACTTCTCGAAGACAGCAAGCCAGGAGCTCTCGCTTAAAGGGGGAATAACTCCCAAAAGCGGTCTCCACTCGACCATAGAAAGTCCTGAGTTTGTCAACCGGGTGGCACCACCTAACATGATCATTCCAAAAATAACCAAAGCACAGATAATCAACCAGTTGACTATCTGTCTATCGTAGGTATTTAAAGTCTGATTATAAATAGTCATCTAGCTTGCTACACCGCACATGTCCATGACATATTAACGAAGGAAAATCAAAATTGGATCTATAAAAAGAGTTTTTCACCAGCTTGAAGAAGTAATTTTAAAGGCTCAATAAGGACCGTTGACTTGAAAAATAAACTTAAATCAAGATCTAAATTGTGAATCTACTTCTATTTCTTCAAACAACCAATTTCTAAAAATTTCTAACTTCTTCAGATCTCGCTTATCAGTTCTACATGCTAAAAACCATCGCGCTGGATTTCTAATTCTTTTCCCAGGAAAAATCTCAACCAGTTCTGAGTCTATAAGATCTTGAGAAATGAATGGGTGTTGTGCCAAAGCAACTCCCATCCCTTGACGAGCACTAGTTAAGGCAACCTCATAACTCTCAAACTGTAAACCAGATTCTGGATTTACTCCTTTCACATTATTAGCATCTAACCAAACCTGCCAATCTGAGGCAGATGGATACACCTGAAGAAGCGTATATCGCTCAAGATCCTGAGGCCCACTTAGCTCAGGATTTCGATCCAAGTATCTCTTACTGCACACAGGAAACATTTCAGCATCGAACAATAAATCATAATTTAAATCTGAATTTGTTGGCTGGCCAATCATTATTGAAGCATCTATATCGTTTTGATCAAGATTGACATCCAATTGCGAGGTATGAAGCCGAAGCTGCACTTCTGGGTATTTTTCTTCGAATCTTACCAGTCGAGGCAAAAGCCAGCGAATTGCAAAAGTAGCATAGACATGTAGCGTTAGAATATGCGTTGAAGTCTCCTCTAAAATCAATTTTGTACCGGCTGCAATATCTTCAAATGCGTTCCGGACTAGGGGATAATAAAGCCGTCCTTTTCGGGTTAACTCTACTGCTCTTGTCCGCCTTGTAAATAAAGCAAGACCAAGCGCATCCTCTAGCGCCTTTACCTGATGACTGACAGCAGACTGCGAAACACTTAATTCGTCAGCGGCATCTTTGAAACTTAGATGACGGGCTGCTGCCTCAAAAGCTCTAAGGGCATTTAATGGCGGGAATCGGCGGCGTGAAGATAATAGCGACAAAATTTTTGTTTCCGTATACATCAATATTATTAATTCATAATAAGTAGAAAATACATTAAATCAAAGCTTTTTGTGTAGCATAAGTTTAAATATCTAATTTAATTATTACTTGGGTTTAAATTGCGAATTATGTTTGACACCTCAGCCAACTCGGCTGTTATTCTGATCACCTTGAAGCATCAAATATCTTTAATAATGGCCGTGCTAGGAAGAGTATGACTGAAGAACGAGTAGCACTAATTACCGCTGGAGCTGCCGGCATAGGCCTAGCAATCGCCAACAAGCTTTCTAGCAAAGGCATTACAGTTATTACAGCAGATAAAGATACGAATGCGATCAAATCGATGGCATTAGAAAACCCTGATCTAAAACCTATCTTAACCGATGTATCTGAAGCTGTTGAAGTAGAGAATATGTTTCAGGAGATTCGATCAACCTACAAAGGTTTAGACATCCTCATAAATAATGTAGGCATCTCAGGTCCGACCTTAGCAGTAGAAGATATAGATATCGAAAGCTGGAACAAAACACTCCAAGTAAATCTTGATAGTGCTTTTTACGTTACTAGACTTGCAGCACCGATGCTGAAGAAACGCCAGGGATTAATAATTAATATAGCTTCCACTGCTGGACTTTTTGGATGCCCTCAAAGATCAGCATACGTGGCTTCAAAATGGGCACTAGTGGGTCTTACGAAAAGCTGGGCGATGGAAATGGGAGAAGCTAAAGTACGAGTGAATGCAATCTGTCCTGGCAGCGTTGCCGGGCCTCGTATTGACAGGGTAATAGATAGCGATGCTCGCGAAAGAAATCGTTCTCCCCAAGAGATACGTGACATCTACCTAAAGCAAAGCTCACTTGGATGTTTTGCCCAAGCCACAGACATAGCTAACATGGCCTGGTTCCTCTGCTCAGAAGATGCCAAGCATATTTCTGGACAAGCATTAGCCATTGACGGAAATACTGAAACATTATCAGACTGGCTGAAATAATTTCTTTTTACAGAGAAGGGGCAAATGAAAGCAGTTCAATTTGAAAAGTTTGGATCCGCAACTGAAACCTTGAAGCAAGTGAATTTATCTATACCAAAAATTAAACCGGATGAAGTTTTAGTTCGACTCTATGCCTCTGGTATCAACCCATCAGATACAAAAAAACGCAGTGGAGCGTTCCCAAATCTACTCGATTCTGGACCAATCATTCCGCATAGCGATGGCGCTGGAATAATTGAAAACGTAGGCGAAAAAGTTGATAAGAAAAGAATCGGGGAACGGGTCTTTGTATATCAGGCTCAACACAATAGACCAATGGGTACTGCTGCGCAGTATGTGGCGGTATGCGCTTCCCGCGCCCCTAAATTACCAGATTCTACCTCTTTTGAAGTAGGTGCATGCATTGGTATTCCTATCATGACAGCGCATCGCTGTGTATTCGCCACCGGTTACGTAAAAAACCAAAAATTACTCATCACTGGAGGTGCAGGGAGAGTTGCTTCATATGCCATTCAGTGGGCAAAGCACGCAGGCGCGCAAGTATTTACAACCGCAAGCAACCCACTCGATACTGAGTTTTGTTTAAATATAGGTGCAGACCACGTTGTCAATCATCGCAATACCAGCTGGGGAAAGAAGCTAGATAGCTTATGCGAGAATGAAAAAATAGATCATGTTATTGACTGTGAATTCGGTGCAAACCTTATGAACGTTTTGCAATGCATAAGAACTAGTGGCGTAATCTCTACATATGGCTCAACCCTTGATGCCTCACCCACACTCCCGTTCAAAGACATGATGTTCAAAGATCTAACCATAAGAATGGTAATCGTTTACGATATGCCAGAATCCGCCAAAAACCTCGCTATCAGGGATATTCAAGAAATACTGTTTGAAGACAAGTTCCTACACCGGATCAGAACTTTCTCCCTAGAAGAAATATCACGGGCTCACGCTTTGGTTGAAGAAGGAGGAGGAGGTTGTGTCGTACTCAATGTTGATTAGAAGTTTTGTTTACATTTCTCTACTTCTCATTGCCCGGGAAGTATGGCCAAATGAAGAAGCCACTGCTCCCTCTTTTACAGCATCTGGGACGACCTATTATGGTGTGGAATCAGAAGATGCGAAGACTCACGCATTCCTAGGCATACCTTATGCTTCAGCCCCGGTAGGAAAGCTTCGATGGAAAGCACCTCGCCCACTAGAAAAATCCTCGATCAAAAAACAAGCAAAAACTTTCGCACCTGCGTGCGCCCAGTCAAAACATATTATTGAATGGTATAAAAATGTAATAATTGAGTTTGGTGGAAACCCAGACAAGTTCAAGGAACCAGAATTTTCAGAGGACTGTTTATATCTAAATATATGGCGACCAGTGAAAACTTCTGCAGGAAGTCCACTACCGGTCTTAACCTATATCCACGGTGGAAGCAATGAAGCTGGATGGTCCTATGAACCCAATTACCTAGGGAATGAATTATCTAAATTAGGTGTAATAGTAGTAACCATCGAATACAGGCTCGGGCCGTTCGGCTTTTTCCCCACAACTGAATCTAAATCATCAAACTTTGCCATTATGGATCAAGTCGAGGCACTTAGATGGATACAATCCAACATTGCATCAGTCGGAGGTGATCCTACAAAAGTAACTATTATGGGAGAATCTGCCGGAGGCAATAACGTCATTTACCTAATGGCGTCACCATTGACGAAAGATCTATTTAGCCGCGCAATCATTCAAAGTTCAGGCTGGGCACTTTTAGAAAACCAGGAAGCTGAGAAATATGTAAACGCTTATAAAAAAATAATGAAGCAATTATCTCATATAGAAAACGCAGACCAATATCTGCGTGCACTAAGTTGGGAGGAGATACTCAAATTGATATCCCCAATCTACGAGGAATTGGGATACCAAGCGGTAATCGATCAGCATAGTCTAACAGAGCCAGTTGCTCAAACACTGTCTACTTCTGATTACCGCAAGATCGACGTTTTGATTGGATCCAATGCAGATGAATGGAAAATGTCTCTCTCTGAAAAGGATCGTTTAGAAGAATATGTCTTAAAGTCATTAGAAATGAACATAGCGCATTTGGTTCTTGATCACCTAACTCAATATAAAAACGAACATGAAGCATTGGATAAACTTATTACCGCCGAGAACTATGTTTGCCCTTCTTTAAGGATCGCTGCAAACGCAAGACGTACAGGAGCAAAAAGCTGGGTATATTATTTTTCTAAAATTCGCTCTGGAAAACTGGCGAAAAGTATGGGAGCATACCACGGAGCAGAATTACCCTATGTGTTTAATACTCACGACGAATGGCTTCCAACTTCTGATGAAGATAAGAAATTGGGAAGCATTATGACTAGTTACTGGGCAAATTTCGCTAAGTCGGGAAATCCTAATGGAGCAGAGCTACCCAAATGGAGTCCATATGAACAATCAAAGCCAACCACACAGATTTTAGATAATCCTATTAGATCTTCTTACCATCCAAGCAATTATCTTTGTGAGTTATTGCTCAATTCAAAATAAATGGTTATATGCGATCAATTAGTTACTCTGGCAATGGATTTCACAAAATAATCGATATTATTTGCATTTATCCCCGCCACATTAATTCTCGATGAATCAAGTAGATAAACACTGTGTTCCGATCGCAGAGATTTCGCCTGTTCAGGTGTCAAACCCAGAAAAGAGAACATTCCATTTTCACGTCTTATAAAATCGAAATCCCTGCCACAAGCTGCGGTGAGGAGAGTGGATAATTGATCTCTAAGAGAGTTGATCCGTATACACATAGCATCCAACTCGGCAATCCAGTCCTCTTTTAACTTGGAATCTGTAAGCACCAACCCAGCTAAAATACCTCCATGTGCCGGCGGCATGGAATAGACTCTTCGCGCTGCCACCTTCGCTTGACTCGCTACTGCTCGTGCACTCGAAGAGCTTTCACTCTGAAAGAGAATTATGCCAGTTCGCTCTCTATACAAACCCATGTTTTTCGAACAAGAGGCCGCAACAATAACCTCTGCAACATTGTCAGCTAGAAAACGAAGTCCTGCTACATCATCTTCCAGACCAGCGCCAAGCCCCTGATACGCAAGATCAATCATGGGGGTAAAACCTTGCTGTTGCGATAATTGTGTGAGCTGCTTCCACTGATCCATAGTCAAATCCGCTCCACAAGGATTGTGGCAACAACCATGCAGTAGCACGACATCCCCTTTCTGAGCGTTTGCCAGATCATCAAGCATCATAGAGAAATCTACTCCATGTGTTTCAGGATCATAATACCGATAGGTCTCGAAATTCAATCCAACACTGCCCAATAATGGAATATGCACTGGCCAAGTGGGATCGCTCACCCATACTTTGGCTCCTGGAGCAGCAGACTGGATTACTTCAGCGCCTATACGTAGGGCACCACACCCGCCGGGAGTTTGTATGCTAGAAATTCTTTCATCATTAAGCGCCGAGGAATCTGACCCGAAAATTAACTCTCTCATCCCGATATTAAAAGCCTCATCACCAACTG
The DNA here is from genome assembly GCA_029247075.1 of Halieaceae bacterium. Classification (GTDB taxonomy): domain Bacteria; phylum Pseudomonadota; class Gammaproteobacteria; order Pseudomonadales; family Halieaceae; genus CABYJX01. Next base: position 7,362 of record JAQWLX010000014.1, on the reverse strand, counting down.
CAGGAATATAGGCCTTAGTTAATTCTTCATCGAAAAGTTTTTCCTGTGCTCTCGCAATAGACTTGAATATTGGACAGCGTCCACTTTCATCCATATAAATTCCGACCGTTAGATCCACCTTTTCAGGATTTGGGTCAGATCGGCATTCAGCGGCAAGACCCAGGATAGGATCGTCAGGTAATTCTTTTAACTGCTCTAGCATATTGATGTCCTCAAAGCTCCTCAACAAAGCTTGTTAAATACCTCCAAAACGGTTCAACAGTTGCAATCTCCAATCGCTCCTGAGGCGAATGAGCTCCTTTAATTGTCGGCCCAAATGACAACATATCGACGTTCGGCATCTTTCCCTTCAAGATACCGCATTCCAATCCAGCATGAATAGCTTTTATTTCAGGTTCAAAGTTGAACATCCTGCTGTGTAGATCCACTCCATGTGCCAACAATTCGCTACTTCGGTCCGGATCCCATCCTGGATATCCAGCCTCCAACTGGCATTTCATGTCAAATGCATTACACAGCGATATTATAGTTTGCCGCAAAGGAAGAGTCTGCGATTCCCTAAAAAACCGGTAACTTGCTTCCAAAAGAAAATCACCGTCAGATAGTCGCACAGAAGCCAAATTGACACTTAGATCAACCAAATCCTTTTGCGAAGAGGTGTTGTAAGAAATTGCGCCATGAGGGAATGTAGCTATCAGATTAAGTATTCTCGCACTGTCTGTCTTATCTAACCCAGGAATACGATCTGCGGGGGCAAGCTTGCAAAACAATCCTCGATCGGTTGACGGAAGATAATCAATCCAGTCATTAGACAATTCTATCAAGCGTTTATTTAGTTCCTCATATGTTGAAGTCGAGTTGGAAAAAATAACATCGGCTTCCCTAGGAATTACATTATGAGCAATTCCAGCGTCAAAATAAGCCAAACGAACATCACCAATTGATAAAAGATATTGACATGCCAGCTTGATAGAATTTCCCAGCTGCTCATGTATTTGAATACCTGAATGCCCCCCGGACAACCCGCTTATAGAGAGACGAAAAGTGTTATCTGATTCTTCTTCATAAAGATCTAGGTTATTGGAAATCTTCCAACCCGCTCCACCTGTGCAACCGATGAAAAGTTCATTCCAATCCTCAGTATCAAGATTAAGTAGCCTAGTACCAGTCAAGAGATCAGAATCCAGGTTCATCGCTCCACCTAAGCCAGTTTCCTCATCCACGGTAAATAACAGTTCCAATGGAGGTTTGGATACACTTTGGTCCGTCATCAGCGCGAGCGCAGCAGCACAACCCAGTCCATTATCTGCGCCTAAGGTAGTTCTATCAGCATGCAACCAACCATCAGTTATCTTTAACTTTAGAGGGTCGTTTTCAAAGTCATGCTGCTTATCAGATTGCTTTACCGTAACCATATCTAAATGATTTTGAATAATCAGTGTGCTCTGATGTTTGCGATTTTTTGATCCAGGTACTCTGACGATCAAATTACCCTCTGAATCTGTCACCCAGTCACACCCATTATCATCAGCACAACTTATCATATATTTACGGGCTTCAGCCTCGCTCTTTGAGGGTCTTGGTATCTGAGTGATCCGATAAAAATGCTCCCATAAATGAGCTGGTTCACAAGGATAATATTCTGGTTTCATCGTTATTTTTCCTAGCAAAAAAGGATTATAGCCAACAAATCTTTCAGAAAAAAATGAAGCGTTATGGATGGTGAGGCCAATTGGATTAGACTATATCTAAAATAATTTATTGGTATATTGAAATGAACAAATATTTTATTGGATCGGAAGAGTTATTGGAAGATGCCTATCAGCTAGCGTGGAAAGTTTTTAAGAGCGGATTTTTCCCTACATGTATCATCGGGATATGGCGAGGAGGAGCACCGCTTGCAATAGCAGTTCATGAGCTACTTTGTTTTCTTGGAGTAAACGCAAAGCATGCCCCGATCAAGATTTCTTCTTATGATGGTTTAACTAGAGGAGATGAAATAACCATCGATGGATTAGCGCCTCTTTGTGAAATGATTACGAAGAATGATCGCTTGCTAGTAGTAGATGACGTTCATGATACTGGACATTCGATAGAGCACTTATTAACAAGTATTGAAACCATGCTTTTAAGTTCTAAGCCAGAAATAAGAGTCGCCACAGCCTATTTCAAACCAAATCGAAATGAGACAGAAAAGGAGCCAGACTATTTCCTGCACAAAAAGAATGACTGGTTAGTTTTCCCTCATGAGCTTGAAGGTCTTTCATTAGATGAACTGAAAATACAAAAACCAGCGCTTTCAAAAATTCTTCCTGAAATACAGGAACACTTTAATAAGAATACTTTTAGTTGATTAATTTGATGGTTATTTTTTCACAATTTTTCAGCGAATTTTTTACCTCCCATTTAACAAAAAAATAAGTATATTTATTATCCCTTTAATTTTATACATCGAGAGCATGGTGGAAAATATAATTCAAAATAATAGCCTTGCTGCATTTCTTGGTAGTATAAAATTCAAGTCTAAGTCTCGTGGAATCGATTTGGATTATCCAAGCATTCCTCTTGCAAGTTTTACCTCTTCCCTGAAGTCTCAAAATGATATTTCTTCTGAAGACGTAGAATTCATTCTTAGCGATAATTAAACTATAAAACGTATTCTGAAAGCTCGTTCTATATTTCTAATGCTTTTTTAAAGGTCTCTGAATGCTCTTTTTCTATTTTGCGTTCATCACTTTTGTCTCTGATCTGACTTAAGGAAAAGTGCGTGGTCTTATAGAGGTCACTATACCAGTGCTTTGCCCACAAACCATCGCTAACCCTTGAACCGATAGGCCACTCCAACATCTTCGATGAAAAACTAATATTCAACCTTTGGCATAGCTTTGTTAATACATTTTTTGGATTTACAAGACAACGATCAGCATCTATAACAGGCGGCGCTTCGCCCAACTTATCTGCACATAAATGGAATAAATCAAGCTGCTGCTGCATGCCAAGCTCCTCAAAACTAAACTTGGAGCGAACCTTTGCATAGGATGAGATTACTCTTAATGGATCACGAATCAAAAAGCAGTTCTTTAGGCTAAAAAGCCAATCTTCACCAATCTCGGGAAGAAAATGGTGCGTCATGTGCTTCTGATAATTAATGGTAAGCGAATCCCTGACTTCTTTCGTCAATGTCTCTATTACAGATTTAGGGTCACATACCATTGAATCTATAATTTCCTGACGTCCTGGATGGGGGGCACCAGTTATTTTTAGATAAAATCCATAAAAAGGTTCATCACATACCCAAGTGTCACTTCTGTTTTCAAAGGAACGCATTAACGCTGAACTAATATTCCGGGGTCCTGACCACATCGCTATCCTCATAACATTCATGCTGATCTAGACAATCCTTTTGTTGAGCTAAGATGAGTCCGTGACATATGTTACTCTGCGATTTCTTGCTTAACTTCTTGCGCGCATTCTCCAAGAAGAATATAAACACACGACTAGTTGTAAGCAAGTAACATGCTAAAATCAGCTAGAAAACTAATGACTACAACCACAATGACATCTTTAAAAGATCAAATCTACGCGAGAAATCTAGCTAAGAGGGAAACCTTTAAATTTGATGACGCAGTAGCTGATGTTTTCGACGACATGATCAATCGATCCGTTCCAGGATATAGAACGATAACCAAGATGAGCGGATTAATCGCATCAGCCTACTCCCTTCCAAATAGCAATCTATATGATCTTGGATGCTCACTCGGCGCATCGACGCTTGAAATGAGATCGCAAGCTCTGCCGGAGAATTGCAAAATAAAAGCAATTGATAACTCTAGACCTATGTTAAATAAATTTAGGCAGGCGATCGCTGAAGATAAGAATGATATTCCTGTAGATTTCCAATGCATTGATATCGAAGACGCTAAAATTACGAATGCCTCAATAGTTTTACTTAATTGGACTCTTCAATTTATTGCTAAAGAAAATCGTGAACAGGTGATTCGGAACATATACAATGGTCTTCTTCCCGGAGGAGTATTACTTCTTTCTGAAAAAATTCTTATAGAAGACTCCGAACTCAATCAGATAAATATAGAACTTCACGAATCCTTCAAAAAAGCTAACGGTTACAGCACATTAGAAATAGCTAGAAAACGCGCTGCACTGGACAACGTACTCATTCCTGAATCACTTAGTCAGCATAAAGAAAGACTGCTTCTTTGCGGGTTTAAAACTTGTGATATTTGGTTTCGCTACTTTAATTTCACATCACTCATAGCCATCAAGTAATGGATTACTCTGATCTAATAAGCAGATGGAAGAGGACTCCAGAACTCACTTCATGGGCTGATAAATTGCCACAGCAAATTCAAAAAGGCCTTTCTCATGAACGCTTTGGAGATCTGAGTAACTGGGAAGCGCAACTCAAATCACTTCCAAATATTTCCTACAATTCAATTTCACTTGACTCAAACCGAGTTTCCGCAACAACTGATATGCCTCTGTCTAGTTTAGAGTTAGAAAAACTGCAAGCAACTTTGCATCAAATGCATCCTTGGCGAAAAGGTCCTTATGAATTATTTGGAGTACATATAGATACTGAATGGAGATCAGATTGGAAGTGGGATCGACTCAAGGATGAAATAGAGCCACTAAAACATAAACGCGTGCTAGATGTGGGCTGTGGTAATGGTTATCACTGCTGGAGGATGCTAGGAGCAGGTGCCGATGAAGTGATTGGGGTGGACCCTTCACCATTATTCGTAGTGCAATTTTGGGCGATACAACACTTTTTGAAGCAATCAAAAATATGGATCTTACCTATCGGAATCGAATCAATACCTGACAATTTAGAGGTTTTTGATACCGTCTTCTCGATGGGAGTCATCTACCATCGAAAGTCACCAATTGATCATATTAATCAGCTTCGTCAATGCCTAAGACCTGGTGGCGAGCTAATACTGGAAACTCTAATTATAGAAGAAAAATTTGGAGAACAACTTATACCGAAAGGGAGGTATGCTCGGATGGGAAATGTCTGGAGCATCCCGTCCTGCTCGACCCTTTTAGGCTGGTTGGTGAATTCTGGGTTAGTAGATTGCAAAATAATCGACGTGCAAAAAACGACCGAATCAGAACAACGCTCAACAAAGTGGATGCAATTTCAATCACTGTCCGACTTTCTTGATCCAAAAGACAAACTTCTTACGATCGAAGGATATCCAGCGCCTCGTCGCGCAATTGCAACTGCGAAACTACCGACAGGATATTAGAATTTACTGGGATCAACTATAAAGTAGGCACCGGGTAGCGGCCAATCCTGTCATTATGCAAAGAACCAATGTAAAGATTTCCTGCATACTGCTCAACCGAAGTAATCTCTTTCAAAATCTCTCCAGTAGGATCCTGAAGATTGTGTATAATTTCTGCAGACTCGTTTAACCCAAGAATAAAACCGTATTCCACAGGTGCGGGTTGAATAGATTCCGGGAGCTTCCCCAGAAGCATGGATAACCACGGTCGAGACTGTGCCGCATCTATAATTGGAATTCGTGGAGCCGGCATTGCTACCCAAAAAACTCCCTGATCATTACCTGACACACCATCTGGAAAACCTGATAAATTGTCCATAAAAATCTCTTTTTGGCCTGCATTCTGGCCGGTCAACCAATAACGCAAAATTCGATATCGCCATGTCTCATTTATTAGCACAAACTCTTCACTGCTAGACAAGGCCACGCCATTAGGAAAGTACAAATCCTTAAGTAAAACTTCTGCCTCATTAGTAGATGGATCGTAAACGATGAATCGGCCATATGGTCGACCTTCAAGTAAATCCATCATGTAATTAGCCTGATTCCAGTTAAAAGACGCATCGGTAAAAAATATTTTCCCATCAACGGCAATGTCCAAGTCATCTGTAAATCCTAGCGGGACACCCTCAACCTCATCTACGAGCACCGTCACTTCCGCATTTGGAGAAATAGATAACAATCCGAGATACGCATCACATACTATTAAATTCCCATTCGAATCAAAGTGAAGTCCAAGAGGTCGACCACCGGTGGTAATTCAATCTTCCACAGACTTGTCGGGATGGATTCTAATAATTTTTCCATCTTGCGTCCCACCATAAACTATTCCCGCTTTATCAACAGCAACATCCTCGGGCCCATATATTTCACCTGTACCAAGCAACTCAGAAGATAAAAGCTTTTTATTCTTTGCATAAAGACCCGATAATTCCGGTGCAGAATCGGGGGTCCATGACGCAGGCATTGAAAAAGGTGTCGGTAAAAAGATTACTCCTATAACCATCACAATAAAAACAAGAATGATTAAAAACAACATCTTTTGCATATCTAAAAATACCTAATTAGGGAAAACACTATCGAAAACTTCTCGGAAATTTCTAGCGAAGTTTACGGTCAAACCTTGACGAAGGTACTCTGGTAACTCATCAAAATCTCTCTGATTAGCTGCAGGCATAATTAGTTCTGGTATACGACTTCGACGAGCAGCTATGACTTTTTCTCGTATGCCACCCACCGGGAGAACTTCACCAGTCAATGTCAATTCACCAGTCATCGCTATGGAACGTTTGATTGGCTTCTTTAGCGCAAGTGAAACCAGCGCGGTAGCCATGGTAATTCCCGCACTTGGTCCATCTTTAGGTGTCGCTCCTTCTGGCACATGCAGATGCACAAAACTATTATCAAAGAAATCTGTATCGCAGCCATATTCCTCTAAATTCGAAATAATATAGCTGTATGCTATCTCAGCCGATTCTTTCATCACGTCACCCAGACGTCCTGTTAATTGAAAGCCTCGGTTTAGTGTGTGTATGCGAGATGACTCAATGGAAAGTATGGCTCCTCCTAAAGCTGTCCAGGCAAGACCCATAACCACACCAATTCCTTTCCGCGGCTTCTCCCTTTGAAATAGAGGCCTGCCAAGCAATGTTTCAATATTTTTCCTTCCCACCCGCTGATGGAAATCATTTTTTTCCAACATTTCTCTAATTGATTTTCTCATTATTTTTGCTAGCTGGTTTTCTAAATTTCTGACTCCAGCTTCACGGCAATAAAACTCTATTACGTGCTTCAAAGCCGAATCGTTAATTTTTAGTTGGGACGACTTTAGACCGTGTCGTACGAGTTGTTTGCCCCACAGGTGGTTTCTTGCTATAGATAATTTTTCTTCCGCCACATAGCCTGATAAACGGATCACTTCCATGCGATCCAGCAGGGGGGCGGGAATGGTATCACTTTGATTTGCCGTACAAATGAATAGTACTCTAGAAAGATCAACCCTTAAGTCCAAATAATGATCAAGAAACTTTGAATTCTGCTCCGGATCAAGAAC
>JAQWLX010000030.1 GCA_029247075.1 Halieaceae bacterium | reverse complement strand
ATGGATCCTTATTTCGTACTTCCGTTATTAATGGGGGCTAGTATGTGGTCAATGCAAAAGCTCAATCCACCTCCTCCCGACCCCATGCAAGCAAAGATCATGGAGTGGCTACCTATCGTTTTTACGTTCTTCTTCCTCTGGTTTCCTGCAGGACTAGTCCTTTACTGGTTAGTCAATAACCTCTTATCTATGGCCCAACAATATGTGATTACAAAAAGAATAGAAAGTGCTGGTTCTTGAGATAACTAATTTATTAGAAATCACCTCCTATCTTTTTTGCATGTTATAGCAAGTGAATTACAAATCAGGAGACACTATTGCAGCTATTGCTACACCAGCCGGAAGTGGCGGCATAGGTATTGTAAGAATATCGGGACCCAGGGCCACTCAAATCGCTAAAAAAATCTCGACTGACAAACTTATTCCTCGACACGCCCTTTTTACTAAGTTTAGGAATAATCTAGGCATAACAATCGACCACGGAATATTACTTTATTTTAAAGCTCCAAATTCCTTTACAGGTGAAGATGTTATAGAACTGCAGGCGCATGGCGGATCAGCATTATTAGATACCCTTTTAAAAACCTGCTGTACCTTCGGAGCTCGAGTCGCTAATCCTGGGGAATTTTCGCTAAGAGCTTTTTTAAATGAAAAACTCGATTTAGCACAAGCCGAGAGCCTTCCTGACTTAATCGAAGCCTCCACTGAAAAAGCAGTAATTGGTGCCGCAAATTCCTTGCAAGGAAAATTTTCTGAGAAGGTGAACGAAATAGCTAAAGACATCCTAGAGTTAAGAATTATGGTGGAGGCTTCTTTAGACTTTCCAGAAGAAGAAATTGATTTTCTGAAGGATTTGAAAGTTTCGTCACGAATCCATGACTTGATTACACAAACAGAACTTTTAAAAACACTTGCTGACGAAGGAAAGCTTTTAAGAGAAGGAGTAACTTTTGCTTTAGCTGGAAAACCAAATGTCGGAAAGTCTAGCCTGCTTAATGCCCTAACTTCTAGTAATAGAGCTATTGTCAGCAATATTCCTGGTACTACAAGAGATACTATCGAAGAAACAATTCAACTCGACGGAATTCCTATAAATATTGTGGACACGGCTGGCTTAAGAGAGACAGATGACACTTTGGAGCGGCAAGGTATTGCTAGAACAATTTCGGCAATTTCAAATGCTAATCAGGCCTTACTTATTTATGACATTACAATGTTTGCAAAACCTGAGGATGTGGATCCAGATGGCATTTTATCAGAGTTTAATGAATTACCTATGGAGGTAAAAAAAACCATAATATTTAATAAATCAGATCTGTCGGACTGCTCACCTGGGGAAATCCGAAAAAACGGCTGCTCTATTTTTATTTTATCGGCTATGACTGGTGAAGGTATATCAGATCTAAAGGAACATCTTAAAAGTTCACTAATTCCCGCAAGTGATGCTAAAGACGATTCTATGACAGCCCGTCAAAGACACATTTCGGCCTTGGAAAATTGTATCGAGACCCTAGAAAAATCTGCTTCTTTATTCGACACCATTGGTGCAGGGGAACTATTGGCTGAGGATTTAAACCTCTGCAACAGTTTTTTGGAGGAAATCACCGGGAAGAGTTGTAGCGATGAACTATTAACCGAAATATTTTCCAAGTTTTGTATCGGGAAATAATCTAACCTTTATGATTTTTAGAGTGCTGCTATAACAACTTATTGAATTTATATTACATTGTATAACTTGGTGATAACTTCACTTGATAATAACGTGCTCGTTCACAGTTATAGTTATCTACTTTTAATTATCGTAATCTACAGGCTTAAAACAAGCTTTATAAGCTAGTTCGAGTTTACCTAACTATATGAGTGATATGTATAAATGCTACTTACTAACACAAAGCGCTCCCTTAATAACAATAACAATAAGTATATATATATATATATATATATTAATTTAGTAATAAAACTATTGCTTTTACGTTAGGTAAACCCAAAGTATAATTGCTGCCCTTTTCCTCAACGATATCCCTATGCCACTAAACTATGACGTTATTATAATCGGTGGTGGCCATGCCGGAACCGAAGCAGCATTGGCTTCTGCTCGCTTAGGTTGCCAAACATTATTGGTAACACATCGATTGGATACTCTGGGCCAGATGTCCTGCAATCCTGCGATTGGTGGCATTGGTAAAAGTCATTTAGTTAGAGAAGTGGATTCTCTAGGTGGAGCAATGGCGCTAGCAACGGATAGAGCTGGAATCCAATTTCGAGTATTAAATTGTAAAAAAGGTCCAGCTGTAAGAGCCACTAGAGCACAGGCTGATCGATCATTATATAAGTTAGCAATTTCCCAGGCGTTAACGAATCAGGAAAATTTAGAGATTATTCAAAATTCTGTTTCAGACATACTGTTAGAAGGTAACAAGGTAGTAGGAGTAGCGACTCAGGAAGGCTCGAAGTTTTTAGCACGATCAGTTGTTTTAACAGCCGGAACCTTCCTTCGTGGGGAAATGCATGTCGGCCTTGAAAAAAAAATCGGCGGCCGAGCTGGAGAAGCATCTGCTGATAAATTGGCCAATCGGCTAAGGGAGTTTTCTCTTAATGTTGGTCGATTAAAGACAGGAACCCCACCTCGATTAGATTCGAATTCCATTAATTTTGATCGATTAGAACAGCAATGGGGCGATCAACCGGAACCGCTAATGTCATTTATGGGGGATCACTCTTTTCACCCAGAACAAAGATGTTGTTGGATCACTCATACCAATTCTTCAACGCACGACATTATTAGGTCTAGCTTAAACAGCTCACCGATGTATACAGGAAAGATAGAGGGAATTGGTCCACGTTATTGTCCTAGCATAGAAGACAAGGTTCATCGATTTTCCGACAAAAATTCGCATCAGGTTTTTTTGGAGCCAGAGGGTTTAACAACTAAAGAAATTTATCCAAATGGCATCTCGACAAGTTTGCCAGAAGATGTTCAGTTAAAAATGGTAAAGAGTATTATCGGTTGTGAAAAAGCACTGATTCTTCAGCCTGGCTATGCCATAGAATACGATTTTTTTGATCCAAGAGGGCTTTTTTCCACCTTGGAGAATAGATCTATTAGTTGTCTTTATTTTGCTGGTCAAATTAATGGAACCACGGGCTATGAAGAGGCAGCGGCTCAGGGATTGTTGGCTGGTCTTAATGCTGGACTTAGAGCATTGGGTAAACCAGCTTGGACGCCAGAAAGAGGGAATTCTTACTTAGGAGTCATGGTTAGTGATTTAGTCACCTTAGGCACAAAAGAACCATATCGGATGTTTACTTCTAGAGCAGAGCATCGTCTCTTTCTAAGACAAGATAATGCGGATTTTAGACTAACAGAAATAGGAAGATCTTTAGGCTTGATAAAAGATAGTCGCTGGAAACGGTTTTGTGAGAAATCTGAGCAGATCAAGAAAGAACAACTTAGGCTTTCTTCAACTCGCGTCCAACCTGATAGCGTTTTTTCCAGGAACTTGCAGAATAGAACAGATATCTCACTAGGCCGAGATTATAGTTTATTGGAACTACTAAAAAGACCTGAGTTAGACCATCTGTTGTTACGTGAAGTCGAAGAGCTGGAACCTATTGATTTAGAGGCGTCAGAACAGATTACAATACAAGCTAAGTATAAAGGGTATATAGATCGCCAATTTAAAGAAGTTAACAGACTCCATATTCAAAAGAACACACGAATTCCATTAGATATTAATTTTAACTTGGTCTCTGGTCTATCCACGGAAGTGATACAAAAGTTGAAGCTTGTGCAGCCAGAGACACTAGATCAGGCCTCTAGAATATCTGGCGTTACTCCGGCGGCGATAACCCAATTGCTTATTTATATTCGAAACAATGAAAGAACTTCAAATATTACAAAAGAAAAGAGAGCTTAATTTGGAGAAAGCGCTAAAAAGAAAAGTAGAAGAGGGTTTGATTCAATTTGGGTTGCCATTTTCAAATGAGGCAGCAGACAAATGTTGTAAGCATCTATTTCTTTTGAAGCGTTGGAGCAGGGCTTTTAATCTATCTGGCATAAAAGACCTTAATGAAATGGTTGTGAAACATGTTCTCGACAGTGTTTCTGTAGTGCCTTTTTTAAAGGGAGAAAAAATCATCGATGTGGGTTCCGGAGCAGGATTTCCAGGTATTCCAATAGCAATATTGTTGCCGAACATTTCATTTTTTCTCCTAGATAGTAATGGGAAGAAAGTTAGATTTTTAACAGAAATCAAATCTCAACTTCAATTAAATAACGTAACAATTGTAAATGACCGACTTGAAAAACATGTCCCGGTTTCTCCTTATGATATGGTGGTGTGCAGGGCGTTTAGTTCATTAGAAAAAATCGTTTTAAATTGTTCAAGATTAGTTGCCTCAAATGGCAGTGTTTTGGCTATGAAGGCCGCAATTTCAAAACAGGAACTGACTGCGGCAAGAGAGGTTTCTCCCGGGTTAAAAATCCATAAATTAGAGATACCTTGCTTGAAATTACCGCGCCACTTAGTAGAGCTGCAGCCAGTACTAACAATTTAAAATTAGTTCCAAATTCAGGATTGAATAAATGGTAAAAGTAGTATCGGTAGCCAATCAAAAAGGAGGAGTTGGAAAAACGACTACTGCAATTAATTTGGCGGCTTCTCTTGCTGCAATGAAGAAAAAAGTTTTGTTGGTAGATACCGATCCGCAAGGAAATGCAACCACTGGGGTCGGTATTGACAAGTATTCCTTATCTAGCGGTATTGACCAGGTGCTTTTGGGGATTGTGCCTCTCGAAGCGGCTATATTGTCAATAGATCTCGGTGGTTTCTTCTTGCTGGCAGCTAACACAGATCTAACAGCGGCCGAATTGAAGTTGCTTGATTCACCGGACCGTGAGAGACGTTTGGCAAATGCACTTTCAACATGTGCTGAAGAATTTGATTATATAATTATAGATTGCCCTCCTTCGCTCAATATTTTAACTTTAAATGCCTTGGTTGCTTCCAATAGTATATTGATAACAATGCAGTGTGAGTATTTTGCGCTAGAAGGTTTGACGTCATTGTTAGAAACAATTGCAGGAATTAGGAAGGCTGCTAACAAAAGACTTGGGATCGCGGGCATTTTGAGAACTATGTATGATCCTAGAAGCAGTTTGACAAGTGATGTGTCTTCTCAGCTACATGAACACTTCGGAGAAAAGGTATTACGAACAGTAATACCTCGCAATGTGCGCTTGGCAGAAGCACCAAGCCATGGCCGACCGATTTTGTACTATGATCGACTTTCAAAAGGCGCTCAGGCATATATGGCATTAGCCGGGGAACTGATACGTCGAGAAGATATAAAAAACCACCCAGAAAAGACAAACCTCGCGGTCTAGGGAGGGAGGCTATGGTCACAAAAAAACGTGGTTTAGGGAAAAGTTTGGATGCCCTTTTAAGTGCGTCTGGAAGGCCTAATGATTTAATAGAAAATGACGAGAGTGTAGATTCTGATTTAGTAAAAGAAATACCCGTTGGAAATATCGAACGTGGACGCTATCAGCCCAGAAAGCACTTAAATCAAGACGCGCTAAAGGACTTGGCCGCAAGCATAAAACAACAAGGTTTGATGCAGCCGATTTTAGTTAGACCTATTGGTGGTGAGGCAGGAAAACCCCATTATGAAATAATTGCTGGAGAGCGTCGTTGGAGAGCCTGTAAATCCCTTGGGATGGAGGCTGTGAGCGCCGTAGTCCGCGATGTTCCTGATGAAGCGGCAATAGCAATGGCTATTATAGAAAATCTGCAAAGAGAGGATTTAAATCCAATAGAAGAGGCCGAAGCGCTTCATCGTTTGCAGAGTGAATTTAATTTAACCCAGTCTGCTGTGGCTGAAGCTGTAGGAAAATCGAGATCTACTGTTGCGAACCTGCTTCGCCTTACGTCTTTACAACTGGGGGTTAAATCTTTGTTAGAAACTGGCAAGATAGAAATGGGGCACGCAAGAGCAATCTTGTCTTTAGGCCCGGTTGATCAGCAAAGGGCAGCCAATGAGGTTTTACAAAAAAACTTATCGGTTCGCCAGACAGAGCGATTGGCTAGAGATCTATTAAAACCAGTTATCCATCGAAAAAAAGAATCGCTCAAAGAAGATCCGGATTTAGCCCGCTTAAAATTACAAATTTCAGAAAAGCTAGGAGCTAAAGTTGAAATTACCCATGCTTCTTCTGGGAAGGGGAAATTGGAAATTTCTTATAATAACTTAGAAGAGCTTCAAGGAATTCTTTCACATCTAAAGTGATAAATCTTGAACACTTATATCAATGCTTTTATAATGCTTGCGCTAAAAAAAACAAAGATATTCTAAGTAGACGCTCGGCGGGAAGGTGTCATTTGGAAAAAAGCTCCCCGAGGGAAATTAATTGCTTAGTTATCCAAAAAAAATTGTTTTACTGCAAATCCAGGCTCTTATATTTGGAAGCTTGATTTCTCTTTTTTTAGCTGATTTTGTTTTTGCTACGGAGTTTGTTTTAGGTGGGTTAATAGCAATATTGCCACAGACAATGTTTTTTCTTATTTTTATTAACTTGCTGGATTTAAATATTACAGTGTTTTCCTATTCTAGAATTTATTTTGCAGAACTACTGAAGCTTTTGTCGAGCGCACTAGGTTTTATCGTGGTTTTCAAGATAGTCGTCCCAGAAAATCCACTTATAGTTTTTTTTGGGTTTTTTACTGTTTATCTGCTTCAATTAAGCACTGTTTTTTTTCTTGGCCAAAGCGTTTTTAGGCCTTCAAGCCTGGAGGGTTAGGGAGTTATGGCAGGCGACAACCAGACTGTCTCAGAATACATAGTCCATCACTTAACCAACTTGACTTATGGTCGATTGCCGCAAGGATTTGAACGATATGATGGAAGCTTAGTTCCCGATGGTGGCTCTTGGGTAATGGCTCATGGCGCTGAAGAAATATCTGCTATGGGTTTTTATGCTATCCACATTGACTCCATGTTGTGGTCCGTGGGCTTAGGGATTTTTTTCTGCTGGTTTTTCTACCGTATGGCCTGCCTAGTGAGTGAAGACTCTCCTTCAGGACCAATTAACTTTGTAGAAATGGTAGTAGAATTTATTGATAACACCGTTAAAGATACATTTCATGGGAAAAATCGCTTGATAGCACCATTGGCACTGACCATTTTTGTTTGGGTTTTCCTAATGAATCTGATGGATCTTGTTCCTGTTGATCTGATTCCTTACGCGCTGGGTTTGGCAGGTGTGGAATATCAGAAGATTGTGCCTTCAACGGATCCAAATATTACAATGGGTATGGCTGTTGGTGTCTTTATATTGATGTTGTTTTATTCGATTAAAGTGAAGGGATTTGGATTTGTTAAAGAATTAACCATGAACCCCTTTAATCACCCTCTTTTCATACCTGTTAATCTTTTTATGGAGGTAGTGGGGCTTCTTGCAAAACCCTTTTCCCTCGGCCTGCGTCTATTTGGGAATATGTATGCAGGGGAGATGATCTTCATTTTGATAGCGGCACTTTTTAGTGCAGGAATAATGTGGGTATTGCCTGCCGCCCTATTGCAATTCGGGTGGGCTATTTTCCATATTTTGGTAATTACGTTGCAAGCGTTTATTTTTATGGTTCTTACAGTAGTTTATCTAAGCATGGCACATGAAGATCATTAGATTAATTTTAAATCGGCAAGTTAATTTTTAGGAGAAAACAATGGAATTGGTATATGTTGCTGCAGCAATAATGATGGGCCTAGGAGGTCTTGGTGCTGCTATTGGAGTGGGGCTGTTAGGCGGCAAGCTCATTGAGGGATCCGCTCGTCAGCCAGAATTGGCGCCTAAATTACAAGTTACCTTTTTTCTTGGTGCAGGATTGGTAGATGCGATCCCTATCATCGGAGTTGGCATTGCAATGTATCTGATCTTCGTTGTGGCGCCAGCTGGTTAAATAGAAAAAATTCGCTGCGTTCACTAGGGCTTTACGTGAAATTACAGCTAACACTAGGAGTAATTGGTGAATATTAATCTAACACTCTTCGGACAGATGATTGCATTCGTTTGCTTCGTGGTTTTTTGCATGCGTTTTGTGTGGCCGCCAATAATAGCGGCTATGGCGGATCGGGAAAAAAAGATCGCGGATGGCCTTGCTGCCGCTGATCGCGCAAATGACGATCTGGCTGCGGCAAAAGAAACGGTGGCACAAGAACTGCAGCAAGCTAAAGTTGATGCGGCAGGGATAGTAGACGCTGCCAATAAGCGTGCGTCGCAGATTTTAGATGAGGCGAAGGAAGCAGCATTGTCAGAGGCAGGCAGGCTTAAAGAAGGCGCGATGACTGAAATAGAACAAGAAAGACAAAGAACCAAGGAGCAGCTTAGGGGTGAACTTTCCGCCTTGACTATGCAGGGTGCTCGAAAAGTGTTGGGAGCGGAAATTAATCAAAATTCCCATGAACGTTTGATAGAAGAGCTGGTAGAAAATTGGTAGATCATCGCTAGATGGCAGAACTATTGACATTAGCTAGGCCCTACGCCAGAGCGGCGTTTGAGTGTGCGAGCGAAACCGATTCAATCAATGATTGGAGTGATCAGCTCAGAACACTTGCTGCAATTAGTGCAGAGCCAAAAATTTTGGATCAGCTTAATAACCCGTCTATTAGCAAGTCTAAGCATATTCAAATGTTAACCGACATGCTTGGAGAGTCGTTACACAAGGCGGTAAATAATTTTTTGAATATTTTGTCTTCGAACTCGAGGCTTCCTCTATTGCCGGCCATTTTTAGGTTGTTTGAAGAATATAAGGCGGATATTCAAAAGGTAATTGATGTCGACATTTTCTCCGCATTTGATTTCGATCAGCAGCGTTTGGAAAAATTATCGGATGGACTTGCTCGACATTTAGATCGAGAGGTTAATTTAATAAAACACATTGACCCATCTTTAATAGGCGGGGTTTTAATTAGGGCGGGCGACACCGTAATTGATGGTTCTATCAAGGGTCGATTAGCCATGCTCGCAGAAGCGATGGAACTGTAGGACTGAGGATTAAAAGATGCAACAACTGAACCCATCCGAGATCAGCGAAATTATAAAGACGCGAATTGATAGTCTTGATGTTAAATCAGAGGCAAGAAACGAAGGTACGATTGTTTCTGTAACTGATGGGATTATTCGCATCCACGGACTTGCTGATGTCATGTACGGTGAAATGATTGAGTTTGATGGTGGTATTTATGGCATGGCGCTAAATTTGGAGCGAGATTCTGTCGGCGCTGTCGTTCTAGGCGAGTACAAAGAACTTGCAGAAGGGCAGAGCTGCCGATGTACCTCCAGAATTTTGGAGGTGCCTGTAGGTCCTGAATTACAAGGACGAGTGGTAGATGCTTTGGGTGCGCCGATAGATGGCAAGGGGCCGGTAAAATGTGCTGAAACAGATGCTCTAGAAAAGGTTGCGCCAGGCGTTATTGCGCGTCAGTCGGTAGATCAGCCGGTGCAAATTGGTCTAAAGGCCATCGATGCTATGGTTCCGATTGGTCGCGGGCAGAGAGAGCTCATAATCGGTGACAGGCAAGTCGGGAAAACGGCTATAGCCGTAGACGCCATTATCAACCAGAAGGGCACGGGCATTAAGTGCATTTATGTGGCCGTTGGACAAAAAGCTTCTTCTGTAGCGTCGGTAGTCCGAAAGCTGGAAGAGCATGGTGCAATGGAACATACAATTGTAGTTGCTGCCACGGCATCAGATCCTGCAGCAATGCAGTTTTTAGCGCCATTTGCAGGTTGTACGATGGGCGAATATTACAGGGATAGGGGTGAGGACGCTCTAATAATATATGATGATCTCACCAAGCAAGCCTGGGCCTATCGTCAGATTTCTCTTTTATTGCGTAGACCTCCTGGAAGAGAAGCTTACCCAGGAGATGTTTTTTATTTGCATTCGCGTCTTTTGGAAAGAGCCGCGAGAGTAAATGCTGACCATGTTGAAAAATTGACCAAAGGCGAGGTAAAGGGAAGAACCGGCTCTTTAACAGCGCTTCCAGTTATTGAGACTCAGGCGGGTGATGTGTCTGCTTTTGTTCCTACCAATGTAATTTCCATTACGGACGGACAAATATTTCTAGAGGCAGACATGTTTAATGCTGGTGTTAGGCCGGCTATGAATGCCGGTATTTCAGTGTCACGTGTAGGTGGCGCTGCTCAAACTAAGATCATGAAAAAACTCTCAGGCGGTGTTCGCACGGCATTAGCACAGTATAGAGAGTTGGCGGCTTTTTCTCAGTTTGCATCGGATTTGGATGAGGCTACTAGGGCACAGTTAGACCATGGAGAGAGAGTCACGGAGCTCATGAAGCAAAATCAGTACAGCCCTAAAAGCGTTGCTGAGATGGGGATAATGCTTTATGCGGCGAATGAAGGCTATTTGAAAGACGTCGATGTTCAAAAGATAGGAGATTTCGAGTCTGCCTTAATATCTTTCATGCACTCGAATCATGGCGACACCATGTCAGATGTTGTGGCAAGAGGTGATTATAATGATGATATCGAAAGTGTCTTTAAATCCGCCCTAGAAGCTTTTAAAGCTAACAATACCTGGTAGGCAAAGAGATTATTTATGGCTGCAGGAAAAGAAATACGTACCAAGATATCAAGTATCCAAAGTACGCAAAAGATTACCAGTGCAATGGAAATGGTTGCGGCAAGTAAGATGCGAAAGGCACAGGATCGTATGCAGGTTGGGAAACCTTATGCTCTGCGTATTCGTTCTGTGGTAGGCCACGTCGCAAACTCCGTGCCAGAATATCAGCACGTTTACATGCAGCAGCGAGACCTGAAAAGAGTTGGTTTTATAGTTGTTTCTACAGACAGAGGGCTTTGCGGAGGTCTGAACATAAATCTGTTTAAAACTTCAATAAAGGCCATAAAGCATTTGACTGATTCAGGAGCTAAAATCGATATTTGTACCGTTGGCGGGAAAGCTGCAAATTTCTTTAATAGCTTCGGCGGAAATGTCGTTGCTGCAGTCCGAGATATGGGAGATAAGCCTTCTTTAGAAAATTTGATTGGCGGTGTTAAAACCATGCTGGATGCATTTGAGGCAGGCAAATTAGACAAACTTTTTTTAGTTCGAAATGAATTTGTGAACACCATGACGCAAAACCCCAAAATAGAGCAGCTGCTGCCGCTGGAGCCAGAAGATAATGATGAATACAAAAATCACTGGGACTATATCTATGAGCCTGATAACCATGACGCGCTTAATCAGCTCATGTCTAGGTACCTAGAGTCACAGGTATATCAAGCGGTGGTCGAAAATGGCGCGTGTGAGCAAGCCGCACGTATGCTGGCGATGAAAAATGCGACGGAAAATGCGGGTGAGCTTATAGACGATTTGCAACTGGTTTATAACAAGGCGCGTCAGGCAGCAATTACACAAGAACTGTCCGAAATTGTTAGCGGTGCCGCAGCAATTGGATGATGCAATTAA
>JAQWLX010000004.1 GCA_029247075.1 Halieaceae bacterium | reverse complement strand
CTATTCCTACCGTACATGGTGAAAGTGTCGTTATGCGGGTTCTGGATAGAGGAAGTATTCGTTTGAGTCTTACCGATATGGGATTCAGTGAGGATACTTTGCAACGTTACCAAAGCCTGTTAGCTAAACCTCATGGAGTGATTTTGGTTACTGGACCAACTGGCTCAGGTAAAACGACCACTCTTTATGCTTCTCTTTCGTCCATTGATTCTGATGCGTTAAAAATAATTACCGTAGAAGATCCGGTTGAATATCAACTTCCAGGTGTAAACCAAATACAGGTTCAGGCACAAATTGAACTCACCTTTGCACGAGCGCTCAGGGCAATTCTTAGGCAAGATCCCGATATAATTATGATTGGAGAGATGCGAGATACAGAAACTGCGCAAATAGGTGTTCAATCAGCATTAACGGGACACCTAGTGCTATCGACTCTCCATACAAATACTGCCGCAGGGGCAATTACTCGGCTAGAAGATATGGGAGTAGAACGTTATCTCATAAATTCTTCTGTAAATGGAGTATTAGCCCAGCGCCTCGTAAGAACACTTTGTAAAAATTGCAGAGAGCCCCATGAGCTAACCGCTTATGAAATTCGCAAGCACGGATTGGAGCGTTTTCTTTTAGAGGACAAACGAACGATTTTTTCTGCTCGAGGCTGTTCTGAATGTATAAACACAGGATATCTTGGGCGAACATCGATTCATGAGCTTTTTCAACTTGATGATGTGATGCAGCGAGCTGTTATGGAAGGTTCGGATGCAAGCACTTTGCATGCGATAGCGCGTCAGCAAGGCATGATTACTTTATTTGAGGATGGACTTCGTAAGGTCGTTACAGGGTTCACTTCGCTTGAAGAGGTGTTGCGCGTAACCCAAGATCAGATTGAATCAGATCAGTCGACCAGTGATGAAGAGTTGGCTCAAGTTCAGTTAGCTTCGACAAGCTAATTTACGTGGTCGAATTTCATTATAAAGCAATTGGTCAGGATGGAAAATCCAGGGATGGAGTTATCGAAGCTCCGGGACCAGAGTTTGTGGCGACACATTTGCGTGCGCAGGGACTTACTTTACTAAAACTGCAGGAAGATTCAGAGGAAGATCTTGATGCAGCAAATGGTGTTTTTAGTAGAGTGGAATTATTGTCTTTTACCACGGAGCTTGCAGTTATGCTTAGAGCGGGCTTAGCGTTAGATAGATCTTTAAAAGTGCTAATCGATATGACAGATCAACCTACAAGTCGATTTATTCTTAGTGATCTGTTGAAATCGGTTAAGGGTGGCAAGTCTCTGAGCGCATCTCTTGAAAATCATCAAGATACCTTTGGTGGATTCTACATTAGTATGATTCGCGCTGGTGAGGCGAGTGGGCAAATGTCCGAGATACTTGATCGCTTGGTTGAATATCTTGAACAAGCCAAAGCTAATCGCGACACAGTCGTTTCCGCCCTGGTTTATCCAGCTATATTATTATTCGTCGCAGTGCTTTCGGTTGTCTTTATGTTGAGTTTTGTGGTTCCGCAATTTGAAGCGCTTTTTGCGGATATGGGAGAAGCTTTGCCTGCGATAACAAGGATAGTTATAGGTTTAGGAGATTTTGTGGCTTCCTGGGGTTGGCTCTTGCTGTTCTTGATGTTTATTGTTGGCTGGATTTTAAGGCAATGGCTTGCTGGTGATCAAGGTCGAGAAACTCTCCATCGGAAGTTGTTAGGACTACCCTTGGTTGGGCACATTATTTTTGAGTTTGAGATAGCAAAATTTGCTCGTGCTCTAGGCACATTGTTGGTTAATGGCGTGTCTATGTTAAAAGCAATTTCTATAGCAGTTGATACTGTAGACAATCAAATTATTCGAGCATCTCTTCAGGTGTTGTCCCCTGCGGTTAAGGCAGGACAGCGAATTTCTAATGCGTTAGAAGAAAATAAGCTTTTTACTCCTATGGTTATCCAAATGATTCGCGTGGGTGAAGAGTCTGGTAGCTTGGACAAGATGATGCTCGAGTTGGCAAAGGTTTTTGATGATCATGTTCAGTCTGGAATAAAAAGAGGTCTTACTTTATTAGAGCCTGTATTGATACTTATGATGGGTGCGATGATTGCCTCAATTATTATTGCGATCTTAATGGGTATTTTGTCAGTAAACGATCTAGCGATTTAATTTATTCGTCTAATCTTTTTAGAAAGGAAAATAACTTATGATTAAAATTCCAAAGGCACGTTATTCTCGTAGAGAGCTAGGGTTTTCACTTCTAGAGCTATTGGTAGTTTTGGCCATAATGGGGTTGCTAATGAGTTTGGTAGGCCCGCAAGTTCTAAACCAATTAGGCGGCGCCAAAAGTAAAACTGCGCTGATACAAATAAAGGACTTCGAGCAAGCGTTAGAGATGTACAGCTTGGATATCGGTAATTATCCGTCTACGACGGACGGCCTCGAAGCACTTATACGAAAACCTAGTGGTGCAGATGGTTGGAATGGCCCTTATTTAAAAGGTGATATACCCAAAGATCCCTGGAAAAAGGAATACCTTTACAAATATCCGGGTGATCATGCGGAATTCGATATTGCAAGCTACGGAAAAAATGGAACGCCTGGTGGAGATAAGGAAGATACTGATATTAAGAATTGGAAATAGATTTTTTTGGAGTTTTAGCAGAGATAACAGGAGGGGGTAGGCCAGTTAGTTATGAAATTTTGCTCATCCTTTAGAGATAGAGGTTTCTCTCTTCTGGAGCTTTTAATAGTTTTGGTTATTGTAGCCATGTTGACGATGGCATCCATTCCCTATGGTTCTCGATTCTACGAGAGTATGCAGTATAGATCTGTTATCAGAGAAACGCTTTCACTTTTAGCCTCTGCCCGATATACCGCTATTGTTACTGGAGTTTCGCAGGATGTAGTTTTTGATTTGAAGGCTAAAAAAGTTTCTTTAAAAGATAATTTTGTTGTGTTTCCTGAATCGCTAGATATTTCTGGAAAAACTGCCCGTGAACTAAATCGAGATGGTTTGGGTGTAATTAGATTTTACCCACAAGGAGATAGCAGTGGTGGGGAGATCGATATTATTGGTAAAGTCAGAGGAGTAAGACTGTCGGTTGATTGGCTTTTGGGTCGTGTTAGTCAGAGTCTTTTGAATGTGGACTAATATTACCTTAAAACCATATCAGCGGGGATTTTCTCTTCTAGAAATTTTGGTAGCGCTTTCTATCTTATCTATGGCCTTAGGGGCGCTTTATCAGGCTGCTTCCGGGGCGACTCGTAATGTAAGAAATGACGAGCGTCACGTCTTTGGTGTCGAATTGGCTAGATCTTTACTTGTTGAGTATGGCCAAGTTCCTTTAGAAGGAGGGAGCTGGGCAGGAGAGACGGACGGAGGTTTTTTTTGGAAGGTCAATGCCGCACCTGTTGAGATTCCATTAGAGATCTTGCTCCCTGGAACGATTCAATCAATTGATATTGAGGTTGCTTGGAATGATGGTCTACGGGAAAGGAAGTTTGAGTTATCTTCGGTCGTAGAAGGACTGCGAACTCGAGGATTTCAAGACGAGATTATTCCATAAATGTCGTTATTTAAACTGTCTGGTGTGTCAGAGGATTCTTCGCAAGAAGGATTTACCCTAGTTGAAGTTCTAATTGCAGTTACACTGATGACTCTTATCCTCTCAGCTACAGTCAGTGCTCTAAGAACGTTCGGGAATACACAAAGCTCATTAGAGCGTGTTATTACTCGAGTGGATGAAATTCGAGCTGTTAGCACCTTTTTGCGCAATGCGTTTGCTGCAACTGTGATCACTGAAATGGGTACTATGACCCTTGGGCCCGCAGACACGGGAGGGCAAGATGGAGCTTATTTTTCGATGAAGGATGGGTCGGAGGTCCGATGGCGTTCGACAGCAAAGTTTGGCGAGGATTATGGAGGAAGTTACTTTTTCAGAGTGTATGCGGCAGACGATCAGTTGTTTCTGCAGTGGCAACTAGCCGACGCCCGCACGCCAGGCAGCTGGCAAGATAAATCAGTTCGAGTGCTCGTAGAAAATCTTGAAAGTTTTAGGCTAAGTTGCTGGTCTCGGATCGATGGTAAGTGGAGAAGTGTTTGGAGTAGCTCAGGTAGTATTCCAGACAAAGTTAAGTTTGAAATTCGCTCATCGCAGAGGTATTGGCCAGATCTAATTATGAGGGTAAGTGGTTGAGAGACCTCAAGCAGATGCGCGGGATAGCTTTAGCGCTTGTGCTCTGGTTTGTTGCCGCGATGTCTTTGTTGGTGGCTGGGATTGTCTCACAAGCCAGAATTGATATTAAGCTTGCCCAGGTTCATGCGGCACAATCAGTAGCTGTAGCTGCTGGGGATGGAGCTACACTATTGTTTCTTGCGGATCTTATTAACGAGGAAAAATCTGGTGATCAATTTGTTTTAGAGCAGTCTAATACTTATCAGGTGGGTTTAATTAAAGTAATCCTAAAGGCGCTTCCCAGCGAAGCATTGCTTAATCTGCGAACCGCGTCCGTGGATGTTCTGCATAAATTACTTATGAAACAAGGTATAGAAGCTTCCAAAGCCAAAATGGTTTCGGAAAACATTGGATCCTGGAGGAATGAATTGCGATATACGGGCAGGCGAGATTCTGTCCTTAAAACATTGGAAGATATTCTCTTGGTTCAAGGAGTGGATAGAAGAATTTATGATGCTTTTCGGGATTATGCTTACGTTGGACCTGTCTCACTCAATAGAGGCGATTTGCCCAGTATTTTTATGCCGCGTTTCTTAAAAGATGTCTTGATCGAGACTAATAGCTTTACCGAAGAAGAACTAAATACCGCTCCTCTCGAGAACGTGCTTTTGTCATCTAGTCGAGTCTTGAGGGTAGATGCGATAATAGAGTATTCAGGTAAGAAATGGCTTCGCAGGCAGTGGGTTAAGCGAGGTGCGAGAGCTGGTTCAGCGATAAGATGGAAATCTTGGCGAGTTGAGCCTGCCAGGATCTATCTTTATCAGGCGCTTCGATAAAGAGCGAGGAAGAGTGATGGCAGTAAAAAATCAAAACTGGATGCTTTTTGGTATTGATACTCGAAAGTTTGCCAGTATTTGGAAATCTTCCTGGATGGAACTGCTATGGGGAGAAGATTCTCCACTTCGAAATCGTTTCGATGAGAAAATAAGATTGTTCTCAGAGGACGGCATTGAGATCTATCAGTCTGGCAATAGGGTGGATGAAGGAGATGCAGATATAGGAGCAGTTGCTCTTCCGGATTCTTTGTTCTTGGAAAGGAAGTTGATACTTCCAATGATGAGTTCTGCAGATCTACAAACCATACTAGTTAATGAGGTGGTAGCGAGCAGTCCGTTTGCTCCAGAGGACACTAGCTGGGGGTGGTCACGGGAGTTATCTGATAAAGAGCAACTTATTATCAGGTTGGTTCTGGCTTCTAATTCGAATATTAATGATTTTCTAATTTCCAAACATAACGATTTAGATTTAACACGAACCGAAGTTTGGGCGCGAGCAGATCGAAATTGGGTAGTATTCCAGGGCTTTGGAGAGAGGGTTCGGCTGTCTCGTTATACCCAAAGGTTGATTCGTGTTTCTATTTTAACTGCTTCTATTTTTGCTGCGATGCTGCTCTCTATTGGGCTCGATGCCACAGTTAAAAAGATTCGTCTGGATCAATTGTATGATGAAGAAAAGTTGATTAGGGAGCAAGCGTCAAGAGCGATGGTTTTTCGTAAAAGGCTTGGGCAGGCAAACCGGACCGTTCATGCGGTCAATGATCTTATTAAACAGTACCCGAGTCCTCGATTTCAATTAGCTCAATTGACCTCGCTGTTGGGCGACGATGCTTTTTTGCAAGAGTTTAGGATAAATGGTAACAAGATTCGCCTGCGAGGAAGAGCTAAGGATGGGGCGAAACTCATGCGGCGGCTGACTGATGAGAAGAATTACGCTAATGTTTCTGCCCCTCAGGCAATTACTCGACTCGGGAATTCGGGGTTGGAGCAGTTTTATTTAGATATAGAAATCTATGATGAGACTTCAGAATGAAGTGGTTACGTCTGCATCGTAAAGACGCTCTGGTAATTTCTTTAACTCTTTTGTTGCCTGTATATGCATTTTTATACTTGGCCACTTCCTTGGTTCAACATTCATCAGAATCACGCGATGAAATCGCTAAGATAACGCCTAGAATTTCTCGGCTTCTTGGGCTTATAGATTCTGAACAGAAGATGCAGGAATCGCTTTTGATAGTAAGCGATGGAAGTAAATCACTTACTTATCCGTCTACTGAGGAGGAGTCAGTTATTTCGGCGACTCTTCAAGCAGAGCTAAGAAGAATTATGACAGAAGCTGGATTGACCGTGTCTAATAGTCAAGTGCAAAAAATGCGAAGAGAAGGAAAATTTGATCATATCGGTTTAAATGTTACTTCGCTGGGAACCATTCAGGCTTTAGACCTTGCTTTGGTTGGTTTGGAGAGTTACCGCCCGTTAGTTTTGATAGAGTCATTAAATGTGTATCCAAATAGGAAAAATAGCGCAGCTCAAACTAATTACAGACAGACTGTTACGGCAAGATTTAAGTTAACTTCGCTTAGGGTGGTTCAATGAGTTTATGGGATCCAATTTTGGACAGGTATCGTGTTAATACTGATCCGGGTTATTTGGAGCGTCGTATCGAGCTGTGCTTAATTTTTTTCCTATGTTTGCTGTTTTTACAGCTTTCAGTTGGGGCTTTTCAGATTTTTTCTGATTCTCCGCCTGAACCGACACCCCCTTTATCGGAAATCTTGAATATGGCAAGTGAAGTTGATTTTGCCGACATGCCTCCAGAATTGTTGCGAGAGTTGATTGAGCGTCCTTTATTTTGGGAGGGTAGAAAACGTGGCGATAATGATTTAAAACCAAAACCAAAGGTGGTAGAAAGAAAACAAAATCTCAAACCAAAAGTGGTAAAAAGGAAAAAGCCAGAGCAGGCCAAAAAAATGTCACAGTCTGTCAGTGTGGTGGGGATATTTGGTGGTGGTGATATGGGTGGAGCGATTCTTAAAGTGCAAGGGAAGGAGATTCGTCTTTTGATTGGAGAGTCTATACTAGATGGCTGGGAATTGTCCGAGGTGGACGAGGAGAAGGTAGTGTTCACATATGGATCCTACCAAGATGATCGCCGTCTTCGCGAAGCTAGTTCACTTGCGTGTAAAATGGATCCCAGTGTCTGTCCGCAAAAACAGGCTGTGTATACTACAAAATTCACCGTTGGTGGCGGGTTTAACTAACGATACCAGGAAATCTTTTATGAATTTCAGACGTATTATTTTGTCGTTTTTCTTGCTCGTCAATCTAGCGGTTGGTGGGTGTTCAAATTTAATTCAAGGTGAATCAGGTAATGCACTGTTTGATAGACAGGCAGAAAATAAAAGCACTTCACTGCCAACTAAAGAGTTGAATCTGGCTCAAGATGCAAGGGAGCAACCCATTATATATATGGGTACCGACAGACAGATTAAAATGCCTCAGGTTCAAAATCCTCTCCAATTTATCGGAGATGATGTGTCACTTAATTTTGAAAATGCACCCCTTGCCGAAGTAATGCATGCGGTGATGTCTGATATTTTGAAGTTAGACTATGTGGTGGACGGATCTGTAAGTGGCACTGTTACTTTGAGAACAAAGGCCCCGATTTCAAGGAGCAAGCTGCTATTTGTGTTGGAGTCTCTGCTGAACGCCAACGGCGTGATGATGATCAAAGATGAAGACAACCGCTACTTGATAACCAGTTCTGCCCAGGGTTCAAAGCTTTATCCTTCCGTAGGCAACCCAAATAATGTTGATGCCGGTTATAGCACCGTCATTGTCTCGTTGGAATATATTGGTGCTTCAGATATGGAAGAAATTCTAAGGCCTTTAGCTGAAGAAAAGACTTTCGTGAGAGTAGATAATGTTCGTAATTTATTGATGTTGGCGGGGACTCGTGCCCAGCTTTCCGGCTGGCTAGATATTGTGAAAACATTTGACGTGGATCGAATGGAAGGTATGTCTGTGGGATTATTTCCGATTCGAAATAGCGGTGTTGAAGAGACAACCGAAGCGCTAAATGTTTTGTTGGGTAAGTCCTCTGGATCAAGTGGCTTGTCCAGTTCAAGCGGCAGCAAGGAGATGGTCGAAGATTTGGCGCCAATGGTTCGAATAATACCATTTGCTCGTCTGGCTAGTATTCTTGTAGTGACTCCAAGGGCCCATTACCTGGAGACGGTCCGTAAGTGGATAGAAAGGCTTGATAATCCAGAGACGAGTTTTGGTGAGAAAAGGCTTTACGTTTATCCGGTTCAGAATACGACTTCGCAGCGGTTGGCGGAACTTTTGACAAAAATATACTCTCCAGGCTCTGCGGGCTCTTCTAATAGATCCGGGGGGCAAAAGAATACCAATGGGGGAGTGGCACCAGGCATGAAACCGGAAAGTATCGGCTCAGGCTCAGGCTCAGGCAAGGGAGCTGCGGGTGCTGGAGCGGTTTCGGTCGTATCCAGCGGGACTAATTATAATTCAATTATCGATGACGTGCGTGTGGTTGCAGACGAGGAGAATAATTCTTTAATGATTTATTCCACTGGGATGCAGTTTCGTAAGATAGAGGCCGCGTTAGAAAAGTTAGATGTGGCTGCGACTCAGATTCTTATTGAGGCCAGTATTTTGGAGGTCACGCTCACGGATAAATTACGATATGGACTGGAGTGGGCTTTTAGGAGCGGAGGCTTGGGCGGTTCAAGTTATTCAGGGTCAGGGAGTTTGAGCAGTTCCGGCGGTCCATCAGGCACCTACCCGGGTTTTAATTATACCGTTGCTAATTCTAGTGGTGGTATCAGTGGCGTCTTAAATATGCTGTCAAGTGAATCTCTGGTCAACGTGATTTCATCTCCTTCAGTTATGGTACTTGATAACAGTACAGCCACCATCCAGGTGGGTGATCAAGTGCCTATTCTTACGGGGACTGCTTTTACCGACGGTGGTAATTCTATTCAGAGTATTGAGTATAGGGATACGGGTGTTCAGTTGACAGTGACGCCTTCGGTTAATGCTGGTGGATTGGTAACGATGGAGGTGTCCCAATCTGTTACCGACGTTGGCATAGAGGATGCTGCTACAGGGCAGCGCAGTTTCATGAACCGAGAGATTGAGAGCAAGGTGTCGGTCCGTTCGGGTGAGTCTGTGGTGTTAGGAGGTCTTATCCGTGACAATGTGTCGAAAAGTGGAGAAGGAGTCCCTTGGCTTCATAAGATTCCCATTTTGGGCGCGGCTTTTGGAAAAGGGGCTAAGTCTGGTATAAGAACGGAGCTGGTTGTGATCATTACCCCTAGGGCTCTCTATGATGACAGTCAGCTTAGAGAGGTTAGTAAGGATATGCGTGCCCGCGTACGAGAGATGAAGTTGATAAAAAACTAGCATAAATGGTAATTTTCACCTTTTAGTAAAATATCTTAATATTAAGAACTTTTTTGATAAATGGTGATGCGTCGTTCTTTAGTTTGGTTGCGTTTGGTGGGGTCGGGTAAAGTGATAGATAAAGATGCGAGAAAGATTATTTTATCATTAACTAGCTCACTATATTCAAAATTTCCCCTGAGGATGATTGGTCGCTTGTCTCATGCGTTAAGCACCACGTGCCTGCAGGACCCATAATTATATAAAAAGTTAAAAAAAACAGTAACTTATGAATATATCTTTGGTTAAACCGGCTCTTTTTATAGCGTATGTTCTGACACTCTTGATCCTGTTTGGCTGTGTAGGACAAGCCGTCTTGACTCAAGAATTACAGGATAAGCTGGTTGAGCGAATCGAACGTAGATGGGAATTTTACGCTGTTAGAGATTATACTGGTGCCTGGGACTTCTCTACACCTGAGTATAGAAGGATATTCCCAAGGGAAAGTTATTATACAAACTTCCATGGTTTGCTTGAGATGGAGTTGACAGGAGTGCAGTTGCTTGCCTATGATGTTGGTGCAGCTGTGGCTAGTGTCGCGGTGAGAGTCATGATCTCGCCGAGGCCAGGTGCTCCAGCCGCTTCGCTCGCGTTAGGCAAATCGCCGACCACGATCGATGAAACATGGAAACTAGTGGATGGTAATTGGTATTACGTCGACCGGGTGAAGTAGTTAGAGGCTTGAAGGCAAGCCGCGGCTAGTAAAGCGCTAGCAAAAAAACAAAATGAAGCTTTATGTGATTTTAATATTTAGGAGTCTCCTATTATGAGTAACTTTAGAAAGGTTGGACTTACCATTGCGGTTGCTGGCGCAACTGCCACTATGGTAGGAACAGTGAATTCAGCAGGTAATAACCTGGATGTATTCGCAAGTAACAATAACGAGGCAAGTGCTGACCAGTATGCATCTGATTGCGGAAACGCAGCGGCAGATCCGAATGGTTTAGTGGCCGCCTGCCGTGCAGTCGGTGAGGACGGTCAAAGAAGTGCGTACAATGACAAGGGTGATGCGGCGATTATTCCTTACTACACAACAATAGGAAGTTTTGTAACTGGTATGCACGTTGTGAATACCACTGCAGCTACGCAGGCTGTTAAAGTACGTCTAAGGCGTGCAACGGATTCTGCAGATGCACTCGACTTCAACGTGGTTTTGTCACCGGCGGACGTTTGGGCAGGTGCCATTCATGCTGATGCTGACGGAAATGTTATAGTTAGTACGAGCGATACATCATGTACCGTTCCTAATGCTGCGGCTGATGCAAACGGTAATAAGACCTTTAACATGCCTGATTCTACTGATGCCCGTGAGGGTTACGTAGAAATTATCGGCATGGGTCAGGCAGCTCAGACCCAGGCAGTTGCAATTAACGCTAAACATTCAAAGGGAACACCGAAGGACTGTGCGACAGTAGAGAAGAACTTTGCACGTAATATGAATACAGACTCCAATAACGCTACCACCACTACACGACGATATTGCGGAGATGATACTTCAAAAGTTACTGGTGGTTATGGAATGTGTGACTTCGACGAGTCTGCTGACGGTGTAACTACCGGTACGATTACTTCGTGGACTGATACTCCTGACGAGGCGTTGAAAGTATCATGGTTTGTTAGAGATACCAACAGAGCATTGGAGTTTGGTGGTAATGCGAGCCATATCAGTAAGTTTGCTGACTCTCCAATGATGACAAACCAAGCAAGTATAGTTACGCAGGACGGATCTATTCAGTTTGACCCGCTCAACTTTGAAATGCCAAACCTAGACGGTGGTCCTTGGGGAGCTGGTACGACAATTACGGATGGGAGCGCCACTGCTGACTCAGTGTGTGAGACAAGAGATAACACTACAGTAACGGCTAATGGTGGTGTTGGTCTTGGTGCACTTTGTTCCGATAGTATCATAACCGCTGCTCAAGCCGGCTTGTTTGGTAAATTTGTAAAGCTTCGTGCAAACAATGTGTGGGGTAAAGAATCCATTAAGAATGAGTGGGCCTCCGTATCTAGCGATACACGTTCGGTAACCACTGATTGGGTCGTTACTTTGCCAGGTCAGTACCTGATGACGGATTGGCGTCCAAAGCCTGTTGGTAGCACGACCGCTGATTCAAGTGCAGATGACTTACCTGTTACTTACACTATGACGATGTATGATAGGGAAGAAACTAGCGAAACTAGCGAAGTCTCAACATGTACTGTTGGCGGAATCACTGTATCGCCAGCTGTGGATGACTGTGCTTCTGCGGCAGCGCCAGCGGCGAAATCACTATCAAATGAAGTCAACGTAATTACATTTGGTGGAAGCACGCACGATGCTGGTAGCGGTGCAGGAAAAGGTGTGCTGAGTAGTGAACGTCAGATAGCAAGCTGGGCTCTGGCGGGTGCTGAGAACGGTTGGGCTACAATGGCCTTGACTGCATCAACTGCTGATCAGGAGAACTTTTATCCTTCTCCTACTGGCCAAAATACCGTTAACGGTGCGGGCGCTCTTCTTACGCGAAATACCCGTGCACCTGTCATTGGTTTTGCGGTATGGGAGCGTAACATAACTGCAGACGCTTCTTTGAACTTTGGACGGGCAATCGACCACTCATTCGGACAATCGTCTGGTGGCTGGTAAGAAGCACTACCACTAACCTTAGTTAGTATTTAAAGCCGGCGCTTAAGGCGCCGGTTTTTTTTTATCTGTATAAAAACTGAACGGGAAAGAGATATGAAAGAAGTGTCGATTTTTTGGATATTTATTTTGTTCTTGTTGTATATAGCAACACCAACTGTCGCATCGACTGTAGTGCAAGACGGAAAGACCGCTATAAGCGAACCTGAATTGCGTGTCCTACTAAAAAATACCCCTCAAAGTGTTATCAGAGAACTTAAGGTAGGGAGTCCCGAGGTGCTCTGGGAATTTTTGAATGAGTTGATTAAAAATAAGCGAATTGCCTCCGAAACTGAGAAGTTGTCAGCTGATAAGGATGAGGTAGATTATTTGAGCCTGGCCTTATTATTGCAAACAAGGCGCTTAGACTTTATGGAAAAAAAGTACTTACGAGAATTAAATTTGCCTGATTTTTCAGATCTAGCACGGGAAAGATACGATGGACATAAGGATGAGGTTGCCAAAATTCCCGAGGCCCGTCGATCTTCCCACATTTTACTTGCTTGCAATGAAGCCTGTGACCCAATGCAAAAAATTGAAGAAGGACGTAAACTACGTAAGCGCTTAGTTTCTGGGGAGCGATTTGAGACTCTTGTAGATTTATATTCTGGAGATCCAGGAAGCCGAAAAAACAAGGGGAAGATAGATGCCTGGATAGAACGCTTAGATGGGAGGTTCGTTAGGGAATATGTTAAAGGCTTATATTCAATCGAGAATGTGGGTGATTATTCTAAGATTGTAGTAAGTAAGTATGGCACTCATATTATTCGCCTGGACGAAACTAGAAGTGGCTATCTATCGTTCAAGGAAGTGAAAGCAACGTTAATTAAGAAACTGGAGCAAGAGTATAGGGATGCTAAGTTAGCTCAGTACCGAGACTCGTTTTCATTAGGAGAATCAACTAAGATCTATCCAGATACGCTAAAACGAATCCTAAATGAATACTAAATTAATATATCTTGCACATGTAAAAATCAGTTCCTGAATGGCTATTAACGTTTGGTAGGGAAAAAGAACATTGTTGTGTTGGGCATGCATAGATCTGGAACATCCATGTTTGCTGAGATCCTATTTAGGCTTGGATTTTATGCAGGAGAGACGGAAGAGCTTCTAGAACCACAACTAGACAACCCTAAAGGTTTTTGGGAACGTCGAGATGTTGTCCAGCTAAATGATCTAATCCTAAAAGAAGCCGGAGGTAGTTGGTTTAATCCCCCGATCCCTACTTACGAGAAAGACTATACGAATACGATGACGAGCATCTTAGATGCCTTGTCCTCAGGGGGCTCGCGGTGGTTAATTAAAGATCCGCGACTTTTATTGACGTGGCCCTTATGGAAAGAAGTTCTCAAAAACGCCGTACCAATTGTAGTGTATCGTTCTCCACTTAATGTAGCTAGATCACTTAAGAATCGACATGGATTTCCGTTAACTTTCGGACTGGATCTTTGGGAATACTACAACCATAAGTATATAGCGACCTTTCGAAATCCGCGCACTAGTTTGTTTGTTTCTTATGATCGGTTTATTCGAGACCCAGAACATGAAATGAAGATGCTGTGTCGGCGACTAGTGGAGCTATCAGCATTAGAAGAGTCGGATATCGATTTAACTCCTGCCATCGCTGCATTTAGTCCATCTCTCATAAATTCCGCAAATGCTCAAAAGGAAAGCGATAAAGAAATAATGACGATGACCCAGATTAGTCTTGAAAATTACCTCAATCATTTTAGTGAAAAGAGTGATCAAGCTAAGATTGATAATCATGAATTAATACCTGGAGATACTGCGTTAAAAATTCGAATAAAAGATTTTTCTCAGGCACTAACCCCTCTCTCAGAAGCTCTAGAGAAACACCAGCGATTGCATGAAACAATGATGGAACGAGATCTAGTAGTGAGGGAGCGAGATAAAGTTCTTTCACAGCTAAAATCTCAAGAAACTAGCTATGAAAAATTGATAAAAGCTCACGAATCTGAAAAGGAAAAGCATTCAAATCTGCTATCAAACTACAAGGAGCTAGAACGTGATCACAAGGACCTTGCGAGTGCACATCACTCACATAAGAAGGTCCATGAATCTTTAGAGATAGAATACGAATCGTTAAATGAGGAGCATCAAAACTTATCTAATGCGCATCATGCAGAGGTCAAGACCAGAAAAAACTTTGAAGATAGGTGCAGCCATCTTGAAGAGAAGTCCAATTATCTTGAAGAGAAGTCCAATTATCTTTTTAATGAATTGACCAACATTTATCGAAATCTATTAATGTATGAAAAATCTTTTCAGGCCCGACTTAATCGAGCTGTGAATGGTTTTTATAGATTTGTTAGTCTCCAGAGGCGTCGCTCTACTCCTTACCTTGAAGTGATTAAACGAGCTGATCAACACTTTGAAAAGTTCGATTTTGAGGTGCCGCATCCACCACCAAGGCGATTAGAGTCAATAGCAAGAATTGTTCGCTATATAATTCTTCATCCAGCGAGTTCTATTCGAAGTGTAAGCTTGCATAGACTTCGAAAATTGTTCTGGATGCTTTTTCGAATAGATTCGAAAAATCTAGCCACTTGGACGCAAGCACGATTTCCTGCAGATAGAGAAAGTCCGCAGGCTTTAGGTGTTAGAATAGACGATCAAAAAATTGATGATCTTCGTTTACAATTTGACACTCACTCAGAACCTGAAGTCACTATAGTAATCCCTGTTCACAATCAGTATCGAACTACTTTGGTATGCCTTAAATCGATTTTACAAAACACCAAGGAGGTTGCATACGAAATTATCTTAGCAGATGACTATTCAAGTGACTTGACCAAAACCATTGAACAAAGAATAGAAGGTATCAGAGTAGTTCGTCATGAAACTAATATAGGATTTTTACAAAACTGTAACTCCGCAGCTCGAGAAGCAAAGGGAAGCTTTCTGGCATTTCTTAATAATGACACTTCAGTGGAAAGTGGTTGGCTAGCTGAATTGCTAGAAACATTGAAAAACGACTCATCAGCTGGAATGGTCGGTCCTCAACTTCTTTTTCCAGACGGTCGGTTGCAAGAGGCTGGAGGCATTGTCTGGAAAGACGGGTCGGGATGGAACTATGGACGAGGTGAGTCATCAGAATTGTCTCAATTCAATTACCGAAAAGAAGTTGACTATATATCTGGTGCTTGTTTGTTGTTAAGGAAAAACTTGTGGGATACCGTAGGTGGGTTTGATGAGCGATTTTCCCCAGCATATTACGAGGATACTGATCTTGCCTTTGCGATTCGACAGGCAGGTCTAAAAGTAATCTATCAGCCTAAGTCCAAGGTAATTCACTTTGAAGGGGTGAGTAATGGTAAGGATTTAAATACTGGAATTAAAAAATATCAATTAAGAAATAAAGAAATATTTAGACAAAAATGGGCATCCGAGCTTGAAGAAAACCACTATGAAAATGGCGAGAATGTAAATTATGCCAGAGAACGAAGTGGCAAAAAAAGGACTGTCCTAGTAATTGATCATTATGTTCCCCATTTTGATAAAGATGCTGGCGGAAGATCTACCTATCAATATATTTTGTTGCTGTTGGAGCTGGGATATAAGGTCATATTCTTAGGTGCAAACTTTTTCCCGCATCAGCCCTACACCGATATCCTTCAGCGTCGTGGAGTAGAGGTTATTTTTGGTGAAGATGTTGCTCGAAATATTAAGGCTTGGTTTAAGGTTAATGTTACTCACATAGAAGTTGTCTATATCCATCGACCTCATGTTGCTGAGCAGTTTATGGACATGATCGAAAAATTAACGCCGAAACCGCTTGTTATCTATTTTGGTCATGATCTTCATTATCTAAGAACCGAAAGGGAAGCTGTAGTTAAGAAATCAAAAAAACTTGAGAAGGATGCAGATGCCTGGAAAAAACGTGAACAGGCAATTTTTGAGCGTGTCGATATTGTTTATTATCCATCTACAGTGGAAGTTGAAGAAGTTCGTTCTAAAAAGCCATTAATAAGAACTCGTGCTATACCTCTCTATGCACTAGCATCGGAAAAGATGCCCCTTTATAATTTTGATTCAAGATCGGGTTTGTTGTTTGTCGGAGGATTTAATCACCCACCCAACGTGGATGCGATGATCTGGTTTGTTCATGAAATCCTACCGCATGTATTAGCGGAAATTCCAGACATTACGCTCTACATTGTAGGCTCAAATGCTCCGCAATCCATCCAATTATTAGATGGACCTAATGTAGAGGTTCTGGGATTTTTATCCGATGAGGAATTAGCTATCAAATTTTCTTCGATCAAAATTGCCGTTGTTCCGTTAAGATTTGGGGCTGGGGTAAAGGGAAAAGTAATAGAGTCCGTGCAGCAGAATGTCCCTATAATTTCAACATCGATTGGTGTGGAAGGCATTCCTGAATGGGATCAAGTGATTGAAGTTTCGGACGATGCAGATGAGTTTGCAAAAAAACTTATTCAATTATATAAAAATCCTCTTAAGTCGAAGAATCTCATGGACAAATATCCTCGTTGGCTTATGTCTCATTTTGGTAAAGAAGTAGCAAAAGAAATATTATTAGAAGATTTTGGACCTCCCGAAAAAGATACATGTTTGGCCCCTAATTAAGCATTATCTATCTGAATAAACAATTTCAGGAACTAATGTTATGACAAATCACCTGCTGATTTCTGTTCATATGCCAAAGACAGCTGGCACTTCAATCCTTTGTCTCTTTGAAGAAATTTATGGTGGGAAGCTACTTAAAGACTACGATGATAAAATTCTCCACAAACCAATAAATATAAAAAGGAAGGATGCCCTTCTTTCTTTGTTAAAAAGTAGGTTGAATACTTCTATATATTCAAAAATCGATTGTATACATGGTCATTTCATGCCTATAAAGTATCGATTTATTTTTCCACAACGGACTTTTTTTCTTACTTGGTTGCGGCATCCAGTGCAGCGCTTGATTTCGCATTACTATTATTGGATGCGAGAGACTTCAGTTTCTGAATGTGAAACTTTGAGGCGAAAGGTTGTTCATGAAGAGTGGAGTTTGGAACGTTTTTGTCTAAGCAAAGAGCTTCGTGATATATATTCCAGGTTTTTGTGGGGTTTTCCTTTAAGGCGATTTAATTTTATTGGGATAACTGAATTTTTCGACGAAGATATGAGATCTTTCTCAGAAGAAATGTTTGGATCTGATTTAAAAATTAAACCAATTAATTTAAACCCGAATCGGGATGAAAAGATTTACATGATAGATGACACCTTAAGAAAAGAAATAGAGAATTTTCATGAAAAGGACATGGCTCTTTATGAAGAAGCTTTAGCGTTACGATTATTAAGATTATAACAACACGCTATTAATATTTTGATCGAATTTATAGCACTATATTCCAGTGCTTAGATATCATATCTCCATGTGATACTGTTTGATATAGGTTCATCTACTACTAAATTTAAAAGGGAGGTTTTGATAAACTTTGAGCAATCCCGGTTACAGAAGCATCTTGAACATTAGAATGCTGATTTGTATTGGCACCGGATTTTCTTCTGGTTTACCTCTTTATATTCTTATTCAGCTTGTACCTGCTTGGTTGCGCGATAGTGGCGTTTCTCTCTCTGATATAGGCCTCTTTGCGCTGATTCAGATGCCCTATACATGGAAATTTCTTTGGGCCCCGTTAATAGATCGCTTTGCGTTTTCTATGGGACTTAGAAGAGGTTGGATATTTATTTTTCAGTTAGCCTTAGTAATTTCGGTTGCTTTTTTAGGCTGGTTTAATCCCGCTGTCCAAACTTCCTCTATCGCTTTACTAGCCTTGTTTGTTGCTTTTTTTAGCGCTAGCCAAGATATTGCACTTGATGCTTATAGACGTGAAATCCTTGCTGATGAGGAGTTAGGATTAGGAAATTCAATTCATGTTCAAGCTTACAGGCTGTCTAGTTTAGTACCTGGGTCTCTATCGTTAATTCTAGCTGACCACATGAGCTGGGAGTCGGTATTCATAATCACGAGCCTCTTTATGTTGTTTGGTATTTTCATGACTCTTTTGGTTTCCGAGCCTGAACGTGATAATGAAATAAAACGTTATGGGATGAAGGATATGATTTTTGCTCCCTTGGAGGAGCTACTTTCACGAAAAGGAATCCGAGGATTGTTGCTCGTTGTCGCATTTATCGTGTTGTATAAACTTGGAGATAACATGGCAACTGCGTTATCGACTCCTTTTTATATTGATCTGGGATTTACAAAAACGGAAATTGGTTTGGTAGCAAAAAATGCAGCTCTTTGGCCAGCAATATTTGGAGGGCTTGCTGGTGGACTTTTGATGATTAAGTTAGGTATTAATAGAGCTCTATGGATATTTGGTGGAGTTCAACTTTTCAGCATTTTGGGTTTTGCTATTCTGGCATACTACACTCCTACTTTGTGGTTGCTGGCAATTGTTGTTGGTTTTGAATACTTGGGAGTTGGGTTGGGTACTGCTGCTTTTACAGCGTTTATCGCTCGTGAAACGAGTCGGACTTTTGCGGCAACGCAGTTAGCTCTTTTTACCGCAATGGCATCGATTCCTAGAACCGTGACAAGTGCTAGTACAGGCTTTATTGTAGATGAAATTGGCTGGTATCGATTTTTTCTTTTATGTGCTTCGCTCGCAATACCTGGGATGTTACTCTTAATTTGGGTGGCTCCTTGGAAGGAAGAAGAGCTATATTATCCGTGATAAAACTAGTAGTTTCCTGAAATTAAATTTATTTTACTCTACTGGTTGTAATGTGGTTGGGGTTGATCAGTGTGGTTTTCAGCGAGGTTCGACTTGCAAACTTTGGAGATGGCCCCAATACTACGTTTGTGAAATATTTAATTATAATCTACCCATGTATAGAATTGATTTCTTTGATCCAATTGGGAATTGAGACTAGCCCATTCTGGGTGCTAGCTTACGTTATAGGCATGATTTTTTTTGGACTGAGACTTATTCGTCGTCAGGGGCTAGCGTTAATTTCTGAATTGAAAAAAATAGAAAGAGAGAGAGGTATTTTTTCAATTCTTCAGGCTGATGATCTCCGAATAGTCATTGCTGGTCTGCTTTTTCTTATCCCCGGTTTAATTTCTGATGTTTTTGCTTTGATGCTTCTTATTGGTCCTATTCATCGTCATTTAATAATGAAATTCCAGGGTCGAATTAATCACGTGCGACATAATGGGAATGGGGAAACTGGATTTGTTATAGATGGCTCTTTTACACGAATTGATGACGGGTCGCCAAAAAATAATTAAATTTTTGTTCAAGAAGATTAATATTTCCGCAATTTTTTTCTATTCTAGCCTTGACTCTTTCAGACTTGCGACTAGAATTGGCACTCCTTTTGGGAGAGTGCCAATTCTAGTCTTGCAATTTACTTGATTAGCGCTCACTTAGTGGATCTGCCCTTGAGGCGTCCATAAACATCAATGATATTGGAGAGATAGGCAAATGAAAATCCGTCCGCTGTACGACCGGGTGGTCGTTCGTCGAAAAGAAGAAGAAGAGACTTCCGCTGGAGGTATCGTTCTTCCTGGTTCAGCAAAAGAAAAGCCCAACCAAGGTGAAGTGATCTCTGTTGGTGACGGCAAAGTTCTTGATAACGGAGAAATTCGTCCGTTAGCAGTAAAAGTTGGTGATACTGTTGTTTTTGGTCAGTATGCCGGCAGTAATACAATTGAGGTTGACGGTGAAGAACTCATCATTATGGGTGAGAGTGAAATTTTCGCGGTCGTCGAGTAAATACTTTTAAACAAATTCTTACAATGGTAACGAAATAGGAACCAATCATGGCAGCTAAAGACGTTTTATTTGGAGATGATGCTCGTCAGCGAATGTTGGCAGGTGTGAATGTCCTTGCAGATGCAGTCAAGGCGACTCTTGGTCCAAAGGGTCGTAATTCAGTTTTAGATAAGTCCTTCGGTGCGCCCACAGTAACTAAGGACGGCGTATCTGTGGCAAAGGAGATAGAGCTTAAAAATAAGTTTGAAAATATGGGTGCTCAGATGTTGAAGGAAGTGGCTTCCCAAGCATCTGATGCAGCAGGTGATGGAACAACAACGGCGACTGTATTGGCGCAATCTATTGTCAACGAAGGGCTGAAGTTAGTCGCGGCCGGTATGAACCCAATGGATCTTAAGCGAGGGATTGATAAGGCAGTAGCCGCAGCGGTAGCTAAAGTATCTGAGGCTTCTACACCTTGCGAAGATACCAAGGCGATATCGCAGGTTGGTACAATTTCTGCCAATAGCGATCAATCTGTTGGGGATATTATAGCCGAGGCTATGGACAAAGTTGGTAAGGAAGGCGTGATCACCGTAGAAGAAGGATCTGGTTTAGATAATGAGCTAGATGTGGTTGAAGGTATGCAGTTTGATAGAGGATACCTGTCACCCTATTTCATAACTAACCAAGAAAATATGTCTGCAGAAGTGGAATCTCCTTATATATTGTTAGTAGATAAGAAGATTTCAAATATTCGAGATCTTTTGCCTCTTCTAGAATCAGTTGCCAAGGCATCACGTCCATTAGTTATTGTGGCAGAAGATGTTGAAGGTGAAGCGTTGGCGACTCTAGTGGTAAATAATATGCGTGGAATCGTTAAGGTAGCCGCATGCAAGGCGCCGGGATTTGGTGATCGTCGTA
Organism: Halieaceae bacterium; assembly: GCA_029247075.1. Taxonomy (GTDB): domain Bacteria; phylum Pseudomonadota; class Gammaproteobacteria; order Pseudomonadales; family Halieaceae; genus CABYJX01. The sequence goes on along the minus strand of JAQWLX010000004.1, from coordinate 5,053 downwards.
AGGCGATGCTACAGGATATAGCTATTCTCACTGGTGGCACTGTTATATCGGAGGAAGTAGGCTTGGATCTTGAGTCAGCATCTCTTGAGCATCTTGGTAGTGCCAAGCGTGTGACCATGGATAAAGATAATAGCACTATCATTGATGGGGCTGGAGATGCAGAAGCAATTAAAGGTCGAGTCAACGAAGTTCGTGTGCAAATAGATAATACGTCCTCTGATTATGATCGAGAGAAACTCCAAGAGCGTGTCGCGAAGTTGGCTGGTGGAGTAGCGGTTATCAAGGTTGGTGCGGCAACTGAAATTGAAATGAAGGAAAAGAAGGCTAGAGTAGAGGATGCTTTGCATTCTACTAGAGCAGCGGTAGAAGAAGGAGTCGTAGCCGGTGGTGGCGTAGCTCTTGTTCGCGCAGTTGCTTCGATTCAAGGTCTAACCGGCGATAACGAAGATCAGAACCAGGGTATTGTAGCGGCGCTAAAAGCCATGGAAGGCCCTTTTAGACAGATTGTGGCTAATGCGGGAGATGAAGCGTCCGTGGTTTTAGAAAAGGTTAGAGGTGGTAAAGGTAACTTTGGATATAACGCTGCGACCGGTGAATATGGCGACATGATTGAGATGGGTATTCTTGATCCGGCCAAAGTTACACGAACCGCATTGGAAGCAGCGGGCTCGGTGGCCGGCCTAATGATTACCACGGAAGTTATGGTAGCAGATGCTCCGGAGGATAAACCAGGAGCCCCAGCTATGCCAGATATGGGCGGAATGGGCGGAATGGGCGGAATGGGCGGAATGATGTAGTGTTTGAACCGCGCCTCATATGAAGTAAAAAACCCCCGCCTATAAGCGGGGTTTTTTTGTTAGGGTATCTGATTAATACCGATACCGTGTACAATTAGGCTTGATAATATTTCTACGGGAGTTCGCAATGATACTAGAATTTATTTTTCGATGGTCGCATGTGTTGTTTGGTCTGGTTTGGATAGGCATGTTGTATTATTTCAATTTTGTTCAGACAGAATATTTTAAGGAAGCTGAAGCTTCTGCGAAAGCAGATGCAATGGAAAAACTAGCTCCCAGAGCGTTATGGTGGTTTAGATGGGGAGCTATGTTTACCTTTATCACTGGGCTCTATCTCTTGCACAGGGTGGGGGCTTTTAATGGTGTGGTGAATTTTGGCATCATTTGGTTAGGTGCATTAGCAGGAATCTTCATGTTCCTGAATGTTTGGTTAATAATTTGGCCGAACCAACAGATTGTTTTGGGACTAAAAGAAGGAGATGGTGCATCAGCAGCTGGTAAGGCTGGTTTAGCATCTAGAACGAATACGCTATTGTCGGGACCAATGCTATTTGGGATGCTTGGCAGCAAGCATCACCCTGGTATTGAGTCGAGTGATGCTGGTGTTTATATATGCCTTGCGGTCATAGTGCTTATAGAATTAAATGCGCTATTCGGAAAAATGGGCCCTATTACAACCGTAAAGGGTGTTATTCATAGCAGTATTCTTTTGACAGCTGGACTTTGGTCCGTCTTAGCGTTTGTCTGACAAATAAATTTTGCTATCGTCAAAGGTCCCAAAATTAGTTCCGAGTTTAGATATTGATAAAATGTAACAATTTCCTATTATTTGGGAGGAGAGATCTGATCTCGCGCTGACAAATGAATGATGATGATTTGACGGCCATTCCCAGCATCTCAGCAACGCGTGATGCAGATACTGGAATTACATCACGTGAGCTCCCTAGGCTATATCAGGAAACGAGAGGGATTGGTGCCTTTGCCAGACTAGTGCTGACAATTAGTATTGTTGTTGCTGCTGTCGCGCTTGCGTGGGCATGGCAGCTTCAGCAAGAACTAAATGATGCCAGAGATGCACTAGAGCGCTATTCAATTAGAACCGGAGATCTTGAAGATTTATTATCGGATACTGATGAAACGGTCAATCAGTCAGCTACGGCGATGAGAGTGCAGCTGAAACGATTGGATACGGAAAATCGAAAATTGTGGGATGCTAGAAGGGTAAGCAATAACAAGATTTCCAAGTTGGAAAAAACTTCTAGCGCGCAAGGTGCAAACCTAGCTAATGTAAAAAAAATAGTTACCAAGAATGAAAAGCAACTACCAATTTTGCAAGAAGAAGTTTCCAGATTTACTGTCCTTGCTAAGGATCTAACCAATCTCACCGCCTCTGCAAAAAGAAATCAAGTCGAAGTGGAGCGAGTAGCGGATGGAATTAATCGCATTGACCTAGAGCAGGCAAAACTTGAAAAGCGTGTAAGTGAAAATGAAGGTTGGATTGAGTCGATTAATGTTTCGCGGCGACAAGTTAATGGGAAACTCACTCAGTTAGAAAATGTAATTCGTTCCACTCACGATTCTGAGGTTCGATCGAATTCTGAATGATATCTTCCATTTGGGGGTGCTACGTAAATGAATCCGCCCAAATACTTTTACTGGCATGATTATGAAACTTTTGGTGCAAATCCGATGTTTGATCGGCCAGCTCAATTCGCAGGATTGAGAACTGATGAAAATCTTAATATTGTTGGAAAACCACTAGTTCTATATTCGCGACCTGCTAACGATTTTTTGCCTCATCCAGATGCGTGTTTAGTTACCGGGCTGACCCCGCAAGGAATTATGGATAAAGGAATACCCGAGTGCGAATTCATTTCACAAATTAATGAGGAATTTTCCGTCCCAGGCACATGTGGTGTAGGTTTTAATTCAGTGAGATTTGATGACGAGGTAACTCGTTTCACGCTGTATAGGAACTTTTTTGATTCTTATGAGAGAGAGTGGAGAAATGGAAATTCTCGATGGGATATAATAGATGTATTGCGTGCCGCAGAAGCGCTGAGACCTCAAGGAATGAAATGGCCTAGACGTGAGGATGGCAATACGAGTTTTCGTTTAGAAGATTTAACCAAAGCAAACGGGATTGAGCATTCTGGAGCGCATGATGCGCTGGCAGACGTTACAGCCACGATCTCTTTAGCAAAGTTACTTCGTGAAAAGCAACCTAAACTATTCGATTATGCACTTGCATTGCGTTGCAAGAAGCGTCTATCCAAGCTAATTCAAGTGAACGATCCTGATCCATTGTTATTCATATCCGGAATATTCGGGGCAAAAAGAAAAAATTCGGGGCTCGTTTTACCTCTATGGATTAACGAAACAAGACCCAATGAGATTCTCTGTTTCGATCTTAGGATTGATCCAACTGATCTGATGAATCTAAAATCGGATGTGCTCCTGGATAGGCTTTACAACCAAAATAAGGATGCCGGCGATGGAGGTAATTCTTTAGGATTAAAAAAGATATATTTAAATCGCTGTCCAATGATCGTTGAATCCAAGATTCTCGATTCTCAATTATCAGAAAGATTAGGAATTGATCATACAACAAGCACTAAAAACGCATTATCGTTGAAGCTGTGGCGTGAGCGCAATTTAGTCCAGTTTAAGGAAAAATGTAAGGCTATTTTTTCGGAGCAGAAATTTAAATCTGTTACCGATCCCGACGCAATGCTTTATTCCGGCGGTTTTTTTAATGATTCTGATAAGCGTATGATGTTGAAGGTTAGAAACACACCTTCTGTTAAATTGCCGTCCACCAATTTTTCTTTTCAGGATGCTCGTTTACTTGAGATGTTCAAAAGATATCATGCTAGAAACTACCCAAAAACCTTATCTAATGTGGCTTTTTCTGAATGGGAAGAATTTCGAAGAAAACGTATTCTAAATCCAGAAGAAGGTACTAGCATTTCTTTAGCCGAATTTCGAAAAATTTTGGAATTAAGAATAGCTAATCCGGATATTTCGAAGAAGAAGCTCGCGCTTCTAGAGGAACTTAGAAGTTATGCTGATACGTTACTAAATTAATCTCACTAGGGTGCTTAATAATGCAAGCACTCGTATAATATGTAGTACAACGTGTTGCAATTTTTGTATAGATTAGGTGGATTCTAGCAGTGGATTTTTCCGGCAGTCATATTTTATCTATAGATCAACTTGATCGGGGTGATGTAGAAGCACTTTTTAGTGTTGCCGATAAGATGGTTCCATTTGCAAAGCGAGACCGCATTACTAAAGTGCTAGATGGCGCTATTCTAGGTTCAATGTTCTTTGAAGCGAGCACCCGCACTAGAATTAGTTTCGGAAGTGCTTTTAATTTGCTTGGTGGAAACGTTAGAGAAACAACAGGATTTGAGCATTCGGCAATTGCTAAAGGAGAATCTCTGTATGACACCGCTAGAGTGTTAAGTGGTTATTCAGATGTAATTGTCATGCGACACCCGGAAAATGGTTCGGTACAGGAGTTTTCTAAAGCAAGTAGAGTTCCTGTCCTAAATGGAGGCGACGGGACTAATGAGCATCCAAGTCAAGCACTATTGGATCTTTACACCATAAAAAATGAATTGGCATTTCGAGGACGAGGTATTGATCAACTACGAGTTGCGATGGTGGGAGATCTAAAGTTTGGAAGAACTGTACATTCATTATGCAAACTTTTAGCGTTATTTAAAGATATCCGAGTGGTGCTTGTTTCTCCGGAAGAATTAAAAATGCCTGCCAATCTTGTAGAATATCTCAGGGAGCAAGGTCAAGTGGTAATTGAATCTGATGCTTTAGAAGAAAGTATATCTAAAGTGGATATAGTCTATAGCACGCGAATTCAAGAAGAACGATTCAACTCTCAAGAAGAGGCGGACATATATCGAGGACGTTTTCGGCTCAATCAGACAATATATACAGCTAACTGTGAACCCAATACCGTGATAATGCATCCGTTGCCGCGTGATTCAAGACAAAATGCTCGAGAATTGGATGAAGATCTTAATGATAATCCTAATCTTGCTATTTTCCGTCAAACCGACAATGGTATCTTAGTACGAATGGCGTTATTTGCGTTAGTATTGGGTGTCGAGAATGAAATCAATTCGAGTGCTCGTGATACCATTTGGTACACTTCTGGAAGATCTTTATGAATTTCAGAAACTTTTCGTCATTTACTTTAGCCTAATCATCAGTATTTTGACTGGATTTGAAAA
>JAQWLX010000116.1 GCA_029247075.1 Halieaceae bacterium | reverse complement strand
ATCACAATCAATTGTTAAGCAACACGGTGGTTTGATCGAATGTAAAAGCAAGCCAGGCAATACATGCTTCACTCTAACCTTACCTATGGAGTCGTCAAATGAATAATAGTTCGCGAGTCTGGATTGTAGATGATGATCGTTCAATACGCTGGGTCTTAGAAAAAGCACTCAGCCAAGCCGGTATAGATAATGAATCATTTTCAAATGGGAACGATTTGCTACGAAAAATTGTAGATGAACAGCCGAGCGCAATAGTTAGCGATATTCGAATGCCTGGTATAGATGGGATAGATTTATTATCAAGGCTTAATGAAACCTATCCTGACTTACCCGTTATAATTACCACTGCACATTCTGATTTAGACAGTGCCGTTAACTCTTATCAAAAAGGGGCTTTCGAGTATCTGCCAAAACCATTTGATATTGATGAGGTTATTTCCTGCATAGAACGAGCTCTATACCTTAGAGAAAATCATGAAAAAAAATCAAATAAGCTAGAAAGCTTACCAGATACCGAAATTATTGGTGAGGCACCAGCAATGCAAGAGGTCTTCAGGGCTATAGGAAGATTATCTTCTAGTAATATAACAGTATTGATAAATGGAGAATCAGGCACAGGAAAAGAGCTAGTTGCTAGTGCCGTGCACCGTCACAGTCCTCGCGCAAATAATTCATTTATTGCCCTTAATATGGCCGCGATTCCAAAAGACCTAATCGAATCAGAACTATTTGGGCATGAAAAAGGCGCATTTACAGGCGCCACAGAAAGACGAATAGGTCGTTTTGAACAAGCTGATGGAGGTACATTGTTTCTGGATGAAGTGGGAGACATGCCTTCAGAGACACAAACTAGACTCTTACGCGTTCTTGCTGCAGGAGAGTTTTTTCGTATTGGGGGTCATTCTCCCATAAAGGTTGATGTCAGGATCATTGCCGCAACTCACCAAAATCTAGAAGCACTTGTTGATCAGGGCGGTTTTCGTGAAGATCTGTTTCATAGGCTTAATGTTATTCGAATACACATACCAAGGCTTTCTGATAGACCCGAAGACATACCACAGCTAATTAGATTTTTCTTCCACAAAGCTTCCGAAGAGTTAGGAGGTGAACCAAAGGTATTAATGGCCGAAACAGAAAGGTATTTAACTTCACTCCCCTGGCCAGGAAATGTGCGGCAGCTGCAAAATACCTGTAGATGGATTACTGTAATGGCTCCTGGGAAGAATATTTTTATAAACGACTTGCCGAAGGAAATAATAAATAATGTCAAAAATCAAACTATTGATTCATTTGACTGGAAAAAGCAACTTTGCGACTGGGCGAGAAGTCAGTTAATTTTGGGGGGAAATAATATCCTTAGACAGGCAATCCCCGAGTTCGAACGCAGCCTTATTGAGGTCGCGTTAGAACATACTCACGGCAAAAAGAGAGACGCGGCAGAACTTTTAGGGTGGGGGAGAAATACTTTGACAAGAAAATTAAAAGAACTCGAACTTTAAATTAGTTAAAAACTCTCTACTCATGTTACACGTAGTGCTTTATCAACCAGAAATACCACCCAATACTGGTAACATTATTAGGCTTTGCGCAAACACAGACACCCAGCTAAGTTTAATCGCTCCATTGGGATTTGATCTTGAAGATCGCAAACTTAGAAGAGCAGGCCTAGACTATAGGGAATTTGCTCAGATCGAGGTTTTCGAATGTTTAGACGAATTTTCCTACAAATTTCACCCGTCTGAATTATTTGCCTTCTCTACCCACGGGAAAAAGTTACATTCAGATGCAAAATATTCTAATGGAAACGCACTCTTGTTTGGACCAGAAACTCGTGGCTTACCAAAACAGTTACTTGAACAAATAGGAACAATGCAAACACATAGAATACCAATGCATAAAGATAGTCGAAGCATAAATCTGAGCAATGCGGTTGCCATAGTCTTGTTTGAAGCTCTTAGACAATTACAGTATCCATTTCTTTACTAACAATATTGGAAAATCAACTTTAAATAGTTTTCACTGAAGTTTAACTTCCTCTTCGGACTGTTTGAGTGCTTGCTGGTAAAGCGCTTCAAAATTTACTGGCGCAAGCATCACCGGAGGGAAACCACCTTTTATACAAAGAGCATCGATGGCCTCACGCGCATAGGGGAAGAGTATAGTAGGTGCAACAGTACCCAAAACACCTCTTAATTGATCTCCTTCTAACCCTTTTGCAAGAAATATCCCTGCTTGTTGCACTTCAACCAAGAAAGCCGATTTTTCCTCGATTTCTGCTGTAACAGTAATGGATAAAACCACTTCATAGTTGTCATTGTCATCAACTAGATTACTCTTAGTATTAAGATCAACATTAATTTTTGGCTGCCAAGTTTTTAAAAAGATCTCTGGGCTATCAGGAGACTCAAACGACACATCTTTAGTATAGATTCGCTGCATTACGAACTGCTGTTCTTCTCGATCTGGTGTAGAACCAAAATTCTCTTCTGCCATAAAAATCTCCGAATTAATACATCGACACTTTCAAAGGTTGTAAAACTTATTTAACTATAGGTAACTGAAGGTTTTCCCATTCAAACATCCCACCAGTCATTTTAAATACTCTCTGAAACCCTTCTGATTTTAGCTGTTTGCACCCACCCCCGGACTGGTGACCCATCTTGCACACCACAATTATTGGTTGATCCTTATATTTTTCAATTTGAGATGACTGCTCTAACAATTTATTAAAAGGTATATTAATTGCTGCAACAATGTGTCCATTCTTGAACTCACGCAAATCTCTTACATCCAAAAATATACCATTTTCCTGATTGACTATTTTAATAGCTTGCTGAGGACTTAAAGCAGGACCAGATTTTTTATTCTCATTTCGAATCAGCATAATAATACAAACAAAAAGAGCTGCCACTAATACCCATTGCTCTATGATAAATCGAAGTATTAGTTCCATAAAAATATTCTCTTTGGTTAGGATTACAGCAGAGCAAGATCCTATCTCTTTCCTCTTAGTCACTCGCCCGTAGCACAGTAAGGCCAGTATACAAGCCTTTGAAGTCGCTAACCAACTCTTCAAAAAAAATCATAAAGATATTTTTTACTCACTAATGTAGGAGTAAAATAGATTACATATCCTAGATTAAATAAATAAGCGAAGTATTGAACTTATTTCAGCTCTCTATTACGCCAATTAGCTATATCGGACTTTATAACAATTTTTTTCAGCCATAGTGGCGTTAACTTTGGGAAAACTTAGTAACACAAATCGAAATGAATTAAGCAAAAATACAAGAAGCTCAATGGTGTTAAAGTTATCTAATAGACTTGTCTTAATAATATTCTTTTCCCTTTTTGAGGTCAAAGATCTAACTGCCGGAGAATCTTCTAAAACCCAAGATTTAAAAGAGCTTGATAGTAAAATACTCAACTTGAAGAGCGGAATATCCCGAATCGGCAATAAACGATCACAACTGCTAAATCTTCTAGAAGAGTCTGAAAAAAAAATAAATAATCTAAATAAGGACATTAATGAAATTGATAATAAAGTTTCTTATACGAAATTAAATATTGCAAAAATCCGTCAGGATCACATTCAAATATCACAAAAACAAGTACGATTGCTTGAACGAGTCAAAAAAACATTTAGGCACATTTGGCTAATGGGTCGACGAAGTCAATTACAAATACTACTAAGCAATGAAGATCCCATAAAACTATCGAGAAAGCTTAATTTCTATCGCTCATTAGTATCATCTGAAATTAATACTATAGAAAGTTTCAAAATGGGTTTAACTAAATCAAGAGAGAAAGAAAAAGAACTAGAGGAAGCGCACTCATTACTTAGGTTTAATAGAAAAAAACTCGATGCTAGAAAAAAAACGCTCGCGAAGTTATCAAAATCTAGGATGGAAGTAGTCACAGCGTTAACTAAAGATATGAGTAATAGACAAGATCAGATTAGATCACTCAAAGCTGATCGTGCTCGACTTGAAGCATTACTTAATCAGTTTAAAAAATCCAAAGTCATGCAAGATCAAAATTCCTTCTCATCGGCAAAAGGAAAAATGCCCTGGCCTACCAATGGTAAGCTGAAAAACTATTATGGAATGCCTAGAAATGACGGAAAAATGTCTTGGCAAGGCATTACCCTTTATACGGAAAAAGGTGAAAAGGTTCATGCTATACACTATGGCCAGATAGTCTATTCCGATTGGTTCCGTGGACTTGGGCTACTAGTTATTATTGATCATGGCGAGGGTTATATGAGTCTTTACGCTCATAACAATAGTGTTTTAAAAAATTTGGGCGAGTGGGTTACTCCGAAAATGCCGATTGCGACTGTTGGTAACAGTGGAGGCCTAGAAAAACCATCTCTCTACTTTGAGATTCGGCAAGATGGTATACCAACTGATCCAGCTCTTTGGTGCACGAACGAATAAATTACTCTTCTGTCAGTTTAAACAAGATAAATTTTTATACTGTAAAATACTAACTATCCACTAACCAATGGGGGAAATTAATGATGCATACTCGATGTTTGCGTCTAATTTTATTATTTATTTTTTTTCCACTTATGCTCTATCCACGGCTAGGTGCTTGTGAATCGCAAGATAAAAATCTACCCCTTGATGATCTTAGGACATTCGCAGATGTATTCGATCAGATACGACTAGGCTACGTAGAGGAAGTTAAAGATAGCACTTTACTGCGTTATGCAATTCAGGGCATGTTAACAGGTTTAGACCCACATTCCATCTATATGGATCAAGAAAGTTTTGCAGACCTACAAAGTTCAACTTCGGGTGAGTTTTCCGGACTAGGCTTAGAAATTGGAATAGAAGATGGTTACATTAAGGTGATTTCTCCAATTGACGGATCTCCGGCAGCTGCCGCAGGACTTCAAACCGGAGACATCATACTTAAACTTGACTCCACTTCTTTAAAAGGAGTTAGCTTAAATGAAGCCGTTGCAAAAATGCGCGGACCAAAGGGAACGGAAATTTTACTTACAATTGGCCGTGTAGGTGAAAGTCGACCACTGGAAGTTATACTTGTTAGAGATGTAATTAGTATTGCCAGTGTGCGTCACCGAATACTTGAAGATGGCTTCGGATATATTCGAATTGCGCAATTCCAGAACAAAACTGGCGAGAATGTAAAAAAGGCATTGCTATCTTTAAAAGAAAAATCCGACCTGCGCGGCATCGTAATGGATCTCAGAAACAATCCTGGAGGAGTTTTACGTTCAAGCATAGAAGTTACTGAACTTTTTCTATCCGGAGGTCAAGTTGTATATACAGTAGGTCGACTAATAGATACTTCAAATGAATATTTTGCCAACCCAATAGACTTAAGCGAAGGGATTCCTTTGGTAGTTTTGATTAATGGTGGATCCGCAAGCGCGTCTGAGATTGTAGCAGGTGCCTTACAGGATCATTCCAGAGCAGTCATCATGGGAACCAGAAGCTTTGGAAAAGGTTCAGTTCAATCTATTTTGCACATATCAGAAGGACGAGCAATAAAGCTAACTACAGCTTTATATTTCACACCAAAGGGTCGTTCCATACAGGCCGAAGGAATTAATCCTGATATAACCGTAGATAGAGCCAAGATTACTACTTTTACCGAGAAAGGTAGAATTAGCGAAAAAAATCTTGCAGGTCACTTAGGAGAAAAATCTAAGAAAACAGAAGAATCAGAAGCTCCGGAAGCCAATCTCATTAGTACTGACAATCAACTATATGAAGCTTTAACGCTACTTAAAGGATTGGATATTCTTTCTAGAAACAGTTCTGTTGGTAAAAAAGAGAAGATTACGAGTAACAAAGAAGTTACTAATTAGCTTTAGATGTTGTATTTACTTTTATTCTTTAATAAAAAATTTACAGTAATTTCTCTACCTTTAATCCTTATTGCACTATTTTATGGACAGTATGCAACAGCCATTGGAAAATACGAGAAGCCGAAGTTAGTCATTGTACTTGATGACATCGGTCACCAAAGAGCTTCGGCGGAAGCAGCTTTAGCATTACCTGGAAGGTTAACCTTGGCGCTTCTTCCCTTTACACCATTTTCCAAAGAAGTGGCCCTTAAGGCATCTGATTTTGGAAAGGAAGTTATTCTTCATTCTCCTATGAGTGCTATATCTGCTAGTAAGGACGCAGGTCTGGGAACACTCACAAGTACTCAAGATGAGAAATATTTTTTACAGACTTTTAATTCTCAACTAAATTTTATTCCAAGCGTACGGGGAGTCAGTAACCATATGGGTAGTGCTCTTACTAGTCAAAGAATTCCCATGCGTCGGATTATGGAACAACTTAAAATGCGGAATTTATATTTCTTAGATTCACGAACTACAAATTTATCGGTAGCCGCTGAAGTCGCTCAGGCATATGGAGTTCAATACCTTGAGCGTAAATTCTTCTTAGACAATATCGTAAAACGCCAAGCAATCTCTAAAAAAATAGAAGAAGCTGTAAGCTACGCTAGAAAAGAAGGTCATGCGGTGGCTATAGGACATCCATATCCTCAAACTCTAATAATGCTTTCTGAAAAGCTACCGGAAATAGAACGAAATGGCGTTGATTTAGTATGGGCTTCGGAAGCATTGGAAGAAAATTTTAAATATCTATCTGATCAATAGAATACAAAAATATTTAGTTATTCCAAATTGCTATGCAAATAGAGCGACTTCTATGCCACATGAAAACAGATATGTTTTTGCTTGCTGAATAGTATATTCACCATAGTGGAATATACTAGCAGCCAATACTGCGTCAGCCTTCCCAAGTTTAATACCCTCTACTAGATGATCTAAAGTGCCCACACCTCCTGAAGCAATAACAGGAATATTTACCGCCTCAGAAATCTTCTTGGTGAGATTTAATTCAAATCCATCTTTAGTGCCATCACGATCCATACTAGTTAATAAAATCTCTCCTGCACCAAACCGAGCCATCTTAGCGACCCAGTCGACCGCCTCTATACCCGTAGCGTGGCGTCCCCCATGAGTAAAAATCTCATAGTAGGCCGTTTCTCCTTTTCCAGAGACGAGTTTGGCATCGACGGCAACTACAATACATTGCGATCCAAATTTATTTGCTGCCTCTTCAACTAAATGAGGGTTTTGAATCGCTGCAGTATTTATACTCACCTTGTCGGCACCTGCATTAAGCATAGTTTGAATATCGTTTAAAGAACGAATACCACCGCCAACGGTTAGTGGAATAAATACATTTTCTGAGATTTTTTCCACTACCTCTACCGTCGTATCACGACACTCATGACTCGCGGTAATATCTAGGAAGGTGATTTCATCGGCACCCTGCGAATTATATTTTTTTGCCACCTCAACCGGGTCACCAGCATCGCGAATACCTATAAAGTTAACTCCCTTAACAACACGCCCATTATCGACGTCGAGACAGGGAATAATTCTCTTGGCAAGACCCAAGTCAATCTACCCATTCATCGCAAAGTAACTGCGCCTGTTTAAAATCTAATGTATCTTCATATATGGCACGTCCAGTAATTGCACCGACAATCCCTGCAGACGACACCTTTAATAAACGCTTAATATCCTCAAGATCACGTATTCCTCCAGAAGCTACTATAGGAATATTTGTGGCGCGAGCCATTGACAACGTGGCCTCAACATTAACCCCTCCCATCATTCCATCTCTACTAATATCGGTATAAATAATTTCAAAAACACCAAGACCAATCAATTTTTCTACATATTCTATGGCCATTAAGCTAGAAACTTTTGACCAACCTTCAGTAGCCAAGCGACCGTCGCGTGCATCCAATCCAACGGATATCTTTCCTGGAAAAGAACGACATGCTTCAATAACAAAACCTATGTCACTAATAGCTTTGGTGCCAATAATGATATTGCTAGCTCCTGCATCACAGTAACGCTTAATGGTTTCAAGTGTTCGAATACCACCACCAACTTGAATCGGCACATCAGCCATTTCTTCGGCTATCTGCTCGACAATAACACCATTAACGGGCTCTCCTGCAAAAGCTCCATTTAAATCGACCAAATGAAGTCGCTTACAACCATAATCTTTCCACCGACGAGCAACTGATACAGGATCATCGGAAAATATCGTTGACTTACTCATGTCCCCTTGAAGAAGACGCACACAACGTCCATCTTTTAAATCAATTGCCGGAATTACAATCATGTTCCTTCCCATGCTAAAAAATTCTTTAAAAACCGAAGCCCCATTTCGTGACTTTTCTCAGGGTGAAACTGAACTGCAAAAAGATTATCTTTGGCAATCGCAGCATCAAACTTAACTCCATAGTCTACTCCACCGACTACCTGTAACCTATCTTGTGTCCGCACCCAATAACTGTGAACAAAATAAAAACGCGTTCGATCAGGAATGCCATCCCAAAGAGGGTGAGGTACGGTTTGTATAACCTCATTCCATCCCATATGTGGAACCTTTAAAATATCAGAACCTAATCCCTTCAAATCGTCCGGAAATCGCTTTACCTTTCCTTCTATTATATTTAGGCAATCTACCCCCTCATTTTCTTCGGAGCGTGTCATTAGAGCTTGCATACCCACACATATTGCCAACACCGGTAGACGTAAATTAAAAATCACCTCGTTGAGAGGATCGTCGCATTCGAGACGCTTGATTTCGCCCATACAGTCTCGAATAGCCCCCACTCCAGGGAACACTATCCGATCTGCTGAGCAGATCTGATCCTTATCATTGGTAACAAAAACCTCACTGGCACCAACATGACGAAGAGCACTCGCTACTGAATGAAGATTACCCATACCATAATCAATAACAGCTACGACACTGGTCACAAAGATATCCTAGAGCACACCCTTTGTAGACGGCATGACGCCTTCCATTGCGAGATCTCGTGAAACCGCCATACGCATAGCTCTACCAAAAGCCTTAAATATCGTCTCGGCCTGATGGTGTGCATTATCACCTCGGAGGTTATCTACGTGGAGTGTTAGCTGCGCATGATTAACAAACCCTTGGAAAAATTCGACAAATAAATCCGCATCAAATTTTCCAATTTGGGATCGAGAGAACTCCACATTAAAGAAGAGTCCTGGTCGACCTGACAAATCTAGCACGACTCTAGAAAGAGCCTCGTCAAGAGGAACATAAGAATGTCCATATCGACAGATACCTTTCTTATCTCCAACTGCCTGAGACAAAGCTTGTCCAAATGTAATACCAATATCTTCTACCGTATGGTGGGCATCTATGTGCAAATCACCCTCAGCTTTAATAGAAAGATCAATCATTCCATGACGAGCAATCTGATCCAACATATGCTCTAAAAAAGGAAGTCCAGTATCAAGTAAAGAAACTCCCGAGCCATCCAAATCTATCTCTACCGTTATATTGGTCTCTAACGTTTTACGTTCAATCGATGACTTGCGATTTTTCATAATGATCTCCAAACTGTCGCAAGATTGTGCGACTCGGACTGAAAGATATTATACGTTATCGAGGTTTCGATTACATAGAGACCCTAAATCTTAAATTTGCGCCCTTAAATTGAATATTATCGACGACTTCAGTAAAAAACTTCTCTTCTGGTTCGAAACTAACGGTAGAAAAGATCTGCCTTGGCAACGAAAAATCACTCCATATAGAGTGTGGGTTTCTGAAATAATGCTTCAACAAACTCAGGTCGCAACTGCGATACCATACTTCAACCGCTTCATGAGCAGATTTCCTTCATTAGATTCGTTAGCCGCAGCAAGTATAGATGAAGTCTTAGAGCTATGGACTGGTTTAGGCTACTATGCTCGTGGAAGAAACCTCCACCGCACTGCAAAAATTGTTACTAGCGAATACTCTGGGATTTTACCTTTAAATTTAGAAGGGCTTCTTGAACTTCCAGGCATTGGTCGATCCACTGCTGGGGCCATTATAAGCATCGCTTGTGGCGGGCATGAGCCTATTTTAGATGGTAATGTAAAGCGGGTTTTGATGAGAGCGCATGCAATCAGAGGTTGGCCGGGGGAAAGATCTATAGAGGCAAAGCTGTGGAAGCTTGCAGAAAAATACACGCCAACCAAGCGAGCGGATCTCTATACTCAAGCAATTATGGATTTAGGTGCTACCGTCTGTACTCGCAGCAAACCAAGATGCAATTTTTGTCCAATAGAAGATCAATGCATCGCAAAGCACCAGAAATCACAAACGGCCTATCCTGAAAAAAAACCTCGAAAAACTTTACCTAGAAAAGAGACTGTCTTCATTATTATGCAGACAAAAAAAAACGAAATCCTCCTCCAGAAGCGCCCACAAAACGGTATATGGGGAGGCCTTTGGTGTTTCCCAGAAATATCTTCACTTGACCTAATTGAAGCATGGAGGAAGGAACTGGGTTTCGATGGAGAAATCAAGATTAAAAAACTCCCTGAATTAATCCACACATTCTCTCACTATAAACTTTCTATAGAGCCGGTACTAATTAGTTGTATAAAGACTACAACTCCAGATATGGGGAAAAATAATTATATTTGGTATGACAAGCAAAATCCGACTAAAATTGGATTACCCGCTCCAATTGTGAAGTTGATAGAATCAATTTAATAAATTAGTTAGGTGGACATTTGAATGGTTAGAAAAGTTTTTTGTAAAAAATATAAGGAGGAGCTCGAAGGACTTTTGCAACCACCTTTTCCAGGAAAGATGGGCGCTGATATTTTTGAAAATATCTCACAACGCGCGTGGTCTGATTGGCAAACATACCAAACCATGTTGATAAACGAGAAGTGCCTCAGTTTGGCTGACCCTGAGGCGCGAAGGTTCATACAAGATACAATGAAAAAATTTTTCTCAGGAGAAGAAGTGGCGGCAGTGGAAGGATATATCCCCTCAACGAAGTAACCGTGCTTGACTGAGCACAAACCAACCGTTTTAATAGCAACCGCCGTCGACCTTAATCTATTTGCCCAGATAGCTCAGTCGGTAGAGCAAAGGACTGAAAATCCTTGTGTCGGTGGTTCGATTCCACCTCTGGGCACCAAGATTCAAGTACAATCTGTAAAAACAACTTTTTTAAAATTTCCTGGAAAACGAGTGAGAAAATTCGGTTTAACAAGGTTATTGCAGTCTCCTCTTTGGCTGGGAGTTACTAGTGTTATGCTATCCATGATTTTTCTTGCTACAATTGTTATAGTTTTCTGGACTACATTTTTCCCGGAATATCTTCGTTTCAAGTCCGAAAGTAATCACAATCCTCTAGAAATTTGGGGCAACCACTTTACTCCAGTTATTTTTGGTAATGGAGGCTACCAAGGTTCCTCATCTATTATTACGGAACTTGCTGACGGAGAGGCAGTTTTGTCGTTAGAAACCAATTTTCTAGCTGAAAACTATCCTTTCCTGCGCTGGAAGGCGCAGGGTCTTAACCATGGATTACAAATCAGGCTCTTTTGGCGAAACAACGATGTGAATAGCCCCTTACACAGCACTAAATTGCATTTCGCAACTGGCCAAGAATCTTTTTTCGATCTTACAAAGAATCCTGAATGGAGTGGAAAAATTGTAGAATTATCCGTCGGTATATTTGGCGACTTACGCAGTAACAGATTTGTTTTTGAATACTTGATTTTTCAACCATTTTCAATAGTCGCAGCACTACGAACTATTCCAATGGAATGGGCGTCATCTAACATGTGGAAGCACCATTCAATCAACTATGCTACTGGAACAGTATCACGTGATCATATCCCTCCGGCATTGTTTTTCGGATTACTCCTTCTACTATCTTTAACGTGCGTAAAGGTTGGTAGCACCTGGTTTTGGAATTTCGACTCTTCCCCGTCGGATACTTCATCAGTTAATGCATATGTTACTGCTGTTTTTTTATGTTGGATAGGACTAGATATTCCTAGAATGATAGGGCGATTTGAGCAGGCAGTGGAGACGCACTTTCTCTTTGCCGGAAAGACCCTTCAGGAGAGAGCCGCTGCGGCTGAAGGCAGATGTATCGTTTTATGGCAATATTGGGATGAAAGACAAACAAAATATAGGCTTGATTGCGCTAGTGACACACCACTTCCAAACTTCTAAATCCTTCTTATGAATCTTCTAATATCTCAATTGATCGCGCTTTTGCCTTGGCTACTAGGAGCTCTCTCTCTTTATATTTTAATGCCGAGGTATTTTCACTCTGATCTTGGTTTCAAATGTCTAATGATAGGTAGTTCATTCCTTATCGGATACGTAAGCCTCGCTGCCCAAATTTGGTTACTTGATCAACTTCATATAAAAGCTATCTCACCATTTTTACTAGTCACTTCTAGTGGAATGTTTTTAGCTACCTTTGCGGCCAAGTCACTGTTTAAAGAAACTGTAACCGATTTGGACGACTCTAGGAGCACGCACGAGCTCAATTTTACATTTTGTGTGATTTTGGCACTAGGAATAATTGTCACTTTATTTGTAATTCACGAAAATTTCTTATGGCCTGCAGTAGCTTGGGATACGGTTTGGTATTGGTCAATAGAAGCTAATGAATTTCTTATTCGGGAGAATTCTCAAAAAAACGACTCATTTTCTACAATCGGTCCACATCCAAAAACTTTAATTTATATTACAGCGTGGGGAGGGTGGTCGGCCTCATTTGGAGATCCTATTCGTTTGGCTCCCTTTATTCCATGGCTACAATTATATTTAGCGATTGGAATTTCTATATTTGGCTTGTTTTTGAGAAAAACGGAATCTTTAACAATTTCAATAGTTTTTACTTATATGTTCCTATCAACGCCACTAGTAGAGGCACATGCTTCGCTTGGTGGATATGGTGAATTATGGCTTGCCTTCGCATTATTTCTTTCGATTATATTTGTCAACGATTTTCAAGAAATAAGAGATATAAGACTGCTGATTTTGGCAATAATTCTTGCCTTTATACCGACGTTCCTCAAGGGTTATGGAATTGCCTATACAGCAGCGATATTGGCTACATTTTTTTTAATTCCTACTGCTAAAAAGTTAGGACATCCGATCATTTTTATCTACTTTTGTCTACTTTTTGTCATGCCATTTTCACTACATGTTTTTAATTTTGACCTCCGATCTATTGGAATAAACTTTGCAATTCTGCCTGAAAAAGAAGTTTTAATAGCATTCGGAAGAGAGCTTGTGCTTGGCGCAAATGACTTTAGTAGAATTTTCTACAATTTGTATGTTGCCATATTCGTCAAAAATTCTTTTGGAATAGTATTCTTCATTATTGCTGTTTCATATGTATATTTGATGATAGATTTAATTTTCAAACGTGATATGAAAATTCTTCCTATAATAGGCCTTTTTACGTCCATCATGTGCATATTGATTACGAGCCTAAGATATACCGACTACCTTTTTTCTTTCTCTCACCCAGGAAATGACTCTAGTCTTTCCCGAGCTTTATTAACACTATTTTTGTTGGGATTCGTTATTATCGCAACGAACATTGGCAAATTACGATCTTTTCCATTTTAAAGTGGCAACGGCGAGTCCACTAGGATCAGTCTCTAAAAGAAATTGTGAGAGGCCTTTTTGGATCTCTATAATACTTTCATTACAACTTTCTCTGGAAAGATGCCACTTCGTTACCCTGCTCTCTACTACTCTATTAGTTACTTTACCTTGATCTCTTCTCTCAAAGATTCCGGCCGATGCTTGTCCTTTTGCACCGTTTTTAAGCCCCATTTGTAGAACAAAATAATGTGTCTTTTCAGCCAAGGCGCTTGGCGATAATGAAAAAAATACCACAGCGAAAATTAGACTAGCTTTTACTTTTCTATCCATAACCACACTCGCATCAAATCTAACATCAACATAGACTTTAATGTAACTGCGCTGGATTACATACTCAATATATTAAAGCTTTTTTAACCGATGTTTTGTAATAAGAAAGTGAAGTGGCGGACTCACTTGGACGCCATTACTACAGCATTTATTGATGCTAAATATTATCTCCTATAATGTCTTATAAACATCACTTATATTTCTCAAAACCAGTAGCCGAGTTAAGGTAGAACGTAATGATCGGCGTAGCTAACACCAACGAGAGGCCGAATGCTACCCAATCTTCCATTGCACCTCAGATCGTGCACTTTGTACCCTCTTACGGCGTCCGAGGCATACCACTGCCGAGTACTGAAAACAATTCCACAGGATTCGTCCTCCTCGCCGCTTTCCGCCCACCTTACCGAAAGAGTTGGTATGCTTCTCTGCGCCCAACTCTTTGTTGAGCCATGCATATACAATCGATCAAACTCGGACAGATTAAGAGTATTACCCCTCCAGCTACCGGACATTGATATTAAAAATCCAACGTAATAACCATTTCCAAGAGTCCCATTGGCGGTCACAATTTCCGCTGTCAATATGTCTCCCCCTTGAAATTCAAAGACGAGCGCGTCACGGATCGAACTTCTAGAGCAGGGTCCGTAGTTCACCACCCACCCCTCTGGGAGGCCGGTCAGTTTTTGACCACTGTAAAACCTGAGACTGATCGAAAAAGCATTGTCAAAAAACGCCTGGAGTGAGTCTAAATCACCGATATTCTGAAGATTCGCCGGTAAAGATAAACGGAGTTTTGCCTTAACATCGCCAGCATATATATCCATTTTTGTAGATTTTAGTGAACGCATCATAGGGCTAGATGGAGAAACATCCCAATCGATGGCACTTGCGGCTATCATCGGTGTCTCCTTCGTACTGGGACCAAGCAACCAACCAATCTGCCCATCCTCCGCGTCATTCGCATCAGATAGGCGCATTCGAGTAAAAGCTCGTTGTTCTACGCCATCCTCAAAGTTATGGGGCGCCAGTGCGCAGAAATCGATTCCGGACAGTACTCGAAATGGATCCTGTTCAGCTTGCCCATTGGCCACTTTAGAAACGAGATGATTTAATGATTCGCTGCAAGCAAAAAGAGAAAAACTGGACACCACCAGAAATAAAACGGATGTCCTCATAAGCGCCTCTTGGATAACTATACCTCTGCCAACCAGTCTGCCACGGCACTAAATTTTAGAACAGTCTGCCAAGCGGGACAATCCGGCTGACCAGAAATCAAAATGCCCACCGCAGGCAAAAAACTCTGCTGATCGGGAGGTTCAACAAACGCCGGGGCACCTGAATCGCCTCGATCTAAGCAATTTTCTGTCTGTCGACCCTGAAACGTAAACGAATCCTCGTATCGGATCGGGACAAACCCCAGTTTGTAGCGCGAAGCTAACCAGATCGAGGACACACCTCTCACTTCCGATAGATCAATCCTAGTGATTGGACAAGTAACTGCAGAAGATAATTGCACCCAGGCGATATCGGCTTCATGATGTCTTTCAAATCGCTCGATTCGCCCGACAATCGAAGTGTCTAGGCCGCAGTTGACTGTAACCTCTGACATCAAAGAAGGTAGGCAGTGACTCGCGGTAATAACCTTCCCATCACCAACATGTAAGCCCCGGCAAAAAGTGGAACCATCTTCAGTTGCTGGTTCCAATGAAATTAGTAAATCAACAACACCATTAGATGAAGGAAGACTAGCTAAATCTTTCTGTCTAAACTCAGTAACGCAAGCCACCAGAACCAGTCCGAAGGAAAAACTGCAAGCGGCCCAGTGTTTAGAAAATCTCTCACCGGGCCACATTACATGTCAATCAGTGCACAACATCACTTATAAAATCAAATCACTTATAAAATCAAACCAGACCGGCGTGATGCGACGAAGATAATTAACATGAGTGCCAGTGCAGCTTGTACCACAAAGCTGTTCAGCCGAGGTCACCGCAAAGACATAAGGATAATCACCGCTGTAATAGTAAGAACCTGAACCACTATCGCCTGGATTCAAATCAGTCGACACGGCCATTACTCGATTCCAGCCACCACTTACGGGGTACCACAAACCCCCAATACTAAAGGCACCATCTCCATAGAGATTGTTAGTTGTGCAACCAGCTGGGCTATACGAATAACTACATCCAGGATAGCCACGGCGGTATTTGTTCCTGGCATTCAACCAGGACTTCGAACGATAGGCCCAACCCATCGTCTTCGGTGGGGTAGCACCAGCATTAGGCACAGCAATAACAAGAGCTATGTCGTGCTTAATACACTTCGAACCATCCCAAGCTCCTTCGCAATTGAGGTCGCGATAGTTAGGATCATACGCGAAGCCCACCGCTGTCCAGGTTCCCCAGGTGGGGGATGCACTGCCATTACGGCGCGGATCAACGGTGGAGCTACTGAAAGTATTTCTGGTAGCAAACACGCAATGTCCTGCTGTAGTTGCCACCAGCCTCTGGGAATTCGCACTGATGACATTGGCCGAACAACCGCCATAATTCGCTATCCGCTGGTAGATGGAAGCTGTATCGGGATAACCGTCTGCAATAGCACGGCGTGACCGACTGTCATGGGCATTACTCCAGGACTTCTTCGTCTGCTCATCCTGGGCCACTTCCCGACGGTCTGGTCTGTCAAGCGGCATACTCTGGTCAGGGTTCCTCGACATTGAACGCGAAAAATCCGCCATCTCAGCCATCGATGCACTCATCTGAAAGGTGCGCGCGGTAGTAATATCATAAAACTCAAACTCCGAATTGTCCCTCAGCGAAGATAACCTAGGAACAACCGCACGCTCCTTCTCGATTGCTCCTTTCATGTCCTCCTCAGACACCGTCCTGCTCATGTCAAGGTCGTCGGTATTGATCCCTTTCAGAGGCGCTCGCTGCACTTCTTTGAATTCCGCATTAACAACACCAGAGGACTTCTGGCGTATCAACTGGAACAGGGGTATCTCCCTGCTCAATTCAATAAAGCTATTGGATTCAACCTGACCCAGCGTCTGCTTCTTGGTCATTTGATCGCG
>JAQWLX010000100.1 GCA_029247075.1 Halieaceae bacterium | reverse complement strand
CAGAAATAGTTTCAATATCAATTTGGCTTAATGGGCTATGACGCTGCTCACTATAAGTTCTCCCATGACTCATCCAATTATTGCCATCTTGATTTTCCGTGGTCAGTCGCAGCGCATTCACCACTGCCGGATCAATTAATTCCACAGACTTACGATCTTGCGAGTCGACGGATTTTCCACAAGAAGTCAAAACAACGAAAAAGAAACAAGCCAACCCGAAAACTCTGAACATATTTCACCTATTGGGTAATTACGGTATGGTCAAAGTATAGAATATTTAGAAAAAAAGCTAACAGGATATTAGTTTAGATAGCGTAGTAAGACACAAGCAAATTATTTCGTTACTCTGGAAAAGAGAGAAAATAAATTCACCGATCAAGGAAAAAATAGTGTGAAGCCCACGAGAATCTCTAGGTTGTCAGGTGGATCCCCCCTATCGGATAGCGCAACGTTTTGACTGAAAAACCAAAAGCCCAAGTCAAAAACTATCGTTACCAACCTAAAAGAGTGGACACGATCGTTGTCAGGCCTTTCTTCTTTGAATTTCCCGACAACCTCCAAGCCATATATGGGTACCTCACAATGCCGTACGATCGCACTTCTGGAACGGGATTTCACTAACCATGCCGTATCTTGAACCCTATCTTATCAAGACTAACTGCGAGGCTATGCAATACATAAATGAACCCGCATTGCTTGAAGACATGAAAGCATTCAATGGACAAGAACGGAGCCATTTTGAGTGCCATCGCAAGGTTAATGATCTTCTCAAACAAAATGGCCACCCTCAGCTTGGAAGAATCGAGAGTTTTTTTGATAAATCCTATAAAAAGCTTCTAACGAGAAATTTGCGTACCCGCCTTGCCTATAGTGCTGGATTCGAAACCATGACAAAGGAATTCACTAACTGGGCAATACGTAAGAGGAGGAAACTATGGCGAGGAGCAGATAAACACATGACTTCATTTTGGCTAATGCATTTGCTGGAGGAAGGGGAACACAAAACAGTCGCTTTCGATGTTTACATGGCGTATTCGGGGAGCTATTTCCCGCGAGCACTTGGCGTACTGCACGGTTCGAGTCACGTAATGATGCTTGGTATATTTGCCATGTTTTCTGCTTTAAAAAAGATCAGCTTCTGAGCAAGCCCCTTACATATTTTCTGCTAGTCAAAGAAACGATGGCATTGATTTGGAATGTTCACCCTTACATGCTCCACGCTCTTTTGCCTTGGCATAATCCTCGATCTTTCGAGGACCCCGATTGGATGCTTGAATGGATAAAGGGACACAATTCTCACGACAACAACAAACCAGTTCCGCTCATCGATACAAGTCATCCAGACATCCCGGTCCCATTCTAAGATACAGAGGACTCAACCTAAGCGGAATGAGAGTATCGTAAGAAATTATCCCCAAGAATTAAAAAAGGAGAAATAAATGAACGTCGACCGATTACAAAAACTCATGCTCGGCCATGGACTGCTTGTAATATTAGTTTCCATGCTCGCTGGATACATGTTGATGTTCTCGCTACTCGGAGGTTTCGAAGCCTGGCCTGGTAAGATAATCTCCATATCGGCCTACGGAACGAGTGAAGGCTGGATCCGCGCACATAGCGGCGGAGCCATGAATGGATTGCTTGTGATGGTTTTGGGACTAGCCCTACCTCTCCTGAATCTCAAGGCAGCACATCAAAAATTTGTCTCCTACGGAGTGATTTATGTTGCTTGGTCATTCACCATGTTTTACTGGTTTGGAAATGCTGCTGCAAATCGGGCTCTCACTTTCGGATCTAATCGCTTCGGGGATACGGATGCTTTTGGAATTATCGGATTTCTACCCGCATTACCGAGTGTTATAATTATCATTGTACTTCTATTTATTGCGGCAAGAAGTGTTTTCAGTAAAAACTGAACTCACCGCAAAATATTTTGAATCAATGAGTGATGATGAATACAAATTTAAAAAAAATTAAACATCTTCAAAGGTACCTCAGAAACACTGGAGCCTCCGGCATCCTGCTTTCGACAGCTGACCATGTCGATTACATCACTTCTTATCAATCTGTAATGGATGGGTGGCATCTAACTGAACCCTTGTCAGCCGTATTTGTTCCCGCCAACTCGATACAAAAATGCACACTTTTTTTACCGGAAGCTAGCTTAATAGGTCTGGTAGTCGCTTCTAGAACAGAGCACCCAATCCATTTTGAAGAACTAAGAACATTCGAACTATTAAATTTTTGCATCACTGCCCGAGCCGAAGACGCTTACCTTGCTTTAGATAACGAACTACTAACCGAACTTAATCATTACTCCGAACTCGTTGGCGGCACCTGTGCTAAGGATATCATCGAAAGCATCGCCGAATTCCTTCAAGATCAGGATCTGTCAAATGAAAAAATTCTATTCGACGATATGCGAGTAGCCCTATCAATGAATCATAAGTCAGGCCAAAGGTACGGAGACGGGCTTGATGTAATGTTCAGGACAAGATCGATTAAAACGCCCGAAGAGATCGAGCTCATCGTGGAAAGTGGTCTCAAAGCCGACAAGATAATGACTCACACTGTCTCAATGCTGCAGACTGGCA
The DNA here is from genome assembly GCA_029247075.1 of Halieaceae bacterium. Classification (GTDB taxonomy): domain Bacteria; phylum Pseudomonadota; class Gammaproteobacteria; order Pseudomonadales; family Halieaceae; genus CABYJX01. The sequence goes on along the minus strand of JAQWLX010000100.1, from coordinate 8,491 downwards.
AACGTTGGTGTGAAATAGAAAAATCCGTCGCCCACTTCATGATCGATGAAGATGTGGATCCGCTGCCTAATAGCCCTATGTTATTTGGCGGAAGCTATGACACCATTTTCAGGCCCGATTTGTTTCGCACGACATTCGATGCTCCATTCGAGGCAGGTCAAATTGTGATACTCGAAACACAAGGAAAGTATAAAAATTATTGGATAGATATCAATCGAACTGCACACATTGGTGCTGCCACTGACACTTACCGAAAACAACATCAGATCGTGCATGATTGCTTTCTCGAAGCCGCCGAACACCTGCGCCCGGGCATGAACACAGCTGAGATTTGCGATAGAGTGCGAAGCGGCTCTGCAACCGAACTAGACGCGCCCGGAAAACTATTAATAGTGATTCACTCTATCGGTAGAGTGCCTCTCGAGAATCCTACTCGATATCCTGCGACGGGGATTCATGGCGCCACAGAGGGCTTTTCAATTGAAGAATCCATGGTATTAAGCCTTGACTGCCTATACTTCGGAAGCAAACTAGGCCCTTCGCACATGGAGAATGTATTTATCATCGAAAAAGACAACGCCAGAGGTATCTATCAATATCCGCTAGAATTAATTGAAACTGCTTAATCTATTCGGATTCTTTACCTAAACTCCATGAACACTTTTACGCAAGCAGAATAATTTTAAGCATGATATGGGATAATAATAATGTTCAGTATTAAAAATAATCACTTAGATATAACTCATTTTAAAAACCTGGCAATCCTTTTATTGGGTGCGACATTTGTAATCAATCCACTGGTGGCAGCGGAACAACAAGACATAAAAGAAATAGAAGCACTTTATTTAAACTGGAAGGTCGCCGTGGAAGCTAGCGACATAGATGCCTACCTCTCTAATCTCCACGACGACATTCGCTTACGTCCTCCAGCCGGTGACTCAGTAAACGGAATTGATAATTATCGGCGCTTTTTAGGCCCGGTTTTCTCTAGCGCAAATTACCAGATTCAAGTCGATAATCCGCCAATGGTCACCGTTTTTGGTGGCACCGCTATTGCCGAGTATGACTACACGATCCAGCGCAGTGTTGTCAAAAGCGCGACCGTAAAACTTGAAAGAGGCGCAATTTCCAAAAATATTTCGCCATCAAGCTACGTGGATTTTCTTAGAAAACGTGAGGATGGCACGTGGTCTGTGTATTTACATACATGGAGAGCGCAACCTTCGAAATAAAATCAAAACGCGTTTTTACTTGCCACGGCTAGGCTAGGAAAATCGGAAATCTGTGCTAATACAAAAATTTTAATCAAGGCGTTAAGGAATTTGCCAACGACTTCAAAGATTCGCAATAAGATCTTGATTCCAATAGTAGGGTCGTATTTCAATAATCTTTTCGCCCTCGAAACGAAATACCTCTAAAAGATCACTCTTAAACGCTTCCCCTCGCCTTTTCCCTACACCTTCAACAGTGACCAGTGCAATAACATGATCATCTCCTTCAGTATAAAGAATCGGTTCTACATGAAGAGTTTCGAAATACCCAAACACTATTGATACTATTTCCCTAAAACCATCTGCCCCTTTGTAGGTTCCCGCGTAAGGCATATTATCTGACTCAATCACTCTGAAATCCGGATGTAAAAGAGCATCGAACGTCTCTTTGTTTTCCGACGAGGAGAATTCGTAAAATTGTTTTGCTATATCTATTTTGCTCATTATTCTTTATCCACTAAATCTTCATAAATTTAGATAACACCAAGGAACTAAATTTAGAAACTGATCAAAACGATCTTGGCAACCCAAGACCCTCAGCTATCATATTACGCGCCATTTCATTGCTTACTGGTCCGATCTGCATGAGCCGCGCGTCACGCCAATAACGTTGCATATCAGTCTCTGCCGAATACCCCATGCCCCCCAAGATCGATATTCCCTTATCAGCCGCTTGACAAGCATACTCTGAAGCAACCGTTTTGGTCATTGCTGCCTCAACTGCACAAGGCAGACCTTGGGATTGCAACCAAGCGCTATTGTAGAGCATTAGTTCAGCCTGCTTGCGCCACATAGAGATATCGGCAATATAATGCTGTAAAGCCTGGAATTCACCGATAGTCCTGCCAAAGGCCTTCCGTATCTTCATATACTCTAACGCATCCTCGAGCACACCATCGAGCATCCCAACACAACTCGCCGCATTCATTATCCGTTCATTATTGAGAGTATTTGTGGTCTCCTTCCAGACTTGGCCTTCTTCACCTAACAACAACTCATCGGGAACAAATACCTCATCAAAAGTAATCCTGCAGGAACACAGCGCTCGCATACCTAACTTAGGAAGCGGCACAACGGTGACACCCTCGCTGTCCTTGGGCACGAAGAATACGGAGACCCCTTCACTTCTCTTTTTAGGGTTTTTATCTGTCTGAGCAATTACTAGCAGGTAGTCCGCCGTATTAGCGGTGGTACTCCAGACCTTCTCACCCTGGATAATCCATCCATCATCGACCTTCTTTGCCGAAGTGCGCATCGCACCGAGAAGATCCGTTCCACCAGAGGGTTCCGTAAATGCCATGGCAGTACGAAGTTCTCCAGCTGCCATTTTTGGAAGAAAACGTTGCTTTTGCTCTTCACTACCGTAATAGCCTATAGATTTGCTTCCTGAGAATGAGGTAACACCCCAGATCCAGCAAAGCCCAGCAACATTTCGCGCGAACTCACGCATGAATATGGATTGAATTAGAATATCTCCACCCATTCCACCATACTTTTCATCAATCCCTACTCCATTGAAACCGGCCTCACTAAGCTTTTTCCAAAGTTCTTCGGGGTAGACATGCTCCTGCCTTTCCAATTCACGGCACCAATCCTTGGGGCATTCTTTATCGACCCAGGTTCTCACCATATCCCTAAACATCACGTATTCTTCTTCAAGTTCAAAATTCATAATTAAAAAACACCCAAACCGTGAAACATATAATATTTGTCATCTAACATAGTAAACATCAATTCCAGAATAAGGGAAAATCTTTTTATTTCATTGATCACTCCGCCATATGGTCATAGTCCTTAATTCTAATCGATGTCCAACCTGCAACCAATTAGATTGCTAAGGCAACAGAGAAAATACGAGTGATGGGATTAACCGGTACCAGCTACTGCTCGAGGGCATAGGCAATATAATAATCACCTTGCTTTGTACCCAACCAAGCGTGTCCGCCGGCTGCTATAAGTATGTACTGCACACCTTCCCATTCATAAGTCATCGGTCCAGCTTGACCTCCAGCTGGCAATCTTGCAGACCAAAGCATTTCACCATCATCGATATCAAATGCTCGGATCCTGTCGTCCATGGTCGCGGCGATAAATATCAATCCAGATTCCGTCACGAGTGGACCTCCAAGATTGGGAGTGCCAAGTTCTAATGGAAAAGGAAATATCGGTGATATTTTATCTATCGTACCGAGTGCTCTATCCCACAAAATATCACCAGTATTTAGATCTACCGCGGCAAGCTTCCCCCAAGGTGGCGGATTGCATGGAGCTCCAAAGGGGGAAAGGATTGCCTGAGCCCTTACTCTAAAAGGTGTGTCAAACATCGGATAGCCTAATTGCCGTCGCAAAGTACGAGTATCATCAATCGATATACCAGGCAACGGATCCATACTTTCTTTTCGGCGCTCAAGTAAAACTTCGGTAATAACATTCGTGAGATTTACGACCATGATTCCTGAATGGGGATCAACTGCCGGCCCACCCCAATTCATACCGCCACTCCAAGAAGGTCTGAGAGCTATCCCTCTCTCCGAAGGCGGAGTATAGATGCCATCATTATCTAATCGTTCGAACCATTTTTTACACTTGCCTCTATCCCAAAATGTAAAACCCCACGCAACTTCTTCCGATACCTCACCCGATAATAGAGGTCTAGGCTTTTCTGGAAATGGTTGTGTTGCTGAAGACCACTCACCTACCAGAGTTGTCTGGGGAACTGGTCTTTCCTCAATATTAAACAAAGGCTCACCGGTGATTGCATGGAAAACAAAGATAAATCCCTGTTTCGTAGTCTGGACAACTGCAGGTACCTTTTCTCCCTTTCGCTTCAAATCCAACAAAACCGGTGCTGCCGGCAAATCATAATCCCACAAATCATGATGAACTATTTGATAGCTCCAAACTTTTTCACCAGTAGTCCCTCTGAGCGCTACAACTGAGTTAGCATCCTCATTTTTGCCTTGACGAAACCCTCCGAACATATCCGGAGAAGGACTGCCTGTAGGTAGAAAAATGAGATCTCGATCCTCGTCCACCGACATAGTAGTCCACACATTAGCGCCGCCACCTCTCTTCGCACTATCGTTAAACCAAGTCGCATAGCGTTGATCTTCTGGAGATCGAGGGATCGGATCATACTCCCATCTCACTTCTCCAGTGATCACGTCCAAAGCCACTACTTTTCCAGAGGGACCAGAGGCACGATAACTATCTGCGACCAAGCTACCAAATACTACGACATCTCCTACCACAGCACCTGGATTAGTCAGCATTATCTCAGCTGGTATCGCCATCTCCGAAGCTCTATCAACAAATACTCGACCGTCATTGCCGAAATCACGGCAAAGGGTCCCGTCACGCGCATTAACAGCAATAACGTGGTTCGATGGCAACGCCATAAATAACCTTTGCTCACACGCACCCTTTGCAAGATAAGGGTGTTTCTCATCTGACTCCCAATAAGCTAAGCCACGACATCGATAATAGACCACATCATACAATGGTGTATTTTCCCAAGGATCATAGCGCCACTTCTCGGACCCGGTGGCTGGATCGAGCGCGATAATGCGATTGAAAGCCGAGCAAGCGATTATAGAATCGCTGATTAGAGCTGGTGTATTAACCGTAAGCGAAAAATTGTAGCGCTTACCAAATTCTTCTTGTTCTCCAGTGCGAGTAGTCCACACTTTTCTCAATTTGCCTATATTTGATCTATTAATCTGGTTCAGTGACGAATATCTTTTAGCACCCGGATCACCACCAAAGTGCTGCCAAGTTGACGCACTAACAACTCTAACCGATAACAAAATGCATACTAACAATAGAAATGCTTGAACAATTCCCCCCATGAGCATTTGCCAGAATATGTCTAAATGGTTCTTTCGAGGCAGGCTGACTATCATCCTAACTGTGAAACGTTTTCAGGAATTTCTCGAATATGCAAAGCGTGTCGATCGTAACCATCAACTACGTGCTCCGAACCAAACCACTCTACCGCCGGTCCCACCTCTGCCAGAGCGCAAAGGAGTCTGAGAAGATTCGTCTGCTCTGAATTCAGCTCGCCTAGCTTCAATGCGGACAAATATTCGAGTGCATCATCAGCACGCTTTAACATTGCGGAATAGAAATCCCGAATCTCATCGATGGGTGTGGCATGCCTTTGATTATTTCGCTCCTTCATGCCCTCCAAGCACCATTTTTCACACCAAACTTCTAATTCACTAAATTCTTTTGGTAGAGAACCTGATCGCGTCGAAATCATTGATTAGCCTTTGCAATCTCGTTGGTAGTGCCACTGATTTTGTGTTCGACGGTGTAGTTCTGGTAGCGAAGGGCAATTTCATGATCATGGAAATGAAATTCAGGAATCAACCCCGTTTCAATATTTTTTTGGATGCGCTCGAGGATATTTAAGTCTTCTAGGACAACATCTCGAAGCTCCACAAGTGCATGTTCTTGACCAAAACGATGGGCGGCATTGGTGGCAGGTCGAAGATAACCAGTTAATTCCCAGTGTGTTTTATTAGCGGAAAGGGGCCATACCTGATGCGTAAAATATGTACCACCACCAATGGTGCATAGGAGATTGGGGAAAAAAACATTTACGTCCATACACCAATCGGGAGAATCAGTTGGGTTAACTCCTTTAGGTTTATGGTCTGCCTCACCACCAGCAGCTGTCAACGAAAGGCTAGGAGAATAATTCAGTGCAAGCTGCTGCACCGGCTCCGGCTTAAAATTCAAATTTCCTCGAGTACCAAACGATCTATGCAACCCTTTTATCCTTACATCAACGGCACGCCCAAAAGGATTGTCAGGGCCAGCCATCGGTCCATTGATGGAGCGATTATGCAGTTGAGCTATATGGTATGACTCTGTGAAGGAGTCGAGCAAAAACTTCCAGTTACAATTTACTTCGGTCTCGATTTTAAACTGTGTTACGCCTTTTTCGAACGGATATCCAACCAGGTCACCTCCCTGACTGCCGAGATATTCTTCAAGCGTTTGCTCGGGCTGGTCGTTAATGTTAACGAAGATAAATCCCTGCCAAATCGCGGTATTGAGTTGTTTTAGTTTAATGTTCTTGCAATCAATGCCAGGAAAACCTTCCTTATCCGGAATGTGGTCTACTCTGCCATCTAACGCATAACGCCAGCCATGAAACTTGCATGTGAATGTTCGACGCCGACCGACGGTGCGAACCTGCAATTTGTTCCCACGATGAATGCAAGCATTGAAAAATGCCCGAATCTCATTGTCTTCGCCTCTCACCACCAGTACCGAAATACCAAACGTTCTAAGTTCCCTAACAAAAAAATCTCCGGGTCGCTGAATTTGTTCGATTCTGCCAAGGTAATGCCAGCTAGGTCGAAAGATTGCTTCTACTTCCTTCGCGAATATTTCAGGTTTCCAGTACATGTCTGTACTAACAGCGCCGGTACCGAGACTGGGGTAACGTTTGTGAAACTCAGGAGGAGTTAATTCTGCAGGCATTTAAAGCTTCCTTACATCTCAAAGTTGGTTAGTAGATTGCCTCGATATGTAAAGCGTCAAAACAACAAGCTAAGCGTCGAGGGCTATAGTTCCTAAATAACAAAAACCAGATCACCAGAAACCCAGTGAAAAAGGGCAACTTTGAAAAAGCTGCCCTAATCAACTATTAATCGAACAAACAGATTAATATTCTATACCGATTCTCACGCCGTACTGTCGTCTTACTCGCATCCCCCCGATAAAGAACAGTGGCCTCACTTCGACAGGCCTATCCACATACGCTCCATCCTTTAATAGATCAGTACCGTACAAAGACACAAAAAACTTCCCGCCGTCTCCAAATGGTGTCTCAACAGTAGCGGCAAGATCCAGCTCATTACGGCTCTTAACGACGTCTCTACCGGAAGCAATGGGTTCCATCGGAATCTCAGTTCGACCTCGATGTTTGCCTACATGATTCAAATTTCCGCTGAGGTTAAGAGTAGATCCATTAAAAATGGCTCGATTATATGTAAAACCCATGCTGGCAGTAAGGTCCGGCGCGTAAATCATTGCAGTTTGATCGGCTACATTCACACCACCGCGCATTCTCTTGTCAAACTTCGCATCTAAAATACCAAGTGAAAACCGGAGGCTAAAATCATGCTCTGGTAAGGGTTTCGCAAAAATCTCAACTTCGGCACCCTCGTAACTAACCTCGGCGGCATTTTCAACCTTGGTATCGAAACCACCCGTCACAGGATTCGCGACCACATTAAATTCTTGCTTATCGTCATATTCGGTAATAAAACCAGTCACGTTAAACGTCATTCGTCCATCTAACAGCTCCGACCGAAAACCCACTTCATAATTATCTACTGTCTCCGGATCATACGGTCCAACTCCACCAAGCGTTCCAGGACGTCCATTCCAACCACCACTTCTGAACCCTGTGCTCCATGTAATATAGGCCATCAGGTCATCGCTAAAGTCATATTGAAAACCAATTCGATGTGTGAACTCACTCCAACTATCCTTACCCTGAAAAGTAAAAGGACCGGTACCCTCTATCGGATGATCATGATTAAAGGTTTTCTCCTCATCAGTGTATCGCGCTCCGAAGGTGAGCGATAAAGCATCTGACACAGCGAACGTGCCCTCGCCAAAGACGGCCAAGGCATCAATCTCCTGATTGGATGTAAAATACTGAGCCTTTGCACCAAAGAAATTGAAGTCCTGAATCGTCGTATATTCACTTGAAAAGTAAAAAAGGCCTAATACATAATCTAACTTAGAATCAAAAGCTTGCGACGATAATCTAAGTTCTTGACTAAATTGCTCATACTCTTGGGGTCTCCGGAACTGGGTGACTAGAATCGGAGCTCCTTCAAAACCCGTGTCAAGCAATTCTTCAAAATCCTGATATCCGGTAATAACTGTAACCTGGGAATTACCCATGTCCCAATTCATTTCGAGAGAGGCATTGTTGCCGTCAATATGATTGAGGTGAGGCAGTGTTACAACGCTAGTCTTAAAATCATCAGCCGCTGCTACGGTGTGCGAAGTAGAATCACAACCTAGACCAAAAGGGATACCAAAGCCAGCGCATAACCCATCGTATTGGTTAGACATATTAAGATTTTCCGGCCCTTCGTTTTCGTCGTCATAAAAATCAAAGCGCAATAAGGCCTCAAACGTATCACTTGGTGTGAGCAAGAGACTCACGTTGCCCGACAACAGGTCCCGTC
>JAQWLX010000075.1 GCA_029247075.1 Halieaceae bacterium | reverse complement strand
TCCTGCCACGAATGATTCACGACAAATTTTACCGAAAAAATGTCCCATGACTCGAGGCGTTCTTGTATAAGTTCATCTGATGTTTTTATAGAGTCAACCAAACCATATTCTATTGCCCTCTCCCCATACCATACTTCGCCTGTCGCTATGTCAGAAATATTTAGTTTTGGTCTCTGATGACTAACGAAATCTTTAAATAAATTATGAGTATCCTCTAGTTCTAGCATAAACTTCTCACGACCTTTATAGGTGTTTTCTCCAAGCACCGTCATCGTTCTCTTAAATTCTCCAGCTGTTAGAATCTCATAATCTATTTCATTCTTTTTAAGTAATTTGTGGAAGTTTGGAATTTGCGCTACCACACCTACTGATCCTATTAGTGCAAATGGGGCTGCAACGATCTCGCTTGCTACACATGCCATCATGTAACCGCCGCTGGCCGCTACTTTATCCACTGAAACTGTTAAATGAGCGCCGGCTTTTTTAATCCTCATAAGTTGACTGGCGGCCAATCCATAACCGTGGACCATTCCCCCGGGACTTTCAAGTCGGAGAAGTATCTCGTCCCCCTTCCCTAGTTCAGATAAAACGGTGCTAATTTCTTCTCTGAGATTTTCAACCTGACTTGCCTTAATATCTCCTTGAAAATCAATTACATATAGCCTACTTTTGCTAGAATTTATTTCCTCTGAACCCGATGACTGCTTTTTTCGTTCTTTTACTTCTTTCTTTATTCGTTTCTTCTCGGATTTCTTCTCTTTTTTCCAGTCGTGCTCATCCCAAGAGACTTCCCTTAGCACATTTCTAGCCGCCTCGTATTTCTCGTTTATTTTACGAACTTCAATTTGACCTTCTTTTAGTTCAGTTTTATAGCGGCTAGAAATTGCGACAATGCCATTGATAAATATGAGCAATCCTCCAATTAGAACTAATAGCTGTGCTAAAAATAATAAAAAGTCATAAACATAATTCATAGATACTTTCCTTGTAACATTATCAAGACATCTAATTATTAATTAGAAAATTTCTGATTAATTCGCCGGCTATTGAACTGGCAGGAGGAATCATTGGAAGATCCTTTTTTGAAAACCAACTCGCTTCCGCAATTTCTTTCGGGTTGCATTGGATCTCGCCAGAAGAGTACTGAGCATAGAATCCTAGCATTAGTTGACTAGGGAAAGGCCATGGTTGTGATCCATAATACGATATATTTTTAATCTTAAGATCTACTTCTTCTGCTACTTCACGTTGTAAAGCGTTTTCAACTGACTCTCCAGCTTCTACGAATCCAGCCAAAGTACTAAACATTGGCTGAGGAAAATTAATATTGCGAGCCAATAGAACCTTCTCTCCCTTTGTAATTAAAACTATCACACATGGTGAGATTCGTGGATATACCTGACTGTTGCAGATATTACAACACATCGCTCTCTCATGTTCATGTGGGATCGTCTTGTTACCGCACTTTCCACAAAATTGATGATCTATTGACCAACATAATATTTGAAATGCTTGTCCGATCAACAAGAACAGTGACTCTTCAACATGACCGAGAATATTGTATAGACTGACTAATTGAAACGTGTCGTGATCTACCAAGCTTTCATCGATTTCACATGAAAAACATGGAATATCGTTCCAATAGCCAATGAATATTTCTCTTTCATAGACCAAGCTGTATTGCCTGCAATCATGATCGTCGAACGGGACAAATGCCCTATTTGACAGTCTTGTGAGCAGATTGCCGTCTGAAAAGATTACTCTGCAACAATTCTTAAAAGTTTTGGGTTGGTTAACTTCGGGACGCAACATTCTTGGGGTGCTCGTTTTAAGCCAAGTGATATTCTGAAATGTTATCGAGGCGTGGGTTTAACATTATGAATGTATCAACATTAATTAATATAGGGAAGGCTTGATCAGAAAATTAAAACTATTAGAATTCGTCTTTCTTTAACCTCGGAGTGGCAAAATGTTGCATGCCTTTTGGAAAAATTTTCTCGGCAATTCCCCTGTATGGTACAAGCAGGCGATTATTGGTTTTTTGTTCCTTAATCCTTTAATGCTTTATACGCTTGGGCCATTTGTTACAGGATGGGTATTGATTGGGGAATTCATATTCACTTTAGCACTGGCCCTAAAGTGTTATCCACTCCAACCTGGAGGTCTCCTAGCTATCGAGGCCGTTATACTAGGAATGACCTCACCACAAATGGTTTTTGAAGAAACTGTTGCTAATTTCGAGGTAATTCTGCTGCTAATGTTTATGGTGGCGGGAATATATTTTATGAAAGATTTGCTGCTATTTGTCTTTACTAGAATATTGATTAATGTGAGATCTAAGGTCGCTCTCTCAGTTCTTTTTTCCTTTGTAGCTGCTATTTTATCTGCGTTTTTGGATGCTTTAACAGTTACGGCGGTGCTGATTAGTGTGGGCGTAGGTTTCTATAATGTTTATCATCGTGTAGCTTCATCCTCTGGAGGAGTAACAGGCAATGATGATGACGATGTGCACCATGATCATCGGGAATCATTAGAGCAGTTTCGCGCTTTTTTGCGCAGTTTGTTGATGCATGGCGCTGTAGGAACGGCATTAGGTGGAGTCTGTACTCTTGTGGGCGAGCCTCAGAATCTGCTCATAGCAACAGTAGCCGGGTGGGATTTTATAACCTTCTTCTTGCTCATGGCTCCGGTAACAATGCCAGTATTAGCCTGTGGTCTACTTACTTGTATTTTTCTAGAAGCGACTGGGTACTTTGGCTATGGCGCTACCATGCCAAAAGTAGTTCGTGATATTTTAGTTGACTATCAGGCGGAGGAAGAGAAGAAACGTAATGCATTATTAAATGCAAAATTAGTTATCCAGGGGCTTGTCGCTGCAATATTAGTTATCGCTTTAGCACTGCATTTGGCAGCAGTCGGATTGATCGGTCTAATGGTGATAGTTCTACTGACGGCATTTAACGGTATAACCGAAGAGCATCAGATTGGCCACGCATTTGAAGAGGCGCTTCCGTTTACGGCGTTACTTGTTGTTTTCTTTGCGATAGTAGCAGTAATCCATGATCAGCACCTATTTTCACCTGTAATCAATACTGTTCTTGCCATGGAAGCCGATCTAAGGCCTCCTATGTTTTTTTTGGCTAATGGAATTTTGTCCATGATTAGCGACAACGTTTTTGTTGCAACCGTGTATATTAATGAGGTTAAAGCTGCATTAGATGCTGGGACTATTTCGAGGAAAGAATTTGACCAACTTGCCATAGCAATAAATACCGGGACAAACCTTCCTAGTGTAGCCACACCGAATGGACAGGCCGCTTTTTTGTTCTTATTAACATCGGCACTTGCCCCACTAATCCGCTTATCTTACGGACGAATGGTGATAATGGCCTTTCCTTACACGCTAGTTTTGGGTGGCGTAGGTTTTTGGGCTGTTACACAGTTTATCGTTGGTTAGAATATAATTTCTCTAGGGTGCTTCGATTTCCTCTTTCCATATCGAGCGCCCTCTTTCTCCCAGGAGGTCTATATAACCTTCGTGAGCGTCTAGTTCAGAGTCAGTAGGATAAATTATCGGCAGGTTCCTATTTCCAGAAGAAAGCCTCTTAACCGGTTCAAATCCGTCTCCACGCCCTTCCTGTTTATCATCGGTATTTGCTAATCTTAGTGAGGTTTGACCTCCTGTCATCATTAGGTAGACGTCTGCAAGAATCTCTGCATCGAGAAGCGCTCCATGCAGCTCTCTTTGTGAATTGTCCACATCGTACCTCTCACAAAGTGCGTCTAAGCTATTACGTTGACCGGGGTGTCTATGACGAGCCAGTTGCAGAGTATCAATGATCTGACACTTAGCTTCTATACCTGCGAAAGTTTGATCTAATAGTTTAAATTCTGAATCTAGAAAACCTACATCAAAAGGCGCATTATGAATTATTAATTCAGCTCCATCGATATAGTCGAGAAGTTCTGAAGCTACTCCGGAAAAAGTTGGTTTATCTAAAAGGCTTTGCAGGGTGATTCCATGAACTTCTATTGCTCCTTGATCAATCTCTCTTTCGGGATTTATATACTGATGGTAATGGTTTCCCGTCAACTTTCTATTGACTAATTCTACGCATCCCACTTCAATAATTCGATGTCCTTGAGTGATTTCGAGTCCAGTGGTTTCAGTGTCTAATACAATTTGTCTCATCTGAAAATCTTATAGTTCATCAATACCTCTGTTAGCCAGTCTGTCAGCACTTTCGTTCCCTATATGCCCACTGTGCCCCTTAATCCAATGCCAACGAATACTGTGTTTTTGAGTTAGTTCATCCAATTCTTTCCAAAGATCAATATTTTTTACAGGTTTTCGGTTTGAAGTTAACCAGTTGTTTGCTTTCCACTTAGTTAGCCACTGAGTTATTCCATTTTTTACATAAGAGGAATCAGTTGTTAAATCAATGTCACAAGTTTGCTTGAGTGCTTTTAGTGCCTCGATGGCAGCCCGTAATTCCATTCTGTTATTAGTGGTCAAAATTTCTCCACCGCAGATTTCTCGCTCTTCCCCATCAGACTGAAGAAGAGCTCCCCATCCGCCCTTTCCTGGATTACCTCGACATGCGCCATCAGTAAAAATCTGCACTTGCTTCAATTTAATTTCCTTGGACAATATGCTTCACTCGGAATGATAGATCCCACGCTTGGCGCAGGAGCTCTCATGCCAGCTAAAGGTTTATGTCTAGCTTTCTTTCTTACTATAGCGGATGCTCCGGCTACAGATTTTATTGCATGAATGACGAATAATCCGCCTGCGGGGAGTTTAGATTCTCTAGCTATATTATCTAATTTAATCAGCAAATTACGTATTTTACCTGAGCCAAATTCTGGTATGTGGCATATTGTATCGTAGCTAATAATCTCAAAACCGAGCAGGTGAAGCCAATCTTTTAAGCGCGCTCCGCTTATTGGAGACCAGCTTTTCCAGAGACGAACACCAGATAATTTCAGACCAAGTTGACCTAACCCGAATAAGCTATAAGGATTAAATCCGATAAGAATTAGATGTCCCTGAGGAGTCAATACCCTATGAATTTCCCTCAAAGTCTTATGTGGTTGCTTTGAAAACTCTAAGAAATGATGTCCAATTACCGCATCTGTGCTGTCGCTATCAATAGGCAACTCCTCAAAACTAGCAATTAATTTGATTAGTTCTCCAGATCTGTTAGACAGTAAAACACGTGTTGGAATGGTACTTTGATGATACAGCGGCATATTTCGAGCAAGACCTAACTGAATCAAATAATATCCAAAAATATGCTCGAGAGATTTACCTGCGACCTCCTTAATCTTCTGAAAAGCTAATTGACCAGATGGACGAGCGTACCAGTCTTCAAGTAATTTTGAGATATTTTCTGTCATTAAGGTTGTTATAATAACTCAGGATAATAAGTTTTTTTCAAAAAAACGTAGATTTATTTTTTAGGATAAATTTTATGCAAGGAATTAGTGTAAAACCAATAAACGCTTTTTCTGATAATTACATTTGGATGCTAATTGACGAGAAAAAGAAAGAAGCCTGTGTTGTCGATCCAGGTGACCCAGATCCGGTCTTAGAACAACTTTCAAAAGACAAACTCTCCTTGAGCAGTATTTTGGTGACACATCATCATTTTGATCATACAGGCGGTCTCCAAGCTTTAAAAGAAAAGACTCAATGTGCCATTTATGGACCTGATTCTAAGGTGCCT
>JAQWLX010000018.1 GCA_029247075.1 Halieaceae bacterium | reverse complement strand
ATAAGCGAGTAGATACTTGCGCTGCAGAATTTGCCTCATCTACCGCCTACATGTATTCCACTTATGAAGAGGAATGCGAAGCGGAGCCGACGGATCGAGAAAAAATAGTCGTTCTTGGAGGTGGCCCAAATCGCATCGGTCAGGGTATAGAGTTTGATTATTGCTGTGTTCATGCAGCTCTGGCGATGCGAGAAGATGGATTCGAGGCGATTATGGTGAATTGTAATCCTGAAACCGTGTCTACAGACTATGACATATCAGATCGACTTTATTTTGAACCTATTACTCTTGAAGATATTCTCGAAATAATCGATATCGAAAATCCTACCGGGGTGATAGTCCAGTTTGGTGGTCAAACCCCTTTGAAGCTTGCGCGGGCTTTGGCAAAAAAGGGTGTCCCTATCCTTGGAACTTCTCCCGATGCGATTGATAGAGCAGAAGATAGAGAGCGATTTAAGGAGATGATAAATAAGTTGGATTTACTTCAGCCACCCAATGTCATCGTTCGAAGTACTGATGAAGCTATTGAGGCAGCGGAAAATATTGGTTATCCATTGGTTGTAAGGCCGTCCTATGTTCTAGGAGGCAGAGCAATGGAGATAGTGTATAGAGAAGAAGAGTTAATGCGATATATGAGAGAGGCTGTTGTTGCCTCAGATGATGCTCCAGTGCTTCTAGATCGTTTTCTTGATTCGGCTGTGGAGGTTGATATAGATGCTGTTTGCGATGGTGAGGTAGTTGTAATTGGAGCGATCATGCAACATATCGAACAGGCTGGAGTTCATTCCGGAGATTCGGCTTGTTCACTTCCTCCATATAGTTTGCCTAGCTCCGTGCAAGACGAGATGCGCGATCAGGTTAAAAAAATGGCTTTAGAACTGGGTGTTCGTGGCCTAATGAATGTTCAGTTGGCGTGGCAAGATGATTTAATTTACGTGATTGAAGTTAACCCTCGCGCCTCACGCACCGTGCCGTTTGTATCTAAATGTATCGGTCAATCGCTAGCAAAGATCGCTGCACGATGTATGGCAGGTAAGTCTCTAAATAGCCAGAGTTTTCTAAAAGAGTTAGTCCCAGAATTTTATAGCGTTAAAGAAGCAGTTTTGCCATTTAATAAGTTTCCTGGTGTGGATCCAATTTTAGGGCCTGAGATGAAATCTACTGGGGAGGTTATGGGGACGGGAGAGAGTTTTGCAGCAGCTTTTGCGAAAGCTCAGGTAGCGGCAGGAGATCTTCCACCAGTCAGTGGTACTGCTTTATTCAGTGTCAGGGATGTAGATAAACCAGGAGCGGTTGAAGTGGCCAAGTTATTGGTTAAAAAAGGTTTTAAGTTAGCTGCTACGAGTGGAACTGCAGAAGCGTTTGAAAAATCTGGTCTCGTCGTTAACCGTATTAATAAAGTACTTGAAGGGCGTCCACACATAGTCGATATGATAAAAAATCAGGAAGCTAGTTTAATAGTTAATACTACGGACGGACGACGAGCGATCGCTGATTCAGCGCCTATTCGAGCTAGTGCCGAAGCTAACGGAGTGTTTTATACTACCACTCTTGCCGCTGCAGAGGCGTTGACAATGTCTTTTTTAATGAAGGAAGATACCGTCGTGCGCAGATTGCAGGATTTACATCAAGGATTAGCAAAATGAACAAATTCCCTATGACTACGGTTGGTGAGGCGGTGCTACGGGAAGAATTAGACCGGCTAAAAAAAACAGATAGACCGCGCGTCACCGAAGCGATAGCGGAAGCTAGAGCGCATGGAGATCTAAAAGAAAATGCCGAGTATCATGCGGCTAGAGAGCAACAATCTTTTATCGAAGGGCGCATACTTGAGATAGAGGGTAAGCTAGCTAATTCTCAGGTTATAGATGTAACCAAACTAGAGAATACAGGAAAGGTGATTTTTGGCAGTACTGTTGATTTGCGCGACTTAGATAGCGATAAGTTGATAACTTACCGTATTGTTGGAGAGGATGAAGCAAATGTTAAGAAAAATCTCATCTCTATAGGCTCACCGATTGCTCGAGCACTGATTGGAAAGGAAGAAGGTGAAGTTGTTATCGTGCATGCGCCCGGAGGTGAGCACGAATATGAATTAGAGAAGGTTCAACTTGTTTAATATATTAGGGATTATGCAGATAAAGAATAGCTTTTAGTTTCTCAATCTTCTCTGTATTTTCTACAGAAAATATTTAAATGATGCGAATCAAGTTTGATAGTTTTGGGTTAGGGTTTTCAGTGCGTCGCATTAGAAGCAAAACATTCCCAAGTTCTTGAACAATTTTTGCGGAGGAAGTTTTGCTAATTTCATCAATGATTTCCTTGCGTGATCCAGAAGATTTCGAAGGAATTTTCACTTTAATAAGTTCATGATCTCGAAGTGCTCTATCAAGCTCAAGTGAAACGCCATCAGTTAGGCCGGCCTGTGAGATTGTGACCACGGGTTTAAGTTTGTGACCAATGGCTCTGAGCTGTCGGATTTTTATTCCGGTGTTCTTTATCATGAATCTTTAAGTAAATTATCTGGTTAACTTTGAGCAGTATTGTACATACTATAATTTTAATAGCTCCTTAATTTTGGAGGATTAGTTTGGGGAAAAAGAAGTCTTCAAGTAAATTTTGGTTGCGAGAGCATAAATTAGATCCTTACGTCTTGGCTGCTAAAAAGGACGGATATCGATCCCGGGCAAGTTATAAATTAATTGATTTGGATCGCAGATATGGTTTTCTCTGCAAGGGTGTGAGAGTACTTGATTTGGGATGTGCTCCAGGAGGTTGGTCCCAAGTGGCTATTTCTAAAATTGGCCCGACGGGGAGATTGGTCGCTTCAGATATTCTTCCAATGTTGCCAATAGATGGTGTTACTTTCATTCAAGGAGATTTTTCTGATGAGATTGTAATGCAGAGCATCCTTCAAGAGTTTTCTTGTTCTCAAGCAGACGTTGTTATGTCTGATATGGCACCTAATTTAAGTGGTGTCAATGCGGTTGATCAACCTCGATCCTTATATTTGGCGGAGTTAGCGGCCGAAATAGCGGCTAACATTCTGGCGAGTGGAGGTATTTTTATTGTCAAACTATTTCACGGAGAGGGTTTTGATTCTTTCGTTCGTTACTGTAAACAGTCATTTAAGAGCGTAAATATTCGAAAACCTGATTCTTCTAGAGCCAAATCTCGCGAGGTCTACTTAGTGGCAAAAGGGTTTTTAGGCGCGAATTCCCACACATAAAATAGGGTTTATTAATATTCTAGGGGAATTGAAAATTGGAGCAAAGGCCCCATTTAAAGTATTATATAGCGCTGGTTGCGATTATTATTAGTTGTGTGGAGATCTCAATAGTAAATCTAGCTGAAGCTCTTCTGCGTAATTATAAGTACGCAATAAAGACCAGAGAATTAGATTTCAGCATCGGAGATATGTATCGTGAATGATATGGCAAAAAACTTACTGCTTTGGCTAATTATTGCAGCGGTGCTTTTATCTGTATTCAATAATTTCAACATGCAGAACCCCATTCAGAATATTCGTTATTCAGATTTTATTGAAGAAGTTCAGCAAGACCAAATCAGAAAAGTTGTGGTAGATGGACTTACCATTACTGGTGAGCGTTACGATGGTTCAAGTTTTGAAACAATTCGTCCAATGGTTGAAGATCCAAAACTAATGGATGATTTGCTTACACACAAAGTTGAAGTTGAAGGTCGTAAACCAGAGCAGCAGAGCGTTTGGACACAACTGTTAGTTGCCAGCTTCCCTATACTAATAATCATTGCTGTATTTATGTTTTTCATGAGACAAATGCAAGGAGGAGCCGGTGGTCGTGGTGGACCAATGAGCTTTGGGAAAAGCAAGGCAAGGCTTTTAGGTGAAGATCAAATCACCACTACCTTTGCTGATGTGGCCGGTGTTGATGAGGCTAAAGAGGATGTAAAAGAATTAGTCGAATTTTTGCGAGATCCTAGCCGTTTTCAAAAACTCGGGGGTCGAATACCACGAGGCGTCCTTATGGTTGGGCAGCCTGGAACAGGAAAAACTCTGCTCGCAAAAGCGATCGCTGGAGAGGCAAAAGTTCCTTTCTTCTCTATTTCGGGTTCTGATTTTGTAGAAATGTTTGTCGGGGTAGGTGCGTCTCGGGTTCGAGATATGTTTGATCAAGCTAAAAAACAATCTCCGTGCATTATTTTTATCGATGAAATTGATGCGGTAGGTAGACATCGAGGGGCTGGCTTAGGTGGTGGACATGATGAGCGAGAACAAACACTCAACCAGCTTCTTGTGGAGATGGATGGATTCGAGGTTAATGATGGCGTTATCGTTATTGCAGCCACTAATAGGCCAGATGTTCTAGACCCAGCGTTATTAAGACCAGGAAGGTTTGATAGGCAGGTTGTAGTTAGTCTTCCAGATATTCGTGGTAGAGAGCAGATATTAAAGGTCCATATGCGTAAAGTTCCTTTGGCGGAGGATGTCAAGCCCGTTAATATTGCGAGAGGCACGCCCGGATTTTCAGGGGCGGATTTGGCAAATCTTGTAAACGAAGCCGCTCTATTTGCAGCCAGAGGCGATGTTAGAACAGTCGCTATGACTCATTTTGAACTGGCTAAAGATAAGATCATGATGGGTGCTGAAAGAAAATCTATGGTGATGTCTGAAGCGGAGAAAAGAAATACAGCCTATCATGAAGCGGGCCACGCGATAGTTGGTCGTCTCATGCCTGAGCATGATCCGGTATACAAAGTGAGTATAATTCCAAGAGGAAGAGCATTGGGAGTTACTATGTTCTTGCCGGAGGAAGATCGTTATAGCCATAGTAAGAGACATATTGTCAGTCAGATATGTAGTTTATTTGGAGGGCGCATTGCTGAGGAAATCACTTTAGGAAAAGAGGGAGTGACTACGGGCGCTTCAAATGATATCCAGCGAGCAACCGATATTGCTCGTAAGATGGTGACGCAGTGGGGGTTATCCGAAAAAATGGGACCTTTGATGTATGAAGATGCAGGTGAAGAGATCTTTTTAGGTCGATCAGCAGGTCAGCAACAGAAAGGTATTTCAGATGAGACGGCAAAAAATATTGACGAAGAAATCAGGAATATTGTAGATGAATGTTACTCCAAGGCTCAGAAATTACTTACTGATAATTTAGACAAGCTTCATGCGATGGCCGAAGCGCTAATTTTGTATGAAACTATTAGTTCAGACCAGATTGACGATATTATGGAAGGTCGAGAACCCCGTGAGCCGGATGATTGGAGTGATGATGATCAAAATCAAGCGACTGTTGAAAAAGAGAAAAGTCGTCCATCTTCTGCCAGTACTGGACCGATCGGTGGCCCAGCAGGAGAGCATTGAGCTTCTTTTATCTTTTTTGACCACAGTTGGTTTCATCCAACTATGTATTTCCTAGAGAAGCGGTTAGATCTTTCCTATCCTAGAGTGATGGGTATTCTGAATACCACACCTGATTCCTTTTTCGATGGCGGAAGTCTATATAAAAACGGAAAACTGGATTTAGATCTTGCCTTAATTCGAGCAGAAGACATGGTTTCGAATGGTGCAGCAATCCTTGATATTGGTGGTGAGTCCACTCGCCCAGGAGCCAAACCAATTTCTAATGAAGAAGAAATGGATAGAGTGGTTCCTATTGTAGAATCAATCGTCTCTCGATTAGATGTAGTGATTTCTGTAGATACTAGCAAACCAAAAATAATGGAGGCAGCTGTTTCTTCAGGGGCACATATGATAAATGATGTTAAAGCGTTGTCTGAACCTCACGCTTTGGAAGTTATTGCAGGCTCGAAGGTTAATGTCTGTCTCATGCATATGCTGGGAAACCCGATTACTATGCAGACTTCTCCAGAGTACAAATCCGTAAATAAGGATGTAAAGCAATTTTTAATTGGTAGAATTGAAAAATGTAAACAAGTTGGTATTTCTAGAGAGAGACTTATTCTCGATCCCGGATTCGGATTTGGTAAGACAGTAGCCCATAATCTAGAGTTATTAGGAAATCTAAGAGACTTAGCTGCACTCGATTGCCCGATCTTGGTAGGGCTTTCGAGAAAATCCATGATTAACAAAATCCTTAAACGCAATATTATAGAAAGCTTGCCAGCAACCTTAGGGTTGGTAGCAATTGCTCTAGAGAGAGGAGCTAATTTGATCAGAGCCCATGATGTAAGAGAAACAGCAGATGTTATTTCTATGTGGATGGCAGTAAATCGAGTCGAAAATGGCTCTGAGTAATAGCCAATGAATAAGAAATATTTTGGTACGGATGGTATTCGTGGAGAAGTTGGTAATCCTCCAATTACACCGGATTTCATGCTCAAATTAGGATGGGCATTCGGTAATGTGCTTTCAAAAAGAATCTCTACCAAAGAGAAATTGGAAGTAATCATTGGCAAAGATACTCGTGTGTCAGGATACATGTTTGAGTCTGCTTTAGAGGCAGGATTGGTTTCTTCTGGTGTGGATGTGAGATTACTCGGCCCTATGCCTACTCCTGCAGTGGCGACCATCACCTGTATGATGAAGGCAAGTGCTGGCATTGTAATTAGTGCTTCTCATAATGCTTATTCAGATAATGGGGTGAAATTCTTTGGTAAGGATGGGGAAAAGATTTCTGATCATGATGAGCTTGCTATTGAAGCTAAGATAGAAGAGAAACTAGTGACGGTTTCTTCTAATTCATTAGGGAAAGCAAGTCGCATAGAGACTGCCGCTGAAATCTATATGAATTTTTGTAAATCCACAGTTAAAAATAATTTTAATCTCCATGGAGTACGTCTTGCCCTAGACTGTGCAAATGGAGCTACTTACCATCTTGCACCTAGGATTTTCGACGAAATGGGAGCCGAAATAATCAGTCTTGGTATCAGTCCTGATGGCTTTAATATAAATCGGAATGTTGGATCTACTTCTATATCTGCTCTGGTGCAAACCGTGAAGGAAAACGACGTTGATCTAGGTATAGCATTTGATGGTGATGGTGATCGAGTGCTATTTGTAGACAATAAAGGTGATGTGATTGATGGAGATCAACTTCTTTATCTCTTAGCTTTGCAAAGGCAACGTTCTGATGGCATAGAAGGTGTAGTTGGTACGGAAATGTCCAACCTTGGTTTGGAAAACGCATTCCGAGATATGAAAATTAAATTTTGCAGAGCCAAGGTGGGTGATCGATATGTAAAAAAAATGATGCGTGATCGTAGGTGGAGTTTAGGAGGTGAATCTTCAGGTCATATTATCTGTGGTGATGTTACGACAACTGGTGATGGTATAGTCGCCGCTTTACAAATTCTTTCTGCACTGGATTTTTTAGGACTTAGTTTGAGAGATTCAGTAAAAGGGATGCAAAAGCATCCACAATGCCTCATTAACGTACCTTCCTCTTCAAATTCTGCAATGGAAGATCCGAGTATTCTTAAAGAAATCAAGATTGTGCGGGAAAAGCTTGGTGATAATGGACGAGTTTTGCTTAGACCTTCTGGCACGGAGCCGGTTGTTAGAGTCATGGTTGAAGCGGAGAATGCCGAAGAGGCGCGGTCCGCTTGCGAACAATTAGCCAAAAAAATTCAAGCAGCTTGTTCGTAATTCTGATCGGCCTTGATTCTCTTGCTAGTATCTATTTTCTTGGTTACTATCCGCCGCCATTCAAGCAAAGAATATTAAAATGCGCCAAAATTTAGTAGCTGCAAATTGGAAAATGAATGGGAATCGCGAGACGGTCAGAAAATTAGTGCAAGGGCTGAATACTTTTATGTGCATTCCCCGGTGTGATGTGGTTTTGGCGCCTGGATATCTACATATAGGTCAGGTTTATAAAGAACTTGATCTTATGAACGTAACAGTAGCTGGGCAGAATTGCAGTGAATATTTAGAAGGTCCATTTACTGGAGAGGTTTCGGCCAAAATGCTCGCTGATTTTGGTTGTGAATGGGTTATCTTGGGGCATTCCGAAAGACGCCTAAATAATGGTGAAACAGATGAAATCATAGGCTCAAAGATAAAAATGGCGTGTTCTGCAGGGTTGGGAGTAATAGTTTGCGTTGGAGAGACAGTTTCACAACGAGATTCTGGTAATGCCCGATCGATTGTGCTCAATCAGCTGTTGAATGCTTTGGATGGATCAATAAATAATGAATCAAAAATAGTAATCGCTTATGAGCCGGTTTGGGCAATAGGGTCAGGGTTGACAGCTTCACCTGATGAGGCTCAAATTATGCATTCTTTTATCAGAGAGAATTTAGAAAGGATTGAGGGGATAAATGCAAAGGATACGCTCATCCTTTATGGGGGTAGTGTTAACTCGTCAAATGCTTTGGAACTGTTTAATCAATTAGATATTGATGGAGCTCTTGTTGGAGGAGCTTCACTGGATGCTGAAGAGTTTTGTCGGATAGTGAATATGGCTTCTTTAGATAAGGAACACTAATATGAATCAGTTGTTTTTAATAATTCACTTGTTGGTTGCATTGGCCATTATTGGGCTAATTATGTTGCAACAAGGCAAGGGAGCTGATGTGGGAGCATCATTTGGTGCAGGTGCTTCGCAAACTCTATTTGGTAGCGATGGTTCTGGCAACGTAATAGCAAAAGCCACAGCATGGTTGTCAGCGGTATTCTTTGCTACAAGTTTTGGCTTGGCTGTGATAGCTACGAAAAACACGCAGCTTGAAAACGAGATTGGTTTGGAGATACCGGTCGTTAATGACCAAACTAGTTCCTCAGAATTGGGATTGGATGTTGATATACCAATCTCGAATGATTCCTCTTCGCCTAAAGAGGATGATCTGCCTGATCTTTAAAAGTGTGAGAAGATTGGGTGAATTAACTAGTTAGATGGCCTTGGCAATGTTAAGTTTTGCCAGTTTTTTAACGGCGTCATGAGTTAAGAGCCTCTTTGATTTTTAGAAAGTTAGCCGAAGTGGTGGAATTGGTAGACACGCTATCTTGAGGGGGTAGTGAGCTTTTGCTCGTGCGGGTTCAAGTCCCGCCTTCGGCACCAAAATTTAAAATTCTGAAGATTGGATTAGAAAAGAAATGGATTCAAAGAAAGTCTATATAAAAACGCATGGCTGTCAGATGAATGAGTATGATTCGTCGAAAATGCTCGATCTTCTTAAAAGTAAGCAAAATTTTGAGATTGCAGATAACGAAGATGAAGCAGACCTATTAATTTTAAATACCTGCTCTATAAGAGAAAAAGCACAGGAAAAGGTATTTCATCAGATTGGCAGGTGGAAAAAGTTTAAGATTAAAAAGCCGGATTTAAAGATAGCGATAGGTGGATGCGTAGCTTCCCAGGAAGGTGAAAAAATCGTTAAACGTGCTCCAGCAGTAGATGTCGTGTTTGGCCCTCAAACCTTACACAAATTACCAGAACTATACGAAGACAAGATAAAAACCAATAGAACACAAATAGATGTCTCATTTCCAAAACTAGAGAAATTCAACTTTCTTCCTTCCGCTGAAAATTCAGGGCCGTCAGCATTTGTCTCTGTAATGGAGGGATGCAATAAGTATTGTTCTTTTTGTGTAGTCCCTCATACCAGAGGGCATGAGGTTTCTCGCAATGTCATTGATATTCTTAATGAGGTTTCTGTTTTGGCGGATGGTGGTGCTAGAGAAATTTATTTTCTAGGACAAAATGTCAATAATTTTAAAGGTGCATATAAAGGTGAAAGTGCGTCTTTAGCTAAACTCATAGAATTGACGGCAAAAATACAGAATATAGAACGAATTAGATTTACCACCAGTCATCCATATGAATTTAGAGATGACCTGGTTGAAATCTACGATAAGGTACCAGAATTGGTCAGCCATGTTCATCTCCCTGTCCAAAGTGGTTCGGATAGAATATTAAGATTAATGAGGAGAAGATATAGCGTTGAAAGGTATCTTGAGTTGATAGATAAAATCAGATCAATAAGGCCAGAAATGAGTTTTTCTTCGGATTTTATTGTTGGATTTCCTAATGAGACAGAGAAAGACTTCGCGGCGACTATGCAGGTGGTTGAGGAGGTTAAGTTTGATGAGTCTTTCAGCTTTATTTATAGTCCGAGACCAAATACCTCAGCATCAGAAATGTCCGACAATATTAGTATTAAAGAGAAAAAGGAACGTTTAGAAATTTTGCAGTCGAGATTAATAGAATTGTCTTTTGGCTATAGTAGAAGAATGGTAGGGACTATTCAAAATTGTTTGATAACTGCTTCATCTAAGAAAGACCCAAGTGAATTACAGGCGAGAACTGTCAACAATAGAATCGTAAATTTTAAGCCTCGCGATTTTAAAGTGGGAGAATTTGTTAATCTTTTAATTCGTGATGCTTACTCGAATTCCTTAAGAGGCGAAGTGGTTAACGCGGTTCTCTGATTTGGTTCTATAAGCATGAGGACTGGGTGGTTGTAAAATAAATTGGTACGCGAGTTTCCTGTGGTTTGTGTGATAGTTGCTTTTTAGGTAAGTATTTTAATGTGTTTGCTGGTTGACCCTTTTCTGGTCGATACCTATAATTGCCCCCCTATGGTGGTAAGCAGAAAATGTGAGATCGCCGGGAGGAAATAGAAATTATTTCTTTTTAGGGAATGTTTTGATGCGGGGTGGAGCAGTCTGGTAGCTCGTCGGGCTCATAACCCGAAGGTCGTCGGTTCAAATCCGGCCCCCGCTACCAATATTACGTCGCTGTTTTAAGTCTGCGATGTAACTTTGTAAGCCCCTTTTAGGGGCTTTTTAGTATTAGCTCAACTGAGGTGTATGAGATTGAGGGCTATAGAGCAACGAGTGCATGGAATAATATCTTCCTCAGTAGAGGCGCTTGGTTATGAATTATGGGGTGTAGAGTATAATCCTCGTGGCAGAGGTAGCACCTTGAGAGTCTTTATTGATTCATTAGCCGGTATTTCGTTAGATGATTGTGTGACTGTAAGTAGGCAAGTTAGTGCACTTTTGGATGTAGAGGACCCTATATTTGAGGAATATGAATTGGAAGTATCCTCACCTGGGGTTGATCGAAGATTGTTTAATAGGGAGCAGTATTCAGCGTTCATCGGAGAACAACTTCATCTACTACTGAGGACGCCATTTAAAGGAAAGCGTAAGCATGTAGGTCTCTTACGTGAAGTTCTATCTAATGAGATAGTTTTGCAAGTTGAGGATGGTGAATACCGGATACCTTTTGATATCTTGGAGAAAGTAAGGGTGCAACCAAATGATTGAAAAGCTTAAATGATATGTGGGGCGACTAATGACCAAGGAAATATTGCTAGTAGCGGAAGCAGTTTCAAATGAGAAAGGTGTATCAGAGGATATAATTTTTGAAGCTATAGAGATGGCATTAGCTGCTGCTACTTCTAAGCGCTATGACGAGGACGCCGATATTCGCGTTGTAATTGATCGTAAGACTGGGGATTATACATCTTTCAGGAGCTGGCTGGTCGTTCCCGATGATGAAATGGCTCTTCTTGGAACGCAATTTACAACGGAAGAAGCACACGAAAAAGATGCTGCACTAAAACCTGGCGATATCTTTGAAGAAGAGGTTGAGAATATAGAGTTTGGTCGTATCGCAGCGCAGACCGCCAAGCAAGTTATTGTCCAATGTGTTCGAGAAGCTGAAAGAGCCCAAGTATCAGAGCAATATTTAGATCGAATAGGTCAGTTGGTATCGGGAAGTGTAAAAAAGGTTACGCGAGACAATATAATAGTGGATCTAGGAAATAATGCTGAAGGCTTGCTTCCGCGCGATCAACTGGTTGGTAGAGAAACTTTTAGAGTTAATGATCGAGTCCGCGCTATTCTTCTTGAGATCAGCGCCGAACCGAGAGGTCCGCAGCTTATTTTATCTAGGTCGTGTTCGGAAATGTTAATAGAATTATTCAAGATTGAAGTTCCAGAAATATCTGAAGAAGTTATCCAAATTCGAAGTGCCGCTAGAGACCCAGGATCGAGAGCTAAAATAGCAGTGAAGACTAATGACCAGCGCATTGACCCAGTGGGGGCATGCGTCGGAATGCGAGGTTCTCGGGTTCAGGCGGTTTCTAATGAATTAGATAATGAGAGGGTGGATATTATCTTATGGGACGATAATCCGGCTCAGCTAGTTATAAATGCTATGTCGCCAGCAGAAGTAGAGTCTATAGTGGTAGACGAGGACAGTTCTGTCATGGATGTCGCTGTGGCAGAGGCTAATCTAGCCCAAGCTATTGGACGTGGTGGACAAAATGTCAGGCTCGCTAGCGAATTGACCGGTTGGACAATTAATGTCATGGGAGTAAACGAGGCGTCTGAAAAACAAGAAGCAGAAGCAGGTGAGGTAGTTCAAGTCTTTTGCCGTTTTCTAGATGTAGATGAGGACGTAGCAGAAATTTTGGTAGAAGAGGGGTTTGCTACTCTGGAAGAAGTTGCTTATGTTCCGCTGGAAGAAATGATGTCAATAGAGGGGTTTGATCAATCAATCTCGGAAGAGCTTCGAGAAAGAGCAAAAGATGCTTTGTTAACCCAAGCCATAGCTTCAGAAGAAAAATTGGGATCAAATGAGCCTGCGCAAGACTTACTTGGAATGGATGGTATGGATCGTCATTTGGCTTATTTGTTGGCTAGTCGTGGCATAGTGACTATGGAGGACTTGGCAGAGCAAGGCATTGATGATCTTATCGATATTGAGGATATGACGGCTGATCGCGCGGGCGAGTTAATTATGACGGCGCGGGCACCCTGGTTTGCCGAGGAAGTCGAGTAACTAAGATGTTTTACGAAATATTTGAGTCGACTTAAGCTGGCATCAAGGAGATTGAGTATAATGGCAGAAGTTACAGTTCAACAGTTAGCAAAAACCGTAGGGGCTTCGGAAGAACGATTACTGCTACAAATGAAAGAAGCAGGACTTCCGCATGTTGGAACCGATCAAGTCGTATCTGATGAAGACAAAAAAATATTACTCTCTTACCTAAAAAGGAGTCATGGCGAATCATCTGCAGCGCCAAAAAAGATTACTTTAAAGCGTAAAACGTTAAGTACACTCAAGACGGGAGGGACTTCAGGCAAGAAGACTGTAAATATAGAGATTCGCAAAAAACGCACTTATGTCAAGAGAGATCAAGTTGAAGAGGAGAAACAAGAATTATTAAAAAAAGATGATGAGAAAATAGAAAAAGACACTAATCTTGTTAACTCTTCTCCAAGCAACGAGACAGATCCTGAATGGTTAAGACAAAAGGCAGCAGAAAAACGACGAGAAGAAGATGAAGCTAGAGAAGCAGCAGTAAAAGAGGCCGCTTTAGCGGCTGAATTAATAGAGCAAGAAAAGCAGCAGGCTGCTTCAGAAAAATTAAAAGAGCGAGATGGAAAAAAGAGCAAGAGAACACAAACTCCTGCTAATGACCGGGACAGTGATCGAAGAAAAACAAAAAATAAGGCGGTAGATCGAACTGGAATAAATGCCCGTGGAAAACAGAGAGGTCATAACCTTTCTCTTTCGGATCTTGAAGCAGCTGAAACAGGCGTTTTTAGGCGAAGGGCAGGACGAAAAAAGCAGAAACCAGCATCAACCCATGAAGAGCATTCAAAGCATGGATTTGAGATGCCCACTGAGAAGAAGACTTACGATGTCGAAGTTGGAGAGACGATTTCGGTTTCATCTCTCGCACAGCAAATGTCGGTCAAGTCTGGAGAAGTAATTAAAGAATTAATTAAACTAGGTGTAATGGCGACCATAAATCAACTCGTAGATCAAGATACGGCGACACTTGTAGTTGAAGAAATGGGTCATCGTGTCAAATTTGTAAGTACAGATGCGGTCGAGGAAAGTCTAGAGGAAACTTTATCTTTACACGAAGGTACGCCAGAACCTCGTGCACCTGTGGTAACGGTGATGGGTCATGTTGACCATGGAAAAACCTCGCTTTTAGATTACATTAGAAAAAGTAGTGTTGCTTCGGGAGAGGCTGGAGGAATTACGCAGCATATTGGTGCGTATCATGTAAAAACTGATAAAGGAATGATTTCTTTTCTAGATACTCCGGGTCATGCAGCCTTTACAGCGATTCGTGCTAGAGGAGCAAAGAGCACTGATATTGTCATTTTAGTAGTTGGCGCGGACGATGGGGTGATGCCACAAACTGAGGAAGCTATCCAACATGCTCGTGCTGCTGAAGTCCCATTAATTGTTGCAGTGAATAAGATTGATAAAGAGGGAGCTGATCCTGAGAAAGTAAAAAATGAGTTGGCGGCAAAAGATGTAATTCCAGAAGATTGGGGAGGGGATACACAGTTTGTGAACGTTTCCGCTGTTTCCGGTGAAGGAGTTTCTGAGTTACTAGATAGTATACTTTTGCAAGCAGAGTTGTTGGAGCTGACAGCATCTAGCGATGTGCCTGCGCAGGGAATAGTTATCGAATCTCGATTAGATAAGGGACGTGGTCCTGTTGCTTCTCTTTTGGTTCAAAGTGGTACTTTAAAGCAAGGAGATGTAGTTTTGGCGGGTTTGCACTTTGGACGAGTTCGAGCGATGCTGGACGAAAATGCTAATTCTATCGTCTCTGCAGGCCCTAGTATTCCTTCTGAAATACTAGGTTTAAATGGAATGCCAAGTGCAGGTGATTCTTTCGCCGTAGTCGAAAACGAAAAAAGAGCAAGAGAAGTTGCAGACTTTCGCCAAGAACGGACCAGAGATAGCAAGTTAGAGCGACAGCAAGCCTCAAAAATCGACAATATGTTTGAATCAATGACCGCAGTGGATAAAAAGAATCTAAATGTAGTCCTAAAAGCTGATGTTCGTGGTTCTTTGGAGGCTATCCAATCTGCGCTTGCTGACTTAGGCAATCAGGAAGTTAAGGTAAATCTGGTGTCTGGTGGCGTTGGAGGAATTGCAGAAACAGATATTACTTTGTCAATGACGTGTAATGCTATGATCTTGGGCTTTAATGTTAGAGCAGATTCCTCAGCCAAGCAGTTAGTAGAAACAGAAGGCCTAGATTTAAGATATTACAATGTAATTTATGACTTAATTGACGATATTAAAAAAGCACTCAGTGGGATGCTTTCACCGGAGGTTCGAGAGCAAATAGTGGGTATTGCCGAGGTTAGAGATATTTTCCGTTCTCCAAAATTTGGACAGATAGCAGGCTGTATGGTCACTGAAGGTGTCGTGTTTCGTTCCAAACCTATTCGTGTTCTCCGAGATAATATAGTTATATATGAAGGAGAATTAGAGTCTCTAAGACGTTTTAAAGACGATGCCAATGAAGTTCGAAATGGAACTGAATGTGGGATTGGCGTAAAGAATTATACTGATGTAAAGGTTGGTGATTTAATAGAGGTTTATGAGATTAATGAGATAGCTCGCACTCTATAGATATAAAACTTATATTATGGGACAAGAATATAGCCGCACCCAAAGAGTGGGGGACTTTTTGCAGAGAGAACTCTCGACTTTAGTCCAAAGTCTTTGCGACCCCAGATTGGGGATAGTTAGTGTCACAGCAGTGGATGTTAGTCGAGATCTAAGCCACGCGAAGGTGTATTTTACGATGATCAACTGTGAAGCAGAGAAAGATATCGAAGACACAACGTCTATCTTAAATCGAGCAAGCGGTTTTCTTAGAAGAGGTTTGTCTAAAACATCTGGTTTACGTACTGTTCCAAAAATTAAGTTTTATTTTGATTCAAGTATTAGTCGCGCTAGAGATGTGAATTCGCTTATTTACCGAGTTAGTAATTCAAAAATAAAAAAGTAATTTGAGCTGAGGAGACCAATAAAAATTTGAGCAAGCGTAAAGGAAGATTAATTAATGGAATACTCGTTTTGAATAAACCTATTGGTATTTCGTCCAATTCTGCGCTTCAGGAAGTTAAACGTTTATTTTTTGCAGCAAAGGCAGGACATGCCGGCAGTCTTGATCCAAATGCCAGTGGAGTTTTACCCATTTTTCTTGGTGAAGCGACAAAATTTTCTCAGTACTTACTAAATTCAGATAAAACCTATGAGGCCACTATTGTACTAGGTTGTTCTACTACCACAGGAGATACTGAAGGAGAGATTCTTCAAAAAGAGGACACTTCACATATAACGACTGATTCCATAGAAAAAGTGCTTTCAAAGCTTAGAGGGAATATTCAGCAAATTCCACCGATGTATTCTGCAATTAAGCATAAAGGTCGCAGACTTTACCAACTTGCGCGCGAAGGAAAGGAGATTGAGCGCAAACCGCGCAGTATAAAGATCATCACTTTGGAACAACGAAGGTTCGAATCTGGAAAAAGAGCAGAGGTTGATATTTTTCTGATTTGTAGCAAAGGTACATATGTTAGATCTTTGGCCGAAGATATTGGGTCTATGTTGGGTATAGGAGCGCATGTTAGTAATCTGCGTAGGTTAGGCGCGGGTCCGTATCTGATTGAAGATAGTATCTGTTTCAATACCCTCCGTGAAGCAAGAGAAGAAGGATTTTATAAAATGGATTCCCTTCTTCAGCCTATGGATACTGCTTTAAGTATTATTCCAAAGCTTCTAGTTAGTGATGAGGGAGGATATTTTTTACGTCAAGGACAGCCTGTTTTAGTGCCAAACGCGCCGCGTAATGGTATGGTGCGCCTCGCATTTAAAAATGATGAGTTTTTTGGACTTGGTGAGGTTTTGGAAGATGGGCGAATAGCCCCTCGTAAGATGGTTGTGGACACTAGTTCTACTGAGGCATCTGCAATTCTGCGTGGATAGCCTCTCAGCTTACTAGAGTTTTAGTAAGTTGAATTATTATTAGCAGATTCATAAAAGGGAAAAATATGGCTTTATCAGCGGAAAAAAAAGAAGAAATTGTGAAAAATTACCAAATTAGTGAGGGAGATACTGGATCACCAGAAGTTCAAGTAGCATTGCTAACAGCAAATATTGAAGAACTTCAAAAACATTTTCAGTCTCATAAGCATGACCATCACTCGCGCAGAGGCCTTATAAGAATGGTCAATCAAAGGAGAAAATTACTTGATTATCTCCGACAAAAAGACATGACAAGATATTCTGATCTAATCAAAAGACTCGGACTTCGTCGATAAAAAATTTAATTAGATGGAGAATTCGTTCTTAATCTTCATCTAGACGCATTGGAGAATAAAAAGTGAATCCAGTAATAAAATCTTTCCAGTATGGTGGGAATACCGTAACTCTTGAAGCGGGCAGAATAGCTCGTCAGGCGACGGGAGCTGTTTTGGTTACCATAGAAGATACTTCAGTTTTAGTGACCGTTGTGGCTCAGAAAACAGCGAAAGAAGGCCAAGATTTTTTTCCTCTTTCGGTACATTATCAAGAAAAAACTTATGCAGTGGGCAAGATCCCAGGAGGATTTTTTAAGAGAGAAGGTCGTCCTAGTGAAAAAGAAACACTCACATCTAGGTTAATTGACCGTCCTATAAGGCCTTTGTTTAGCGAGGGTTTTATGAATGAGGTTCAAGTGGTTTGTACTGTCATGTCTGCTGACAAAAAAATTGACCCGGATATTCCAGCCATGATTGGGACTTCAGCGGCTTTAGCAATCTCTGGATGTCCATTTAATGGGCCAATTGGAGCGGCAAGGGTAGGTTTTTCAGAAGATTCTGGCTATTTATTGAATCCAACTTATGAGCAGCTTGATCAAAGTAAGCTCAATATGGTGGTAGCTGGAACTGAAGAGGCAGTGTTAATGGTTGAATCTGAAGCTCACGAATTGAGTGAAGATCAAATGCTTGGAGCTGTACTTTTTGCACATCAAGAAATGCAAGCTGTTATTTTGGCAATTCAAGAGTTAGCCTCAGAAACAGGGAAATCCCGGTGGGAATGGAGTAAACCTTCTATTAATGAACAACTAAAATCATTGATTCATGAAAAGGTAGAAG
>JAQWLX010000035.1 GCA_029247075.1 Halieaceae bacterium | reverse complement strand
GTCAATAAGTGCTTTATATACCTGTGTTGAAAAATGTGAGAAGTGCTAGGGACTAATAACAGTATAGTCTGGCTTGGTTCATCTCATCGAGATGATTAAGGTTTTATGGAAGTCAGGCTTGCTCAAATAACAGTCGCAGATATCGAGAAACCGTTTAACCTCTTATGCAAAGATATAAGTCATTTAAAATGCTGCACCTGATAGTGCTGCTGAATTCAGGTGGTGTGCTTGAGAAGCATCCTAGGAACAATATTTTTGCATGACAACTGCCGACGAAGAAGAGAAATCACTCGCTACTACTGAAGGACTAACGGTAGCAAATTTTATGGACTCCAGTTTGCATGATTTAGAAAAAAAAGGAGTATTCGAAAGTGTCCATCATATTTATAATCCGGGGAAGGTCTATAAAAGAGTTCTGCATTTCTCTCCGCATCCAGATGATCTGTCCTTGGCTAATAAGCTAAGTATCCACGGCATAGAACTTCATACACACCAAGCCGCAGGTCTCAACCCTATTAAAATATGTTTGGCAGTCTTAAGAATCTGGTTGTTTATAAGAAGAGAGAATGTCGACTTAGTAAGGGGCAGACTTCCATATTTGGGTAGTTTTGTCTCCGTTCTTGCCGCTCGACTAAGTAAACGACCATTTGTCGTTTCACTCGGCGGTGACAACCGGATTGTTCAGGAGAGAAATCGCCAATATAACTACAATAGCAAATTGATATCTTATTTGATGGAGTGGTTTGTATTAAGGTTGGCAGATGTGATTATTGTGCCGAACAGATTTACTGGAGAGTATGTTTCTCGAATAATAACTCCCCGGAGAGCGGAGGCTAAATGTATACGGATTCCTTGGATATCTCCTGAGACGCCAGTTGCACTGACGTCAAAAAGTTGTGAGGTCGAGGATAATCCATCTGAACCTTTGATACTAGTAGTAGGTTTTCTAAATAGGTATAAGTATACGGATATAATCTTCGAGTTGGTAAGTGAAGTCATTCAAGATTCTACACTGCTTGCTCATAAGGCGAGTTTCACCTTTTGTGGTGACGGAGAGCTATTAAAAGAAGGTCTCCAACGATTTGACCAACATGCAAATATCTCTTTCCTGGGTTGGACAGAAAATTCCGAAGTAAAAGCGCTTATGAGTAAAGCAGATATAGTTTTAGTGCCTATGTCAGGATTTGTGCTCCTTGAGGCTGCAGAATTAGGGAAATCTGTTATAGCCAGTAATGTTGAATGGCATAGTGAATTGGTTGAGGATGGAGTCACCGGCCTTTTAGTGGATCCTTTACTAGTGAGTCAATGGACTGCGGCGATTGAAACATTGCTCTCTGATCCAGCAAATGCCAAACAGATGGGAAATTCGCTCTCGCAACGTTATGAGATGGAATACTCACCAGAAATTTGTGCGGCTCGTGAACTAGAATTATATCAAAAATTGGTCGAGGACTGCCGGATATGAGGGTTTTAACAATTGTTGGTGCTCGACCACAATTTATAAAAGCGTCTGCACTATCTAAAGCCTTTACCTCGTTGGGAATAGAGGAGCTACTTTTAGATAGTGGCCAGCATTACGACGATGCGATGTCCGACGCTTTTTTTAGAGAGTTGGGACTGCCAAGACCAGCAGTGAGCTTAGCTGTAGGGAGTGGTTCCCATGGGCAAATGACTGCAAAAATACTTGAGGGATGTGAATCTTTTCTCATAAAAGAGCGGCCCGACATTGTAGTAGTCTATGGTGATACTAATACTACACTGGCGGGTGCTCTTGCTGCAGCGAAGCTTTCGATACCGGTCGCACATGTAGAGTCTGGATTGAGAAGTTTCAATTCAACAATGCCTGAAGAGATTAATAGAAGGCTGACGGACCATTGTTCAACATTACTTTTTTGTCCTACTAGGACTGCCATCAACCAACTAAACCGTGAGGGTGTGAGTTCAAATATCAAATATAACAAGTTGCCGTCACTACAGGACATTACCGATAGGCCAGAATTTTGTATGAGTGGCACATTTTATGTGGGTGATATTATGATTGATTCCTTGCATTGGATTCAGAAAAATAATCGAAAAAACCCGCCTACTTTATCGTTGCCCGATGGAGAGTATGGACTTCTCACTTTGCATCGGGCGGCAAATACTGACTCGGACAAATGTTTAAAATATATTATTTCTCAAATAAAAGATGTATCACAGGCGCTGAAGATCGTATTCCCAGTTCATCCAAGAACAAAAAGCGCGTTGAAACGAATTGGAGTACTAGACGAATTGGCTAATGATAGAAACTTTAAGTTAATGGATCCTCTGTCCTATGGAGATTTCGTTTTTTTGCAGTCAAATGCAAAGGTAGTGATAACTGATTCAGGAGGTGTGCAAAAAGAAGCAGCGATCCTTGGAGTGCCCTGTATTACAATTAGAGATGAGACCGAGTGGCCGGAAACAATCGATGCTGGTCTTAATAAGCTGGTTGGAAGTTTTCCTAAAGATCTTCGTGACACTGTTACCAATATAGATATTGCTAAAAATACCCAGCTAGATTGTTTTGGTGACGGTAGGGCGGCGGACCGAATTGCCCTCATTATTGATCGTTGGTGGAACGATAACCGTGATAGATAAAGCAGATCCCTTAAGAAATGAGGGAATTAAGGCTTTGTACTTAAGCTTTAATGTGACCTATATTAATCCTAGTCGAGAAGATTTGCGGACGGTATTAGAGCATTCGCTTGATCTAAAGATACATGGGCCAGGATATGTATCAGATCAGGAGCTGGAACGTCCAATTTCAAAGATAGTTGAGGAGAATGGACCGTTTGATCTAGTAATTACCGATGAATATGTGACGCAATCTTTCGAAGGATTAGATGCTGAAGATATTCGATTTGTAAATCATGCATGTAGATTTGATCCAAGATTACTATCTAAGGCAATCGAGTGGCGGGAATTTCTACGTGGATATGATGGCATTCGAGTTCTAACCTTGATGCAGAGTGACTACTACAACTTTTCGGTTAAACAGATAGAGGTGCTTGAGGAAGTAGCCGATTATTATATTTGCTGGGGAAAAGAGTTGATGATTTCAAAGTCTGAAATTCTTGATAGTGATATACCATTGGAAGGTGTCGATGCAGACATTTTTAAGACGTGGAATGATAATTTTCTTAATTTTTTGAACGCCAATAACGATCGTATTATCAGTTGTCCTCATTGGGTGGATGCCGGCAATTTTGGGGGTGATTGTCTGCGACTCAGAAAGCCGTTTTATTCTATTGTTGGTGCAAACTATAATGCACGGGAAAAAGCGAGGGAGGTAGCGGAAAAACATGGAATCGGGCTAACGGGTTCCACGATAAGGTACTCTTTTGCTTTAGCGGATAAACTAAATTTTAACTTGCATAATAAACATTGGTCTGTGTCGCTCATGAGATGGTTGTTTTTAAGTGCCATACGTCGCGCTCGGTATGGGTTCACATGCGGTAGTATTATGAAGTGGCCAATCAATAAATTTTTTGAGATTCCTGCAAATGGTGCAGTACTACTTTGCGAACGCCCAGCAGGATTTGATTCTTTAGGGTTTCAGGACGGGATTAATTTCTTGCTTTGCAAAGCGGAGGATGTTGCTGACTTGTATCTTTACTTGGAGGCAAATCCAGACACTGCTCAGTCTATAGCCAATGCCGGAAAACAATTAATTTGCGATCGTCATAGTGATTTAGCAAGAGTTCTTCAGTT
This sequence comes from Halieaceae bacterium, assembly GCA_029247075.1. Taxonomy (GTDB): domain Bacteria; phylum Pseudomonadota; class Gammaproteobacteria; order Pseudomonadales; family Halieaceae; genus CABYJX01. Next base: position 12,751 of record JAQWLX010000035.1, on the reverse strand, counting down.
ACGAAGTGCTTTTACTCAAATTAAGCATAATGTCTTCAGAGGAAGCCAGTGGATTAATGGAAACTTTAGCTTGGTTAACTCCGTTTAGTTAGGTGGCCTTGATATGTTTGAAGTATCTTTAAATCGACAAGAAAATCAATTAGAGAAGAGGATTTTTGAATAATGCGTCAAGCACTCGATTTATTTAGAGATGCATACGAGCAGCTTGGTGGTAAGCTCATTATTTTGATGATTCTTATGGTGTTAGGAACATCTCTGGAGGGAGTAGGACTAGCAATGTTATTTCCATTGCTTGCTAGTCTTGGGTTAGAGCAAAACCAGGAAAATCAATTAGTTGATTTACTAAACCAACTAATTTTTTATGTTGGGATAGAACCTAAGTTAGGTCCATTGTTAATAACAATAGTATGCATACTCTTATTGCAAGTCTCTGTCACATTGATCCAACGATGGTTTTCTACCAACGTGACAAATTCATATCGTCTTCATTGGCATCAGCGTCTATTCCATGCCTTCATGGAATCTAAGTGGGAATTTCTGATGCGAGAGAAGACCGCAGGCCAATTAAATTTGATTTTGAATGAAAGCTCTAGAAGTGCGGCGGCACTGAGTGTAGTTCTAGAAACTGTTAACGCGATATTTTTCGTCCTCGTCTACGCTACTATTGCGCTAATGGCAGCGTGGGAAGTAGTGCTATTTTTGATTATCTTTGGCAGTGCTGTCTATTTTTTAACTATGCCAATTACACGGCACAGTAAATCTGTAGGTCATAAAGTCAATACGATATCTGAAGCGCTTTATCATAAATCACAGGAACTTCTTCAAAATGTCAAATTAATTAAGTTCACTTCCACGGAGCATGTAGCAAATAATTTATTCGATAGTGCTGCAAATGATTTTCGGAGTGTTTACATACGAGGCGAAATGATCCCAGCTCTAGTGATGGCGGTTAATATGGCAATAGGATATATAATTTTAGGGCTTGGAGCATGGTTGGCCATAGAAATTATGGACGTAAGTTCTAGTGCTCTTCTGGTTTCAATGTATGTTTTCGTGCGATTATATGTGCAGTTATCTGGTCTTCAACAGATGCGACAAAGTCTCGCTTTATCAATTCCAGCCTTTACCATCGCATCAAGTCAATTAGCGTCGGCACGTAAATCATCAGAGAGATTTCATGAGGGAGAAAAATTATCTAAAATACGGCCAGCTTCAATTGAACTAAGAAATGTAGAAATTAGATATGAGAGCACCAAGGCGCTTGTAGATGTTTCTTACACTATAGAGTCCGGGGCCATCATTGGTATAACCGGATCATCGGGTGCTGGAAAATCAACGCTGCTTGATGCGATCGTTGGTCTAATCGAGCCGTCCAGTGGAGAAGTATTAGTTGATAAGATACCTTTGCGTAGTCTTGATGTTCAGGATTGGCGAAGATCGATTGGTTATGTCGCACAAGATACACTGTTATTCGAGGGCACGATTGCGCGAAATATCGGCTGGGGTCATCAAGATTCATCACTGGAAGAGATTAAGGACGCTGCCCGAAGAGCTGGAGCTGAAGAATTTATAGATAGTCTACCCATGGGTTACGACTCATTCATTGGAGATAGATCGGTCCGAATCTCGGGAGGACAGAGGCAACGAATTGGTCTAGCTAGAGCCCTTCTTGGAAATAAACGCCTTATTATTTTAGATGAGGCAACGAGCTCATTAGATTCAAAAAGTGAAGAGGTTATACTTGAAACAATTAAATCCCTTCGAGGGCAAGTCACTATAATTATAGTGGCACATCGTTTGTCTACTCTTCGCTTGTCTGACTATAACTTGGTTTTTGACAGAGGGCATCTAGTAGAGCAGGGATCTTTTCAAAGCTTGCTTTTGAAAAAAGGTTATTTTTCCAATCTATGGGGTATGCAGACTGGCTTTGAACATTCAGACTCCACGCAATTTACGGACTTCAAATCGGGAGAAGGCGAGAATGAATGAGGGCTTTACTGAGAGCGCTTATAAGAAAATCTTAAAGAAAGCCTCAGTACAATATCGTTTTGTACCCTACGGCGAGCTCTGCTCAGAAAGACATGTGATTTGGCGGCACGATATAGATTTCAGTCCGCAGCGTGCGCTGGCCCTCGCGAAACTTGAGGCCGCGGAGAATCTATGTTGTGAATATCATGTTTTGGTGAGGGGACGGTACTACAATCCGTTGGAGCCTGAAATTTCTAAGATCTTAAGAGAAATATCTAATGTGGGGCATAAGATAGGACTCCATTTTGACCTGGATATATTTGCGCATGATGAGCAAGTTTCGAGAAATCGATTTGAGGCTTCAATCGGGCTTGAGAAAACAATTTTAGAGGATATCACGGGAGCGGAAGTGGCTTCCTTGTCCTTCCATAATCTAACACTTCACAACAATTTGTACACTACTGAGATGCAGATCTGTGATATGTTCAACGCAAATTTTCCGAATTTCCATTCCCAGTATAAATATATTTCTGACTCAAATGGTTTGTGGCGAAATCAAACATTAGTCGATGTTCTCGACGAAACTCCTGTTGAAAAACTGCATGTCCTCACCCATCCTGAATGGTGGACAAGAAAAGCTATGCCACCATATGAACGGATAAAACGGACGATTATGGGTCGCGCTAAGGCAAATATTCACTTGTATTTAAATACAATAAATCGTGACGGACGCTTGAAAAGAATAGCACAAGCTCATGGTGTCCCTGAGGAAGATATTATTAAGGCGGGAATATTCATGGACGCACCGATTAAGGATGCCGACTCAAAGTGAATGAGGAAATCAATGAGAGAGACTTGCGATTCTCATTTGGCAGTAACTGGGACAAGTTTTCTAATAAGATAGATGAAGAGCGTATAAAATCATCTGAAAACTCTCTCAAGCTTTTGTTAAAGGAGAATAATTTAAGAAACAAAAGATTTCTTGACCTAGGTTGCGGTAGTGGTCTTTCTAGCCTGGTAGCACTTAATCTTGGAGCTGAAGTTGTCGCATTTGATTTTGATGAAAAGAGTGTGGAAACGACAAAAAAAATCATTGCAAAATATCAACCGAGTAAAGTTGATACTACGCCTGTACACCAAGGCTCGGTTCTTGATGAGCAATACATGAATTCGTTGGGGATTTTTGACATCGTTTATGCGTGGGGTGTATTGCATCATACTGGAGATATGTGGCAAGCCATAAGGATAGCAAGCGAGGCCGTGGCGCCCGGGGGGCGATTCGCTCTGGCCATTTACAATGACCAAGGTGGAAGTAGTGTGCGGTGGAGAGCTATAAAGAAAGCTTATATTAAAGGGTCTAGGTTGAGAAAATCATTTCTCGTCGGGCTAATTGGATTTTTCTTCGAGGTTAGGGCGTTCTTGGTGCGCGTGATTAAGTTTCAAAACCCTATGCCAATTTCCGATTGGACTGAGCGTAAAGCTAATAGAGGCATGTCCATCTTTCATGACCTCATTGATTGGGTAGGTGGCTATCCCTTTGAAGTAGCAAAACCTGAGGAACTACTTGAATTTTTAGTCGAGAGAGGTTTTGTTTTGCATCACTTAAAGACTTGTGGTGGTGGCCATGGGTGTAATGAATATTTATTTATTAGGTCTAGTAATCTAAAACGGTGTCAAGACTAGATATACTATATCTTGTCGGAGGTTTCTCTGTTGGCGGGACCGAACGCCACTTGTCACTTATTTTACCGGCATTGGCTGATGACGGTTACAATATTCGTGTTTGCGCTCTTGGTTCAGATGGTCCCATGTCAGAGTCACTGGCTTCTGCAAACATCAATGTCCAATTTCTTGTTCCAAACCATACTTGTGATTTTCCTAAGATTAGAGGATTTCTTAATTTCATTTCAATTGTTAGTCAAGTTATACGAGTGGTACGAGAGAATCGACCCAAGATCGTTCATTGTTTTTTGTCAGAACCCTCAATTATCGGGTATCTGGCAACTGTGATTGGAGACAATCAGCACACCTTGGTTTTGAGTAAACGTAATCAGTTGGTTAGACCATCAGTCTTTTTCGGAGACAAATTCCTAGAGCGGATTGCTTTGCGTTCGGCGGACAGAGTAGTTGCACATTCTAGTATGGTGCGTAAAGAGCTTATTTCAATAGGGGTGAATAGAGATCAAATTACTGTGATTCACAACGGTATCCCGCCGCCAGCTTCATCATCAAATTATTATGAAGATCTGCGTACGGAGTTTCGACGCTCTGAAAAAACTATAGTTTTTGTTTGTCTTGCTAACTTAATCCCATATAAGGGCCATCGTGAGCTCCTGTCTGCGATGGTCCGGTTTGATCAGTTCTGGAAAGACTGGACTCTCTTATGCATAGGTGAGACACGAAACTACTCTTACACCCAGTCTCTGAAAAAAATAGTAGAGGAGGCGGATCTTGAAGACAAAGTCAATTGGTTGGGTATGAAAAAAGAACCGTCTATCTTCCTTCAAGCTGCGGATGTCGGAATCCTAGTGAGTCACCACGAGGGTTTTTCAAACGCTATACTTGAGTATATGTCTTATTCTCTTCCTACGATAGCGACAAATGTTGGTGGTAACTCTGATGCTGTTAATCATGGCGAGACTGGTTGGCTTATCCCCTTTGGAGATCAAAATTTACTTCTAGAGGCACTTAAAGAAAGTACTGATAATATGATTCTAAAGCGTTACTCGGGAGCCGCATATGCTTCTTATTTGAAAAGATTTACACAAGACTCATGTGTAAAAAAATATCATGAGCTATACCAGTCTTTGTAGCGTGATCAGATAGCTAGAAGTATTATGAAATCTCTGTTTCTCAGGAGCCCGAAAATCAAGCCAAAATCTCCGAGAATATTAGTCGTAATAGGTAGTCTGACAAGAGGAGGAACTGAGCGGCACCTATGCCGAGTAATGCCAAAACTCAATAAGAGGTCTTATGAAATTGAAGTCTTCGTGCTGGGAGAGCGGGGAGAGATGGCGGATCAAATGGAGAAGTTGGGGGTACCAGTTTCGACCCCTTGGTATACATTGGGAAAGAAGAACCGACTACTTATATTCCGACTAATTCGTCTGTTAGCGATCACGACCCAATTATGGATTAAAATATTGAGATTTCGTCCCCTCATTTTACACCCCTTTCTGCCGGAAAGTTATTGTTTGGCTGGACTTCTATTTCATATTACCCCAGTTAAGTATCTAGCAATGAGCCGTCGGAGCAGAAATTTTTACCAGTCCAAGAGTAAATTTATCCGACGGATGGAGTCTCATCTCCATAAAAGTGTATCTGCCTTTTCCGCAAATTCGGAGATTGTAGTCCAAGATCTTATGTCTGAAGGTGTTTCTCGAGACAAAATTAGACTTATGTATAACGGGATAGATATCAACGAAATGTTATTAGAGAGGAAGGGTGTAACGATTCGAAGGGAGCTCGGATTAGGAAATGAAGATCTGCTTTTGGTATATGTTGCGAATCTAATTCCTTACAAAGGGCATGTTGATCTCTTTACTGCACTGTCAAAAATATCCGGTATTATGCCCGCTCCATGGCATTTATTATGTGTTGGTCGAGATGACGGAGTAGGTAATAAGCTGGAACAGATATTAATGGAGAGGGATTTAAAGAAGCATGTTCACTTGCTTGGCACACGAACAGATATTTATTCAATACTTAGCGATGCAAATCTAGGAATTTTGGTTTCTCATCAAGAAGGATTTTCTAATGCAATTCTTGAATATATGTTGTCATCACTACCCGTTATTGCCACTGACGTGGGTGGGAATTCTGAGGCTGTTGTTGATGGAGAAACAGGACTTCTAGTGTCAGTAAGTAATCAGGCGGAGCTTGCCAGAGCAATACTGCATTTATCGACAAGACCACAGGAAGCAAAGAGGATGGGTCAAAGTGGTTATGATAGAGTGTGTACGAGATTTACGTTAGATGCCTGTGTAAAGTCTTATGTTCAGTTTTATAGATCGCTAGGACACTCTTAAGCATCAAAACTAAGGCCAGATTGGCCAACGATCCATAATTTGAATAGTTGTATAGCCAAATTGATAGGATTCTTTAAGTAATTTTTATGTGTGGTTTGACTGGAATTTTGTACGAGTCGCTATCTGCGGAAGCTGCAATGAATTCTTGTGAAAGAATGACCAGAGCGCTTGAACACCGGGGACCAGATCATGAAGGTTTTTGGATCGAACCCTCGCAGGGAGTGGTCTTTGGTCATCGTAGACTATCTATTATCGATTTATCTGTCGCTGGACACCAGCCGATGCAGTCACCTTCAGGACGTTACGTAATCGCCTTCAATGGTGAGATTTATAATCATAGAGAAATAAGAGCTGAGTTAAGGACACACTTAAAAGATACAATATGGAGAGGAACATCTGATACAGAGACACTTATAGCAGCTATAGAGAGTTGGGGTTTTGAGAGCGCCCTTCGTAAGCTGAATGGTATGTTTTCAATAGCAGTATGGGATATGCGGGAAAAGTGTTTGTACTTGGCTCGTGATCGGATTGGTGAGAAACCGATGTACTATGGAATGTTCTCGGATAACTTTTTGTTCGCATCAGAGTTAAAAGCTATGCATGCCTTTTCCGATTGGAGAGGAGAAATAGATAAAGATGCGTTAGCATTATTTTTTAGACATAACTATATTCCCGCTCCAAAGACTATTTATAAAGGGATATATAAGCTGCTTCCAGCGCATTATATTGTTGTAAGTGAGGGAGGGTCTAAAGTTTCGGAGCCAAAATGCTACTGGAATATTTCTAGTATTGCTATGCAAGATAGGCGGAGAGTCTGGAATAGCGATTCAGATGTGGTAGACGAAGCGGAGAGAAGACTCCGTCGTGCAGTCAGTTTGCGTATGGAATCCGATGTAGCTTTAGGAGCATTTCTTTCAGGGGGCTATGACTCCAGTACTATCGTTGCGTTGATGCAAGAGTATAGCACAACTCCTGTTAAAACATTTTCGATCGGTTTCTACGAAGATAGATACAATGAGGCGCAATACGCAAAATCTGTAGCATCTCATCTACAAACTGATCATACAGAACTGTATGTCACTTCGGATGAGGCCATGAATATTATCCCTAGGCTTCCTACGATTTATGATGAACCTTTTGCTGATTCATCCCAGATTCCTACTTTTTTGGTAAGTGAGCTAGCCAGGACGAATGTTAAGGTTGTGTTGTCGGGAGATGGCGGAGATGAGCTATTTTGTGGTTACGATAGATATAACGTGGGTTACCAGTTCTGGAAGAAACTAAGTATTTTACCTCATCCTTTACGCTATCTCCTTGCTATAGCAATTCGGAGTGGCCCAGTCGGGTTTTTCGAGATACTACAAAAACTTTTACCACAGAGATTTAAAGTATCTAATCTAAGAGATAAGTTACCAAAATTAGCCGCGGTTTTAAATCATCGACATCCTGCAGACTTGTACCATGAGCTGGTTTCTCATGACCTGAATCCGTCCGACTTGGTGCTCGGTTCGATTGAGCCGGAGACCATTATGAAAGCACACAAATTATTACCAGATTTAGCAGATTTCAGAGAGTTAATGATGTATCTCGATATGGTTACTTATCTGCCGGGAGATATACTTAATAAAGTAGATAGAGCAAGCATGGCGGTGGGGTTGGAGGCTCGTGTCCCCATGATTGACCATGAACTAATCGAATTTGTCTGGAGTTTGCCGCTGGATTACAAAACGCGTGGACTTCAGGGTAAATGGTTATTACGCGAGGTGCTCCATAGGCATGTCCCTAAATCTCTTATGGATAGACCAAAAATGGGATTCGGAGTGCCTGTCGGAGACTGGTTGAGAGGTCCTTTGCGAGACTGGGCAGAGGAACTCTTATCGAGCAACAAACTAAGAGATCACAACTTACTTAATTCCGAAAAAACGCATCAGATGTGGCGTGAGCACTTATCCTCACAAAAAAATTGGCAATATCAACTATGGAATGTCCTAATGTTTCAGGCATGGTTCGAGCAAAACCAAAGTTCCCTCGTGCGCTGAATTTTTATGTTAGGAATTTAAAAAAAGAAATTGAGCTGAAATGTCAAAAAATTTACATAAGAGTACGGTTGAAAGTTTTGGTGAAGAGTGGACATACTTTGATCAGACTGCGCTATCACCTGATGAGCTTACGAGGAATTTCCAGCAATATTTCTCGATTTTTCCTTGGGAAACTATCGATGAAGACGCCCAAGGCTTCGATATGGGATGTGGGAGTGGGCGATGGGCGCAATTGGTAGCACCAAAAGTAGGAAAACTGCACTGTATAGACCCTTCCGAAGCAATTCAGGTGGCCAAGAAAAATCTTTCGAAATTCGATAATATCCACTTTCACAAAGCCTCTGTTGACTCTGAAGTTCTTGAACCAGAATCGCAGGATTTTGGTTATTCGATAGGAGTTCTTCATCATGTCCCGGATACAGCCAATGCCATTAGATCATGTGTAAAGTTTTTAAAGCCCGGAAGTCCTCTTCTTCTCTATATTTATTACGCCTTTGAGAATAGGCCTTGGTGGTTTAAGAGTTTATGGAAGCTTACTGATATATGTAGGCGATTTATTTGCGTTCTGCCGACAGGGATTAAAAGAGTGATCACTGATCTTATTGCTATTTTTGTCTATTTCCCTCTATCTCGTATAGCACTTACCTTGGAAAAGCTAGGTTTTCCAGTCGAAAATTTTCCTCTTTACTATTATCGTAATCGAAGATTTTATACTCTTAGGACAGATGCACTTGATCGGTTCGGGACTCCCTTAGAATATCGCTTCACCAAAAGTGAGATAAGGAAAATGCTAGAGGAAGCCGGCATGAACAATATTAAGTTCTCAGAAGACCCACCATATTGGTGTGTAATCGGCTACCGTTACTAGGTGAAGTCTAAAGCTGAGCTCTATTTATATCGCTAAAAGTGAGACGAGGACTTTTAATAAAACATTTATTAATGATTTTACTTTCTCAGACTAGTCGACTCATGATTTAGCGGAATTGTGAGATAAAGGATGATCACTTAATGGTACTCTATTGGTATATCTTTGGCATAGTAGCGCTTCTATCTCTGCAATCTTCAGTATTCCAAAGACGAAGTCTTACTAGTATAGGAAATTTCACTTTCAATGGGATTTGTATTTTTCTGTTCATTGTTCTTGGATTTCGTTATCGAGTCGGAGGTGATTGGAATACATATCAGGAATACAACGCCGATCATTTAGGTTTGCCATTCAGTTCAGTGTATTCGCCTGGTAACGATCCCGGCTATAATTTTTTCAATTGGTTAGGAGCGAACTTTCTTGGCGGAGTAATTTTGCCAAATCTAGTTATGGCGGCCATTTTTATTTTTGGGGTTCACCGATTTTGTCTTACATTACCTAGACCATTTCTAGGCTTGCTTGTTTCTTTGCCTTTTTTAGTTTGGGTAGTAGGAGCGGGTTATACTCGTCAAGCCGCTGCTTTGGGCCTTTTCTTAGTGGCGCTATGTTATGTTCGCTCAGGTAATGTATTTGGTTATCTAACTTTTGCAGGCTTATCAATTTTATTCCATAAGACCGCAGTAGGTCTTCTCCCCTTTGGTTTATTTCTAGTCCCGAGACTTTTTTCAGTGAGAGCGTTATCGGTTGCGCTGTTATTTATTACCGTCACCGGTCTGCTATTTTATGGTTTTATATCAGCAAATATTCACATGCTATTAAAGTATTTAGAGCATGAATATACATCTTATGGAACGACGCCGCGGATGGTAATTATTGGTTTGTGCGCTCTGATCTTCATTAGTTTAAATTCAAGATTTAATATCTATTTGACCGAGAAAAGATTTTGGTACGTCTTTTCCTCAGCAGGGTTATTTATAATCCTAATAAGTCTGTCTTCTATTTCCTCTACACCATTTGATCGAATACTACTGTATTGGCTGCCTTTAAAGATGTATCTACTGGCGCATCTGCCATCGGCGTTTTCTCAGGATGTTGGCAATTCTAGAGAACTAATTATCATCAGTATTATTTTATTTGCGGCATCTATGCAATTTGTTTGGTTTTCATACTCGCCTAATGCTTATGCCTGGTCGCCTTACTTATTTTTTCCTTGGGAAATAGTATGGGGTGACGCCTAGGCATGTGTCGGTGAGGATTGCAATTGTATTAAACACGACTTGGAATGCTGTCAATTTTCGGGCAGGACTTATTAGATCTTTTTTAGCTAATAATCACGAAGTAGTTGTGATTGCTCCAGCCGATCAATTTGTAGGAGATTTGAAAAAACTCGGCGCTAGTTTCATTCCTATCTGTATGGATAGCCATAGTACAAACCCCATTAAAGATTTGTACTTAGTAAAAGCCTATTGGCGTGTCTTTCGAGGCGAAAATATTGACTGCATTTTGACATATACTACCAAGCCAAATATCTATGGCTCCCTAGTTTCTAGGATACTAAAAATCCCAGTGGTAAATAATATTTCTGGATTAGGAGCTGCTTTTATAAACCGACCCCAGCTCGCAGGCTTCATGAAACTTCTTTATCGAGTTTGCTTATCAAATTCAAGACATGTTTTCTTTCAAAACAAGGAAGATCGTCATTTATTCGTGCGAGAGAAGCTAGTTAAGGAAGCACGTACTTCAGTCCTTCCAGGTTCAGGTATAGATTCGGATATTTTTTGCAGCTCGAAGTCTATTAAATCATACCCTAAATTTCGACCTACTTTTTTGCTTATAGCGCGATTACTTTGGAATAAAGGTATCAGGGAGTATGTACATGCAGCGGAATTAGTCAAAGGATCTCATCCTGAAGCGAAGTTTCAATTGCTAGGCGGACTAGATATTCGCAATCCAAATGGTGTTGATAGCTCTTTTTTAGAGTCATATAAAGATGGCACTTTGTTAGAGTATTTGGGCGAAACAGACGATGTTCGACCCTATATTGAGAATTGTGACTGTATTGTTTTACCATCATATAGGGAAGGTTTGCCCAGAGTTTTATTAGAGGCGGGAGCGATGAGTAAACCAGCTATCGCGACAGACGTAGAGGGTTGTCGTGATGTCATAAGTCAAGGCGAAACAGGGTTTTTATGCAGACCTCGAGATCCTCAAGATCTAGCAAGTGCTATGCTTCAATTTATTAATCTCAGCCCTGCTGAACGTGAAGAAATGGGATTAGCAGCACGAAAAAATATTGTTATCAACTTCGATGAGAAATTAGTAATAGAATCTTATTCAAATATTTTGCTTCAATTAGAGAGCTAGCCTTCTGTTTGGTAAATTGTATTTGTCATCTATTTTGCTACATTTTTTAGATAACTAGGTAGATCCATATACCAAGTGTCTGCAAATCTTGAACCTTTGTGGCCATGAGATTTTTTTATCTTGAGATATTTTATGTTACTGAGAAATAGAGTTATGACCAATGTCAGTCTCATGATTGCAACTCTTTTGTTTTTATTTTTCATTGCAGAAATAGTACTGCGATTTTTCCCGGTCAATGAAGGGTTTAATTTTCAAACGGTAAACGCTAATAGCTGGATATTTCGTTCTGAGCCGAAGGAGCGGCTAGTCCAATACTCTACAAGATTCAATTTCAAGTTAGCAAATAAGAAGAAAGTGAACGGAGAGGGATTTCTTAATATAAAAAATTACTTAGGTAGAAAAGATAGGAACAACAGGACTTTGATATCCGTCGTTGGAGACAGTTATATTGAAGCAGCATCGGTCAGAGATATCGATACCTTTTATTATCATTTAGATCAAAGTTCCAAGGCATTAGATGTCTATAGTTTTGGTTTTTCTGGAGCTCCACTAAGTCAATATCTGATGTGGGCTAACTACTCGAAGATAAACTATGATAATCAAGGCTTAGTGATCAATATCGTGGGTAACGATTTTGATGAAAGTCTTAAAAAATATAAGTTCGCCGGAGGATTTCACTATTATGAAGAGCAAGCTAGTGGTGACTTAGACCTTGTCAGAGCTGATTTTACACAGCGATGCCAAAGAAATTATTGGGGGCCAAAAAAATTTCTAGATTGTCATATACTCCTAAAGAGTTCTTTATTTAGATATCTAATCTATAACATGAAAATGCTCGCCGTGTTAAGCGACTTTAAAAACTTGATTAGAAATATTTTGCCTGATGAATCTCCAGAGAAATTTATAGGTAATGTTTCTGCGCAGGTTAGTCAGGAAAGAGAGCAAGACTCATATCTTGCCATTGATGCCTTTTTTCGGGATTTACCAGAACTGTCAGGATTAAAGGAAGATCAAATTTTATTCATTGTCGACGGTATTCGAGGAGATAGGATTTATAAATCAAAACTCTTTACCGACACAGACAAGAAAAGTTATTTTGAAAAGATGAGAAGATATTTCTTTAATCGAGCAAACGAATATGGCTATGAATATATCGATATGAATCCGATTTTTCTTCAGCACTTCAAAAAATATGGAAAAAAATTTGAATTTCCATTTGATGCTCATTGGAACGATACAGCGCACAGACTGGTAGCAGAAAAAGTAAAATCATCCTTATTTTGGGGAAGAATGATTGAAAAAGAAGTAACTCAGTGAGAGATGGGCCAAGACATGAATCTACTATCTAATGTCGACAACTCGGATGTCCACCAAGAGGAAATACGTCTTAGGATGGACGGGAGAAAAATTAATATGAAGACGCAAGCCTCGAGAGATTTAGAAGACTATTCAATTTCTATAATTATCCCTTGCTTCAATGAGGAAAA
>JAQWLX010000031.1 GCA_029247075.1 Halieaceae bacterium | reverse complement strand
TGTAAGAACCAGAATTTCCAGTAGCGTCCTAACGACTCTCCAGAAATATAACGATTTCATTCTTGAATTTGATGTGCAAATGGATCCTGCACTCAATGCTGCAGTTCTGTTCCGAAGCCAACATAAAGATGCTAATGAACTATCCTACGGATATCAACTCAAGCTCGATGGCACTGCCCGCGCCTGGACTGGCGGCATCTATGACGAAGAAAGGAGAGCTTGGTTATATAACCTGTCTCGCAATAATGAGGCCCGCTCTGCTTTTAAGCCATCACATTGGAATCATATACGCATCGAGGCAATAGGACCGTCCATACGTACCTGGGTTAATGGTATCCCAGCAGCTGATTTAATTGATGATACTAATACGGAAGGTTTCATCAGGCTTCACGTTAATTCCATTAGTGACAACAGCAATGTAAAAGACTCGCAGGTTCGTTGGAAAAATATCCGCATCAAAACAGATGATCTGAGTCGTTTTAAAACATCCGAAAATATCGATGTTAAGCAATTTAGTTACCTAAAAAACCAACTAACTCAGCGGGAAGTGAGAGAAGGCTGGCAAATGCTTTGGGATGGTAAAACCACAAAAGGATGGAGAGGTGCAAAACTTTCTGGATTCCCTAGGAAGGGTTGGAAAATAGATAATGGCATTCTTAGTGTGTTGTCCTCCGGTGGCGGAGAAGCGCGAAATGGTGGTGATATTATTACGCTTCAGGAATTTACTAATTTCGAATTAGAATTAGATTTTAGATATACGAAAGGAGCCAATAGTGGAATCAAATACTTTGTCGATCCAGATCTGCTCAAAGGAAAAGGTTCTGCCATAGGCTTAGAATTTCAAATCTTAGATGATGAACATCATCCAGATGCAAAAAAGGGTGTAGCCGGAAATCGAACAGTTGGCTCACTTTACGATTTGATTACTGCGGTTAACCTAAGTGAACCAGAAAACCAACGGAAACGAATTAACCCTCCAGGATATTGGAATCGTGCTCGCATCGTCGTTAAGGGAGATTACGTAGAGCATTGGTTAAATAATATCCTTGTGGTGAGATATTATCGCGGAACCCAAATATTTAGAGCGCTGGTTGCCTATAGCAAGTATGCAAAATGGCCGAATTTTGGAGAGTGGGGAAAAGGACCAATCCTTCTTCAAGATCATGGAGATCTAGTATCATTCCGCTCTATAAAAATTAGAAACCTGTCATCAAATGAGAGACAAGAATATGTCAATTAATCGTAGAGAATTTACAAAGTTTTCGGCTGGAGCTATCGGAGCACTAGCGTTTCCGGCAAATAGTTACGCTCGTATCATAGGCGCAAATGACACAATCAACGTCGGCTTCATGGGTACAAATAGTCGTGGAGCGGGTTTGCTGGGTTCGTTCGCAAAAATGGAAGGAACCAACTTAACTCATAATTGTGATGTCGATAGCCGTGTACTGGAGAGAACCCACAATGCAATTATCAAGGCAGGCTTTGCTGCTCCAAAATCCAATAAAGACATTCGTAGAATTTTGGAAGACCCCACTCTCGACGCACTTGTAATTGCTGCACCCGACCATTGGCATGCGACAGCAGGACTTATGGCACTGGAAGCGGGAAAACATGTTTATGTGGAAAAACCCCTCACCCATAACCCGCATGAGGGCGAGATATTCGTTGCCGCACAGAAAAGATATAACAAGGTTGTGCAAATGGGTAATCAGCAGCGCTCGTCGATAGAGAGCATCGAACTCATGGAGATGATTCGAGATGATTTTCTGGGAACTATTTATCGCGCAGAAACTTGGTATGGAAATAACCGAGGTTCAATCGGTAATGGTAACTCCACCTCACCTCCAGGGTGGTTGGATTGGGATCTTTGGCAGGGACCAGCTCCAAGAAAAGACTATAAAGATAACTACATTCACTACAATTGGCATTGGTTTTGGCACTGGGGTACAGGAGAAATATGTAATAACGCTGCGCACGAACTCGATATTGCACGCTGGGCGCTGGGAGTAGATTTCCCGGAAAAAGTTTCAGTCACAGCTGGACGAAACTTCCACAGAAATGATGATTGGGAAATGTATGATACAATGGAGGTAAGGTACGATTTCCCTGAAGGCAAGAGCATAGAATGGGTAGGTAACAGCTGCAACAAGGTGCTACGTTTTGGAAGAGGTCGAGGCACCCTTTTGCTAGGTACAAAAGGATATGCAATTGTCGATCGTGCTGGATACGAGGTGTATAACAAAGATGGCAATTTACTTCGGGAAAGAAAAACACCCGACCGCGCAATTGACACAGCGGACTTGGTGGGGGCTGGTGAGTTAACAGAATCGCACGTCAAAAATTTTCTCCAGTCTATAAGAGGTATCGCAAAGCAACAGAATTCACCAGTGGATGAAAGTCATATAAGCACTCTACTTTGCCATCTAGGCAATATCGCGTATCGGAGCGGCACTGATATTTCCTGTAACCCCACTAACGGAAGAGCTGTTGGCAACCAAGCGAACCAATTTTGGGGTAGAGATTTTCAAAATGGATGGAACTTATCATTGAATACATAAGAAGATTCTCTTTTCAAGGAATCTCATGTTGAAGAATATCCATTTTAATCTGAACTCACATAAAAAATCATGACTCTTCGTATTGGAATTATCGGACTTGGCAATATCGGCACACAACACGCCGAGAGTGTCTTTTCGGGATCTATTGAGGGTTGTATTCTCACTGCGGTATGCGCTCGCGGTTCAAGTCCAATCGCTAAAAAGTTCAAAATCCGCCATTACTCGAATTATAGAGAATTGATTGATTCCAACCTTTGTGATGCCGTCCTAATCGCAACACCTACTTTCTCTCATTTTGAAATCACGTGCTATGCCCTAAATAAAGGATTGCATGTTTTATTGGAAAAGCCATTAAGCCTATCTGTATCGGAGGGTGAACAGATGCTTGCTTTGGCAAAGCCTGACCAAGTGTTTAGTTTAATGCTGAATCAACGAACTGATCCCGCATTTGTCACGATGAAGAAAATAGTAAGTCAGAACTTGCTTGGCTCCTTACAAAGAATTAGTTGGACTATGACTAATTGGTTTAGACCTGATATATATTTTCATGCTAGCAACTGGCGAGCAACGTGGGCAGGTGAAGGTGGTGGCTTATTGGTAAATCAATGCATCCACAACCTCGATATATTGCAATGGATTTGTGGCATGCCGAAGCTAATCCAAGGTTTCTGCGGCTTTGGCAAGTATCATGAAATAGAAGTCGAAGATGAAGCTATGGCTTTTTTTGAGTATGATAGCGGCACCGTGGGGACTTTTATCGGATCAACGGGAGAATCCCCAGGAATAAACCGTTTTGAAGTGATTGGTGATCATGGGATGCTTTGCTACGATGGCGAAAGTTTATTCCATTATAAAAACAATCCTCCAACCTCCCAATTTAGTCAGACTACTCAAGATATGTTTAGTCAGCCTGACGTGCACCGAAGTAATCTTTCCCCATTTCCTTCTGTCAATCAACATGCAGTGATATTTCAAAACTTTGTCAATGCCATCAATCTTAATGATGAGTTGATTGCTCCAGCTCAAGACGGCTTAAATTCATTAGGTCTCTCAAATGCAATTCTACTATCTGCTTGGAGCGGAGAACGGATAGAAATGCCTTTAGACAGTGACAGGTTCGATAAGGCTCTAGAATTACGACGGAGCCAAAGCAAATTACGTAAACCTACCAGAATAGCAAACAAGATAGATATGACTAAGTCATTTCGATGAGCGAATTTACCCAACTAGAAATAGCTTTAAGTAAACCTATTTGGCAACGCATTCCAATCTATATTAAGTTAAGTGGACCCGGTTGGTTACAGGGGGCGATGACTCTCGGAGGCGGAAGTGCAATTACCTCCCTTACGATTGGAGCTGTTTACGGCTACGAACTCCTATGGCTGCAACCTTTAGCAATGCTTATTGGATGCATCATGTTGTTTGCTTTATCACATCAGACTCTCAGCACTGGTCAAAAGCCTTATGAAGCAATGCGTAATTATGTTAATCCGAGCCTAGCGTGGGCGTGGGCTTGGGCTGCATTGATTTCTAGTATCGTATGGGGGTTTTCTCACTACTCACTCGGGGCGGGTATGTTGGAGGAAATTATCGCTGTGGGTACGAGCTTTAATCTTAGCAGGAGCGAAGGAATAATACGCGATCTTTATCTTCTTTCTTTGGGTTTATTTATCTGGATAATTTGCGCCTATACGGCCTGGAATTATGGTTCCGATAGCTGGGGAGTTAGATTTTTTGAAACCAGTATTAAATTACTGTGTGGCCTAATTATTCTCTGTTTTGGCTGGATAGTACTCTCTGCGACCATAAATGGACAGATATCATGGTCCAAAGTATTAGCGGGATATGTACCTAGATCAATACCTACTGATGAGACTGGAGTCACCACGATCATGGCTGCTTTTGGATCGGCAGTAGGTATCAACATGACATTTGTCTATGGATATACACTGCTAGCTAGAAACTGGGATTCTAAACATCGAGAACTGGCTAAATTCGATATTATACTGGGCTTAGTTTTCCCATACATCATAGTCACCAGTCTGATCTCTATTGCCGCTGCTGGTACTTTATACGGTACTGACCAAGATCTTGCTGATAAACTTAGACCAGAGTATGCCAGTGGCGTATTTGTAGAATCAGGGATAGATGTAATAACCGCCAAGCTTATATTTAGCTTCGGTATTCTCGGCATGGTAGTTGGTTCATTGGTTATGCACATGCTTTGTTGCGGCGCTGCAGGAGCAGCTATTTTTAATTGGGCGCATAATTCTAAAAATTATAAGCTGGCTTTACTGTTGCCCACTCCTGCAGTTTTAGGTGTTTTCTTATGGTCTAGCATGGGTCCCTACATAACTCTTCCGGTATCTGCAGTTTGCGGCGCGCTATTACCCATCGCTTATATAGGTTGGTTTATACTTAATAATCATAAGGAGTACTTAAAAGAAAATCTCCCCAAAGGATCCAAAGCCGTCATTTACAATTTACTAATGACGCTGTGTATCTTAACAGTAACGGTGGCTCTGACCTATTCAACTTTATTTAAACTTGGTGTTTGGTAACTTATGATCGAAGTCTTAAAAGATGGCGAAAACTACGCACCAAGCACGAAAACGGAAAAAGTTGTAGAACCTGATCAATTCCAGTTTGCTGCTGCTTTTCTTGATCACGGTCATATCTATGGCCAATGCAACGGTTTGTGCGATGCCGGAGCCACTATTAAATGGGCTTATGATCCTAACATGGCGCGATGCAAAAAATTTTGCGAAGCTTTCCCCACCGTACGAATCGCCGACAGTTTTAATCAAATTTTAGATGATCCCATGGTGCAACTGGTGGCAAGTGCGGCTGTACCGAACAGACGAGCACAAGTGGGTTGTCAGGTAATGGATTCTGGCAAACATTATTTTACTGATAAATCACCATTTACAAATCTGAAACAACTTAACGATGTGAAGCATGTGATAGACCAAACAGGGAAAAAATATATGGTTTATTACGCCGAAAGAATTCATAACGATGCTGCGTGGATTACAGGAGACCTGATTGATGAAGGCATAATCGGCAAGGTACTGCAAGTCTTAACAATTGCACCCCATCGGTTAAATCTATCAGCTCGCCCCAAGTGGTTTCTAAACAAGTCGTGTTATGGAGGTATTTTAACCGATCTCGGATCTCATCAAGTGGAGCAATTCCTTCACTACGCAGGATGCAGTGACGCTATTATAAATTTTGCTAGAGTAGAAAATTTCTATCACAGTGATAGTACTGGCTTAGAAGATTTTGGAGAAATATCTATGACAGGTTGTAACGGAACCTCTTTTTATACTCGGGTAGATTGGTTTTCTCCTGACGGCCTCAGGACTTGGGGCGATGGACGCACCTTTATCCTTGGGACTGAAGGAACCATTGAACTAAGAAAATATTTAGATGTTGCCCGCCAGGCTCCCTCCTCAAAAATCTTTTTAGTGAATGGCGAAAGTGAGCAGGAGATTGATTGCTTGGGCCGCAGCAAGTTTCCGTTCTTTGCTAAATTTATTCTTGATTGTATAAATGGAACTGAGTTTGCCATGACTCAAGACCACGCTCTAAAGGCTGCTGAACTAAGTATGCGAGCCCAAGAAATCGCTGATTCCAGGGGAATGTCTCAGCTATGAATACTTAAAGCTGCAATATTTAGAGCGATCCTTATGCTTCTCTCTCGAGATTAATCAGCTGGAAAATGTTAATAATGAGCGCTAAATTTTTAATATTAATGAGAAAAGGTTTTTATATTCTGTAATTTGCCACGTTCATTATAGTGTTCGAATGAAATGAGTTTGGGATTTGTATATTTAACGGACAAAAATCCCCCAGTAGGTCCATTGTAAGGTTGTTCAATAACGCCATCTTCAGGCTTTGGAACGCGTTGCACTTTGAATTGGCTTGTCGGGCCACTGCAGAATTCATGTACTAGTTCCCTGTAAATGGAATGGTACTGCCAATGTCGATCTCCACAAATGAAAAATGTGTTATCAGTAATTCCCTCTTTAATCATCCAATCCATAAAGTTTCTTCCTTCGACCATAAATCCATTCTGATTGGCGTGATTATCTCTCTTATGAGGTTTGTCAGGGCCAATTAAAGGTGTTGGACTTATAATGACACGGAAATCAGCATCGCTATTCAACAATGTTTCTTGCAACCATTTTTTTTGTTCTTGACCCCAGATAGTTTTATCGGGACTGTCGGCAATTTTATTTTCTGAACTAAAATCACGACCTTCTAATAACCAGATCTGTATTCCTTTTCCCCAACGAAATGTACGATAGGGTTTTTCGCTACTTGGAAAAACACGTTTAAAAATCTCGATCCCTTCATTGTGAGTGAGCCATGTTTTGTCTGCTCTTTTAAGGTCTTGATTCACCCCATTTGGACCTTCAATATAGCTACTCGTGTTGATCGCCCTATCTGAGTAAGGATCAGCGTCGTTGTACCGATAATCATGATCATCTTTCATGAAGTACGCTGAAGTTCGAGCAAAATAATTGATGGTGTAGGGTGTGCCATAGTCCTTTTGATAAATCCAATACGCCTCTTCCTCGGAACGAACATCAAACTTATCGTAATAGACCGTGTCACCAGCGGAGACTAGAAAGTCAGGGTTTTGGCTTAGCATAGTGGAGTAGGTAGGCAGCCCTTGCGTCGATTGACAGGTTGTGACCTGAAAATGGATATCTTTCCTGTCGGTAGGCATCGGAGCGGTCTTGAATGAGAAAATATCGGAAAATCGTTCTTTATCAGAGGTAGTCTCTATCATTTCAGCACGATAATAGTAGCGGGTATCAGCTTTGAGGTCCGGTATTTCGAATTGTAAGTAATAATCGGTGTCAGAAGACGATGACATCCACTCGGTGAGAGCGTTCTTCTCCATATTTTCTGACAAGCTATAGTGAATCCTCGCTTTACCCAGCTTCCCAGGGATACTGTGATTAAATTTTTGCCCCACGGATTCAGTTAGTCGAACATGAACTATCGCGCTATTGGAAGTCACTTCCCCTGATTTTGCGCCCATTCCCAGGTAAGGGGCATCTGCCACGACACAGATGGGACGCATCAAAAATATGCATGCAGAAAAAACTAATATTTTCACTGGAAAGTATGATCGCATTGTAAATATCTCCAAGCTCATGATCTATTCCGGCAGATCGTAACTAATAAATTTGACTATCGACTCTTCATTTCGAAAAATTCTGGTAAAACACCCAACTCAATTTCAAAAACGGCTACTCCCATTACAAAACACATTGTAGTCAAAACAAAAATTGCAATAATATTCAATATTGCTCCAGTCCTAGCCATTTGGGGAATTGATAGCAATCCGCTACCAAAGACAATGGCGTTGGGAGGAGTCGCAATGGGCAGCATGAAAGCACAACTAGCAGCAAAGGCTGCAGGAAGTGCAAATAGAAAAGGGTGCTCCCCAAAACCAATCGCCATCACCACGATTACAGGCAGAAAAGCCGTTAAGGTAGCGACATTACTCATTAACTCGGAAAGCATAATTACCATTGCAACGGTTATCAATATCAACAGCAAGGTAGGAACATTTTCAAACTGAGAGATCTTAGAACCAATCCAATTTGCCACGCCAAAGTCATTCATCGCCGCCGCTAGTGCTAGACCACCTCCAAGCAGAAGCAGTATTCCCCATGGCACGTCCTTTGTGTCATCCCAATTTAGTAGATAAATCCCCTTGCTCCAGTCAGCTGGAATAACAAAAAGAAGAGTTGCTCCAAATATCGCTATAGATGCATCATTAAGTTGTAATCCGCCAAAATAAGGCTCGAAAAGCCCTTTGCCTATCCAGAGAGAAGCGGTGACCACAAATACAAACAATGTGCGCTTTTCTGGGACAGACAATCTTCCAAGGTCTTCAAGCCGTTCATTGACGACCCTTCTAATACCTTCATGCTCAATCATTTTGCAAGGAAATATTATGTATGACAGGATCCACCAGACGATAATTAGTAGTAAAACTCCAATAGGCATACCTACTAACATCCAATCAATGAAATTAATTTCGAATCCAAAATTTTCTTCAAAATATCCTTTGAACATTACATTCGTTGACGTGCCAACCAATGTCATCATTCCTCCAATACTCGCGCTATAGGCAAGTCCCAACATTAATGCTACGCCAAAGTTTTGCTTGGTGGTTTCCTCCCCATCACCCTCCTTGTCTATTAACAACGCTACAGAATATGCAATAGGAAGCATCATTACGGTAGTGGCAGTATTTGTTATCCACATCGACAAAAATGCACTTGCTATCATAAATCCACCAACAACTCGACGCGGTTCGGTACCAACGAGTTGCACGGTTCTCATAGCAATTCGAATATGGAGATTCCATCTTTGTATTGCTAGACCAATAACAAATCCACCGAGAGCTAAAAAAACAGCATTGCTCGCATAGCTACCACCAATAGACTTGATATCCCCCAAACCAAATAACGGAAATAGTATTAGAGGTAACAACGCCGTAACTGCAAGAGGAACAGCCTCGGTAATCCACCAAACAGCCATCCAAAGAGAGATTGAAAATACCACCCAGCCTTGCCACCCTAGATCGTCCGGAGGGGACATTTGTATCGAGATTAAGAAAAAAAGCACTCCCGCGATCAAACCTATCTTACGAAAGCTAGGCACTGTCAGTTCTAATTTAGTGTCCATTTGAATGCATAATATTCAGCTTTTCCAGCCCCTATATTTCTAATCCCATGGGGAATCATAGATCGGAGAAAAATAACCGATCCTGCTCCAGCATCATGTAGCTGTCCGTCGATGTGTTCTTCGACTTCGCCAAATCTAACCAAAATAATCTCTTCTTCAACATGTGTGTGAGGTAAATGGCTTCTTTTGCCTTGATTAAGAGTGGTGACATGCATTTCAAATTCTTTCAACATAGAAGTAGGCTCACGAATTAAATTTCGACGCCCTCCTTTTTCTGTTTCAATGAACTCAATCTCGTCCCAATTAATGAGATGTGAACTTACGTTGGTTCTTGACTTGATAGCTTCTATACTGCTTTTTTTTCGCACCTTCCAGTAGAGAACATAGATAGTGGTAAGAGTTTTTCCAATATTAAAAACGCGAATTTTATCTTGGGGCATAATAAGAGAAACACTACCGGGCCCCATTTTTTTTGACTGGTCAGCTATCATTTGTGTTGTATCGCCAGATTTTACAATCACTAGTAGCTCCATGTTCGCTTCATTACCACCAAGGAATAACTCCTCTCCAATAGGGATATCTACTAAAGACAGCTTTAAAGCTTGGAAGCCGTCGGTAGGACCGTTTAGAAATTCGCTGGTTTTTGAGCGTTCGTTCGCCTTGATTTGAATATCTTTCCAATCCAACACCTGCGATTCGATAAAGATCTCTGCTGGCAAAACACTAACTGCAAAGACTATCGACCAAGTTACCAAGAAAATTTTAATTAACTTCATTAATAATACTATCTCTAAAAACTTATCTAAACTATTTAGTTAGAAGGCCGTCTTCGAGACCCATCAAATCATAATCACACAACCGTTTACGATCAAATTGAACGCGAGTTATGAGCGGATGAATCTACGACACGGTAAGCATTGCTCTCAAATTCCTTTTGCGCCCAGGGAATAGAATGATTCTCAAGGGTTTAATATCAACAGTTTTTTACGCCCCCTTTTATGAAGTAACTATTTCACCGCAAATCCTGAGGGATTAACGACAAGACTACAGAGACATCTTTTGGGCGACTTCCCAATCACCCAAACAATTTATTTAGCAATGCGAGTTCCGGACAGAGCATGCCACCTAATACTTACCAAACTTGAGTTAACCTATTAGGTGGCTATTGTAGATTGCGCGCTAGAACCGATAGCTTGCAGTCAAGGTGTAAGTTTTTCCAACTTCGCGATATTCCCTAGCTCGGCTAGTTTTACCTTGATAAGCATAAAATTGTTCGTCTGTTAGATTAAATG
>JAQWLX010000025.1 GCA_029247075.1 Halieaceae bacterium | reverse complement strand
TGAAGGATTCACCATAATAGAACCTGGATACGATTTCTCCATGATACTTAATCTCGGAATAGTTTCTCCAGGAACCGAGATAGTGTTACACCACCACGCCTCTCCCAGCCGATGCATTTTCGCGCCAAGACGAAGTCCTTGGACTATTGCATCGCCAGTGTTTTCGAGAGCACCCGCGCTCCATCTGTGATCACTTGGCTTTGGGAGATACTTATCTCGCATCTCCTGATTGTGCTCAAACCCACCGGCAGCCAAAATAACACCTTTGCGAGCCTCAATTTTTTTTAACTCCCCATCCTGCTCAACCTCAATACCGATGACTTCACCATCTTGGGTGACCACTGATTTCATTGGACAATTCAACCAAAGAGGGATATCTCGATCTAACAGCGAAGCTCTTAACCGAGCTACACCAGCACAACCGGTTGCCAGTCGACGATGAAATTTGTCGCGCAGCCGCCATGGAATATCGCAAATGTATGCGAGAAATAATTTAAATACATCCTTCCACCAGCCAGGTTGCTGACCTACTAATAATGCGGCCTCTACCTGCGTAATTCCAATAACACCCGCTAAATGCATCATAGGATGAGTCCGTCTTAATCGCCTCCATTCATCTCCTAATTCATCTGCAGAAAATGGCATGGGTTCCATGGATCTATGCCCTGTCATTGAGCCTTCAAGATTAGTGTAATAATCTGGATAGGATTCCAGAGAAAGATATCTCACTCTGGTATGCTGATGCAGAAAATCAATCATCTTTGGACCATTTTCTAAATAACAATCTATCTTTTCATAAGGCACTTCTTCTGGACTAATTAATTGATGAAGGTATGTCCTAGCAGAAGCGATTGAATCATTTATTCCCACCTCTTTAGCATATCGATTACAGGGTATCCAAACACCCCCACCGCTGATTGAGCTGGTACCTCCATAAAGATCAGATTTCTCTACCACTAGTACATTTTTAAGACCCATTTCATAAGCACAAAGTGCCGCAGTAAGCCCTCCATTTCCGGACCCCACAATTACAACATCGAAACTGTTGTTCCATTCTTTCTCCATAAGCATCAAACCTACAAAACAACCTTTTAGAAATCTAACTTAATTGACAAACCAGTACCACCTGCCAAATAGTATTGTAGCGCCTTCAAGCGAGATATGTTCGCTGAATTTAATTATTCAAAATTATCTCCTAATATTATGGAGACTGGGATTTCATAAGAGCGAGTAATGCAGCAACAGTTGCTTCAGTGCCAAGAATAATAGAGGCTCGAGGATCAATTTTAAAAAGAGGTGAATGATGCGATGGTACTGGGGCACCACCTTGCGCTTCTATCTCAAATGCCGACTTAGGCGTACCACCCACAGCAAAGTAAGTACTTGGAATATAGGGGTCAGCAGTGAAGAGCGGGAAATCTTCTGCTCCCATTCCTAGCCGCTTGCCCTGCACAAAAACTTCTTTACCAAATCTCGCACCCCAGACGTCAACTAATTTCTTAGTGAATTCGCTATCGTTCCAGGTAGGTGGAACCGATTCTTCAGAAATAATGACTGACGGCAGCATATTGCCAGACAACCCTGCGGCGCGACCTAAATTTTCTGCAACCCGACGAATTCCATTCAACAAAATATCTCTAGATTCTGCTGTTTCGCTTCGCACAGTGAGCTGAAGTGTTGCACGATCTGAAATAATATTGTGCTTTGTGCCCGAATGAAAAGACCCTACAGTTATGACACCTGGTTCTCTTGGAGGCAAGCTTCTACTGACAACAGTTTGTAACGCAACTACGATTTGACTCGCTAGAACAACTGGATCAACGCTTCTATGAGGACTTGCTCCGTGAGCACCAACACCATGAACAACAATATCTACCGTGTCGGCTCCAGAATAAGGAGAGTCAAAGACGCCCAGCATTCCTGTTGGAATCTCCGAAGAAACATGTAATGCCAATGCTCCATCTGGCTTACCAAATCTACCCCAAAGATTTTCCCGCATCATATTCCGCGCGCCCATCACACGCTCTTCTGCTGGTTGTCCTAACAACATCAATGTACCAGACCACTGATCTGCCTTCTCTGCCATAATTCGAGCAGTACCTACCAAGCTTGTGATATGCACATCATGGCCGCACGCATGCATTACAAAAACCTCATTTCCATTCCAGTCTACTTGTTTGGCTCTCGATGCATTAGCAAGCCCAGATTTCTCCTCTATGGGCAGCCCATCCATATCAGCGCGAACCATTATGAGAGGACCAGCTCCATTCTCTAGTAAGGCTATTAGACCTGTTCCGCCAAGGTTCTGAGTCACTCTAAACCCTGCATCGACAAGCTCTCTTGAAAGTTTGTCGGCTGTTTTATACTCCACCAAAGACAATTCTGGATTGCGATGAAAGTGATCAAAAAGCTCATCGAGATGAGCCTCATATTCTTTTGTCACCACTTGATTTAGATCATCTGCGAAATTAATTTCAGAAAGGATTGATAATGAAAAAATTGCAAAGACACTAAGCTTCCATCTCATCATTAATGTGCCTCCTAATTTATTTAAGCTTCGCAGAAACCGACCGTTCTAAAGCCATCCCTCTAACTAGATTCTAACCATTTCCATACCAGCCTCCCCATACCTCGGACCTGATGTGCCGCCAACTGGCGCGGCTGTCTCAAGGTAATCAAGCTGTTTGGTTGACAGTGTAACGCTTACTGATTTTATACTGTCTTCTAAGGTAGCTCGTCGTTTAAATCCTGGAATTGGTACAACATCTCCTCCTTTTGAAAGCAACCAAGCCAGGGCCACTTGCGCGCAGCTAATTGATAATTCATTAGCAACTTGATCGATCGCCGAAACGATCGCCCAGTTTCTATCCAAATTTTCACCGTTATATCTAGGATCTCGATGCCTAAAATCATCGTCTGGAAGCTGAGCAAGAGTCTTCACTGTCCCGGTAAGGAAGCCTCTTCCAAGTGGAGAATAAGGAACTAAACCAATTCCAAGTTCTCTACAGATTGGTAAAATTTCTGTTTCGATTTCTCGCTCCCATAAAGAATATTCTGACTGCAATGCTGCGATGGAATGCTCGTCGTTGGCTCTGCGTATTGTATCGCCACCCGCTTCTGACAAACCTATGTAGCGAACCTTACCTTCCCGAACAAGATCCGCCATTCCTCCCACGGTTTCCTCTATGGGGATCTTTGGATCAACTCTGTGCAAATAAAACAGGTCAATACACTCAGTATTTAACCTCTTTAAACTTCCCTCAATTGCACTGCGCGCATTCTGTGGACTTCCATCTACGCCTGAAATTCCAGAATCCTTAATAGAAAATCCAAATTTAGTCGCCAATACAATCGTTTTACGCTTGCCATTTAGAACCTTACCTAGAAAAGACTCATTCTGATATGGACCATACACTTCGGCCGTATCAAAAAATGTAACCCCCAGTTCAATTGCTTTATGAATCGTTCTTTCTGCCTCTCTCATATCAGCTGCACCGCCATACATGAGCTGTCCAGATTCAACCATTGGCATGCATCCAACACCTAGACTGGAGACGGGAAATCCCGACCTTAATTCTCGCATTTTCATTTCAATATCACTTCTTTAACTCAATAGTATCAACTTTTTTCTTGTCATCTTCTTTAAATATCATCGTTGCCTCTTCCGCCCACTTAAGTGACTGGAGATAGATCTTTGTAATAGTCTCTGGAGAATGATTCATGGAACGCAAAGCATCCCAATCACTATTCTCATAAGCCAAAACCGCTGCCAGATTGGCCCCTTCTTGACCTTCATGCCTAAGCACCGCGGATGTAAGCGAATCACTTATAGGTAGAGATTTGATAATTTTTGGTAATGGATCAGGCATTATGAGGTCAAGTGTAGAAAGCATACCAACCATAAAACAACGATCTCTCAGTCCTCGTTCACGTTCATCTACTAAATTCTCGCACATCTTAGAACGTGAAAGACTCAGCCTTAACAAGCTTTCCTGCTTATTGGACACTTTTGTCGAGGACAATAGTAAAGCCATGGAGCGAACATGATTAAAACCTAGGTAAACAATTGCCTCCCTCAAACTTTCTGTTTTCCGTGGCAATCCGAGAAAAGCAGAGTTCAGATAACGCATTAGCCTAAGTGTTAAAGATACGTCTTGCTGTACGATTCGAACTAAATCTTCTATTTCAGAATCTGGTCTAGCAAGTTCATTCAAAAGTCTCATCAGTGCGGCTTGATTCGAAGGAATCGTATGCTGCCTAAGCACTTCAGGTTTACTAAAATAGTATCCCTGAAAAAGATCTGCACCGAGATTGTAGCAAGCTTGATATTGTTCTCGAGTCTCTACTTTTTCTGCCAAAATCTTGACGTTGAATTTCCGCAGTGGCTCAATTTTTTGTTTCAATCGCTTCGCATCATCATCAGGCTCGATCTCTACCTTCACATAATTTACCAAGCGAAGGATATCATTCATTTTTTCGTCCGCACGCTCATCAAAAATAAAATCATCTAATGCCAGTTTGAACCCACGCGCTGATAACAATTGAGCTCCAAGTAAAATCTCATCATCCAGAGTAATGTCTTCGAGCAATTCTATTACCACGCGATCCGCTGGCAATTCTATCTTGGTATGGTTCACAAGAAACCAACGAGTGAAGTTTATGAAAGCAGGTTTTCTTCCAACCAACCCATCTAAACCGAAATCGGACAAAGCAGACAAAATGACTTGCGAAGTGGCTCTATTTCCATCTTGAACATCTGCCGATATCCCATCCCGGGATCGATAAAGCAACTCGTATGCAAAAACGTCAAGATTTCTATCGTAAATTTGTTGCCGGCCTATGTAAGCATCATAATTCATAGTTATTTATAAACATCCCAAGACAGGTGACACTATAAGCAAAATAAAGAAAACTAGTAACAAGGTAGCAAGATCATTAATTTAACTTACCTGCAACTTTCTACCAGGAATTGCATCAATTAGTGCACGGGTATAGTCATTCTCTGGATGCTCGAAAATTTTACTGCCAGACCCTTCCTCAACTATTGATCCTTTATGCATTATTAGAATTCGATCTGAAATCTTACGTATTACAGAAAGATCATGGGAAATAAATAGCATAGTTAAACCATATTCATCGATTAACTCTTGAATCAAAGTAAGCACCTGAGATTGAATGGTAACATCTAAAGCCGACACCGGTTCATCGGCAACAATAAACTTAGGGCGAACAGCCAAAGCGCGACCAATCGCAATTCTTTGCCTCTGCCCTCCAGAAAATTCATGTGGATATTTGCGCACGGAGGAACTGGCTAATCCTACGTCATTCATTATCTTAAATACCTCACTAGTAACATCTCTTTTTTCTACAATCTTGTGCAGCTGCATTGGCTCTGCCAATGTATCGAAAACTGTCATTCTAGGATTTAGAGAAGCGAATGGATCCTGAAAAATTATTTGTATAAGTCTTCGTTGATGCTTCATCAAGGAATTACTGAGCTTTGTTAACTCTAGGTCTGCAAATTTCACTGATCCAGATGTAGGCTTTATTAATTGTACAATTGACCTGCCTAGAGTGGATTTTCCACTTCCAGACTCTCCCACAAGACCTACTACTTCTCCTGACAAGATTGAAAAACTAACATTGCTGACAGCTCTAATGGGAGTGCGATATCTAGCAGATGAAAACCAAGTATTTAGATTACTCACCTGAACTAGCGGAAGATCACCTCTCACGCTAGAAACAGCCTTTCCACCCCTTGGGATTGCCGACAATAATTTCTTCGTATATGGGTGTCTTGGAGAACCTAGAATAGAGCTTCTATCGCCTGATTCTACTATCCTCCCTTTTTGCATCACGATAACATCGTCAGCAAAATCAGACACCACTGAAAGATCATGACTGATAAAAATCACTCCAAGATCTCTCTTGTTCTGAAGCTCTGTTATGAGGGAAAGCATTTGAGCTTGAATAGTAACATCTAGTGCAGTGGTAGGTTCATCAGCAATCAATAGTTCCGGTTCGTTTATTAACGCCATAGCGATCATGACTCTTTGGCGCATACCACCGGAAAACTCATGCGGAAAACAATCTATAGTTATTTCAGGTTCTCTAATTCCAACCTCTCTAAGCAGCTCTATAGAGAGATCCCTAGCTTGCCCGCGCCTTAATCTCTGGTGACAAATGAGTGGCTCGGCCAGTTGTTTTCCTATAGTCATAAATGGGTTTAAACAAGTCATCGGGTCTTGAAAAATCATGGATATCCGACGACCTCTAACATTCCTCAAACACTCATTACTTAGTCTAAGCAAATCTTCTCCGTCGAAAATTGCCGAACCCGAATCAATTTTGCCCGGTGGTGTTGGTATTAATCCAAGCAGGCTATAGCAGGATACCGATTTACCAGATCCAGATTCACCTATGATCGCAGTAGTCTTGCCTATGTCTACCGTAAAACTAATGTCTTCTACGGCTTTGACAATACCATTTCTAGTAACAAAACTGACTGATAACCCATCAACCTTCAATAAGTGATTAGAATTAATCTTTTGCACCCCTCACATCCAGAGCATCCCGCAATCCGTCCCCCAAAAAGTTCAATGAGAAAAGTGTGACTGCAAGAAAAAAGCCAGGAAATAATAACAACCATGGATACTCCTCCATCGTCTCAGCTCCATATGCAATTAATAATCCCCAAGAAGTTTCTGGTGGCTGAATTCCAAGTCCTAAAAAGCTTAAAAACGCCTCCAGCAGCATGACACTTGGAATTGTAAGTGTTGTGTAAACGATGATTGGACCGATTGCATTTGGAATAATATGCCGGACAAGAATCACTGATCTAGATAGACCAATTGCGACTGCTGCTTCAACAAACTCTTGTTGTCGAAGGTTTTGAACTTGTCCTCTCATTATTCTAGCCATGGTGAGCCACTCCACAGCACCAATGGCTAAAAACAGCAAAAGCATGTTTCGTCCAAAAACCACCATCAATAAAATGATAAATATCATAAAAGGCAAGGCATATAAAATATCAACCAATCTCATCATCACTGAATCAATTCTTCCACCCACAAATCCAGCGATCGAACCCCAGGTTACTCCAATAAATAAGGCTACTATTGTCGCCAAAAAGCCTACCGAAAGAGAAATTCTTCCTCCGTACATTATTTGAGTCAGTAAATCTCTTCCAAATATATCTGTACCTAACCAGTGGTCTTGAGAAGGTCCCGTTGCACCAAGATTAAGATCCTGAACTTCGTAGCCATATGGCGCTATCCACGGTGTGAACAATGCAATTGCGAAGAATGCCGTTAAGATTATTAACCCTCCTAAGGCGGGCCGATTCTTTCTAAGTCGAATCCAGGCGTCCTTCGATAAAGACGAACCTGAAGCAATATCATTAATTTCTAAATCTTCCTGTTCAGTCATAGTTAAAAAGCTCAGAGCGAAGTCTTGGATTCATCCAAGCGGCCAAAACATCTGACATGAGATTAAAAATCACTATCAACGTGGACAAAAAAATTGTCGTGCCTAAAATCATAGTGTAGTCGCGATTAAAGGCTGCCTGGACATAGAAACGACCCAACCCAGGAACCTGAAAAATAGTTTCAACTACAAATGAACCCGAAAGCAGCCCGGCAAACGCCGGTCCGAGAAATGCTACTAACGGCATCAAACCACCACGCAAAGCATGTTGAGTAATTACTCGCCACTCAGAAAGTCCTTTAGCTCGAGCAGTGCGAATATAATCTTGAGAAAGAACTTCAAGCATACCCGCTCGAGAAAGACGAGAAACGTAAGCCGCATAAGCGGCGCCAAGAGTAATGGAGGGAAGGACTTTATCTCCAGATATATCACCCCAACCAGATACAGGAAACCAATCCAGATGCACGCCAAACAATAACATGAGAGAGGGGCCCAGGAGAAAAGATGGAACACAAATTCCAATCATTGCAAAAGTCATAGGCAAATGATCGGCCCAAGTATTGGGATGTAACGACGCTATAACTCCACTCAATCCTCCCACTATTACTGCGAAAATAAGTGCATAAAAGCCAAGCTCAGCAGTGACAGGCATCCCCGCAGCTATCAATTCGTTCACGCTCCTGCCAGGATATTTAAAGGAAGGACCGAAATCCCCCTCTCCCAAGTCTGCAAGATAGGAGAAGTATTGATCCAGAATAGGTCGATCTAGATTGTATTGTGCCTCCAGGGCAGCCTTGACTTCCGGCATGACCGCTTTCTCACTATCGAAGGGTCCTCCCGGCGCCATTCGAATCAGAAAAAACGTCGCTGTAATGACTGCTAGAATTACTGGCAGAGCTTGGAAAATTCTTACTACAATAAAACGAATCACTTATCCCTACCTGTCTTCTTTTTTTAAGTCTTCTAACCAGACATACTTTAGGTTTAACGAGTCCATCAAGTTAGAGGGCAAGCCCTTAACGCTGCGATGTATTAAATGCTTACTTGTGTACGTATATATAGGAATAATGGGCATTGCCTGCATAAGCATTGTTTCAGCACGATAAAAGATTTGGTATCTTGATTCTCTATCAGCAGTCTTTGTCGATTTCTTAAGAATTAAATCATCGTAAACTGCATTTGCATATCCCGTACTGTTATTACCTCCCTCACTGATAAAGAGGTCTAAGAAATTATTAGGATCAACATAATCCCCAATCCATCCCCGTCTGGCAATATCAAACTCCATCTGATCAACTGAATCTAGATAGACTTTCCATTCTTGATTGGAAAGAGTGACCTGAACATTAAGTACCGACGACCACATCTGCTGGATCGCAACAGCAATTTTTCGATGAGCCTCACTAGTGTTATATATTATTTCGATGCCTGGCCAGTTTTTACCATTTGGATAGCCCGCTTCTGCAATCAATTCTTGCGCCTTCTCAGGGTCATATCCGAATAACCGAGGAGGATAGTATCCAAGTGTATCGGGCGGTGTAATGCTATAAGCAGGGAAAGCGGTGCCCTGAAGAACCGTAGAGGTGAGCATATCTCTATCGATAGATAAAGAAAGAGCTTGCCTGACTCGCACATCATTCAGCGGCTCTTTATTTGTGTTAAGTAAATAATAGTAAGTACCGAGATAAGGTGCTTGAACATAAGGCGTATTTTCCATATCACGATAAGTAGGGATCTTATCTAAAGGCACCCCAGCTGTATAATGAAGCTGTCCGACACGAAACATTCGCTCTTCAGTGACCGAATTTTCCGTCGGATAAAACACCACTCCATTTAAACCAACTTTATCTCTATCCCAATATGTGGGACTTTTCTTTAACACAATCCGACGGTTTAATTTCCACTCAGTCATTACAAAAGGTCCATTTCCAACAATATTTTCTGCTCGAGTCCATTTCGTATAGCGATCAGTCGACTTACCAAACTTCATAATAGTGGGCGGGTGAACCGCAAACGTACTGTAATGATCCAAAAGTTGGATAAAATATAGTGTAGGGTCATTTAATGTAACCTCGAGAGTCCTTTGATCGAGCGCTTTAACTCCCACCTTCTCAAAATCGCTAATCTTTCCTTTTGCGAAGGCTTCAGCATTTTTAACCGGGAAAAGCATATAACTGTACTGGTTACCCATCGCGGGATCTAATGCTCTTTGCCAAGACCAGACGTAATCATTGGCTTGCACCGGATCTCCATTTGACCAACGTGCATCGGGATTTAAAAAAAACGTTATGACTCTTTTATCATCACTAAAAATCCATCGCTCAGCGACTCCCGGTTCTGGCTCGAGAGTATACGGATTTTTGACAGCCAGACCTTCAAATAGTGCGCGTACAATATGATTCTCTGGAACTCCTGTAACAACATGTGGATCTAGTCCCTGCGGCTCGGATCCATTTCCATAGTGCAAAATGCCAAGTCGGTTTCCGCTGTCGACGTTACCTTCTCCTACATCGCAGGATGTAATCAAGATCACAGTAAATATTAATATAATCGTAGGAATTTTTTGCCGCACAAATATCAAAACTGAAGACTTAATAACAAGGAAAGAATCTTGAAAAATTCAGTGTCTTTGAAACTAATCGCTTCAGCACTTGTATAACAAAAATAACAGACTGGACTGCAAAGTTGGTAATAATCAACCTCGTGCACTGTGTCTAAGCATATTTAAGAACATAGACGGATCAATACCTAGGCGACTCACCTCTTGAGCTGCAACCAGAGATGCTTCATGATCCTGACTTGCCAACCATAGATTCGCGGATCTGGTCCCAGAACGACAAAACGCCAACGTCTTTACAGTGGAATCATTGAATAAAACATTTGTGTGTTGAAGCACATCACCCGGAAAATTCAAAGAAATCACAGGATAATAATAATATCGCAAACCACATCTAACAGCTTCTTCTGCGTTCTCTGAGTTAATGGGCTGACCAACAACCTCAAAATCCGGACGATTGTTTATCAAAACATCAAAGCCCAGTTCCACGATCTCTGACACATCATCCAAATTTATCTGTCCAGAAACCGAGACTTTGTCTGAAAGATTTATTAAACGCATCTAGGTCTCTAGAACATTCTCTAAAATGGAGAACCACAAAACCCGAAAAGCGAAAGCTGACCAGCGAATTTTATAAAAAGGAAATAAGTTTCTATTCATTAAATCACTCAATAAGATTAAAACTGGAGTTTGAAAGCACATCTATTATCTCTGTGCGAGGACTGTCTGGCAAACCTAATCCCCCTCCTGTTATCCGATTAGCTATACTCGTATACGTCTCAGAGACATCTGTAAGCGCCTCGACAGGCAACTCAGAATTTCTTGCTAAGCTTTCTCGTTCAGACATTCGATCAGAATTCAGAAGCACATCCGGATCATCAAAGTAGTCAAGAAGAAACTTTCGAAATCCCTCCTTTGAATTTTCTACTATGTTGCCTTTATCATATTCGTAAGCATCCCATATTCTAGAAGAATCTGGAGTGCCTACCTCATCCATGTAAATCATTTTTCTATCGCCCATTTTATTCTTTACATAACCAAATTCAAACTTAGTATCTACAAAGACTTGATTTATTTCTTTAAGATGATTGCTAATTAAAGAAAAGCCTTCCTTGAGCAGGAGTTCATATCTATCCAAATCTTCGAGCGAATCAAATTTAAAAGTACGAAAGTTATCCTCAATTGATTTCCTTTCAATATTAGCGTCGTCAGCCTCTGGAACACCCTTAATCCCCGTAATCACGCCTTTGGTTGATGGAGTAATAAGCAAATCTTTCAATCGCTCATCACGTGACAAGCCTTCGGGAAGAGAATTTCCACAAAAATCTCTCTCACCTTTTGAATATGAGCGCCACATTGAACCTGTAATATACTGTCGAGCGATGGCTTCAATCAGAATAGGCTCAGCTCGTTGAACAATCCAGATGTAAGGGTGCGGGACCTCTAGAATATGACTTTCAGCGAGATCTTGTTCTTTAAATTTGTCAAACCAATAATTTGAGATTGCATTAAGCGCTGCGCCTTTACCTGGCACTCCGTTAAGCCCATTCTCACCATGCCAAATACAATCAAAAGCTGAAATACGATCCGAAATAACCATCACTGCCAATGGCGCATCTGGTGCCACATCGTACCCTCTAGATGCTATCAACCTTGAACTATCATCCTGAGTCAACCAGTAAACCGAACGAACTTTGCCACTGTGGACCGGTTGATCTGTCTTTATAGGCAAATCACTTGCTATGGCCAAGACCGTGCTAGCTTGAGACATTGAATTCCTCCTCGCAAAATTTTGAATATTAACAAAGTCAGCAACCGTATATAATACACTAAGAAGTAAAATCGTATTTATATTCGCGCCAAAGTTGGCCAAGGTAACAAACCGCTACCCAGCAAATTGCGTAAGGCACATTAGGGTTACAGTATTAGGAGGAAAAAGAACTTATGTACGCCCCATTTATTTTTCTGTCTCTTTTTGTCATGAATTCAGCAGTTTCAGCCGAACCAAAACTAGAGCAGGTCACTATAACCGCGACACGAACAGATACGTCGGGTGAGGAATTACCTTTAACGTGGACATTGGTAAATCAGGAACAAATCAACATAACAAACTCAACGCACATCACCGAAATTATGCAGAAAGTTCCCGGTGCTTGGATTAGTCGCGGTAATGGACAAGAAAGCTTGGTCTCCATTCGATCACCAGTACTTACAGGAAGTGGAGCATGTGGAGCTTACCTAGTCACCTGGGATGAGATCCCTTTACGAGCCACAGGTTTCTGTAATGTAAATCAATTATTTGATTTAAATTTTGAGCAAGCATCAAAAATTGAAGTAATTAAGGGTCCTGCGCCGTCATCTTTTGGCTAAGACGCAATGCATGGAGTCATTAATATACTTACAGCACCACCCTCTCTCGAGCGAGATCATAAAATTTCCTTTGAGTATGGCGCATATGGTTTTAAAAGAGCGAAATATCATTATCGAAATAAATCTAAATCTAGCGGTATCAGTCTTAACGCGAATGCCAGCACCGATGAGGGTTATCAGGCTGATTCGGGATATGATCAACAAAAAATTACTCTCCGCTGGGAAAATTTCGGCCAGGCCTGGTCGACAAGATTTGCAACTGAGCTTAGCAACCTCAATCAAGAAACCGCTGGATATATCAGAGGGTTTGAAAGCTATAAAAAAGATAAACTCCGGCGAATCAATCCAAATCCAGAAGCTTATCGCGATTCTTGGTCAGCCCGCGCCTATGCTCGCTTGGATCGAAAATTGTCTGATAAAAGTAACTTTATTTTTACGCCCTATGTGCGCTCCACAAACATGCAATTTTTGCAACATTACCTTCCTTGGCAGCCAATGGAGAAAAATCAGCAACGAAGTTTAGGATTTAGATCATCGATAAAAAACAAAACAGAAAAATATCAATGGATTGCCGGGATTGATTGGGAAAAAACAAAAGGTTCTCTGATAGAATTTCAAGAACTTCCTTTTAGTCAGAATCAACCCCTGGGTAAACATTATGACTACACGGTCAGTTCAAATACCCAAGCAGTATTTGGACATTCAACTCTCAAACTTACCAACTATTTGGCATTAGATGCAGGTGCGAGATTTGAGAGCACAAAATACGATTATGATAATCGACTATCCGATGGAAGCGCATGTTCTATTGAAGCATCGAACTGTCGTTTTTCTCGGCCAACTGACCAAGTAGATCGCTTTTCTGATCTATCACTAAACTTTGCAGCAACTTTCAGATTAAACAGTAAGCAAATATTCTACCTTAGAACAGCTAGAGGCTTTCGCGCACCTCAAACAACGGAACTATATCGACTTCAATCTGGTCAGGTTGATGCGTTCATTGATTCAGAAAACATTGCAAGTATAGAACTAGGTTGGCGCGCTAGAAATTTAGGTGGGGTTTCTTTTGATGCAGTTCTTTTTAAGATGAACAAAGACGATGTTGTGTTCCAAGATACTAATCGTTTTAATATTTTCGGTGCTAAAACATCACACTATGGTTTAGAAGCATCAATCAGTGCTTCATTTGAAAATGGTTTGTATTTCAGCAGTGCTATAACAGTAGCCAAACACCGCTATGACGGGTCAATTGAACTATTTGGAGCAAAGAAAAATATTGATGGCAACGATATTGATACTTCTCCAAGATTTTTCGGTAGTATGCAAATAGGGTGGAATAGTTTCACAGATAAAGGACTTTCTCTGCTTGAAGGAGAAGTCATAAGCTTAGACAAGTACTATCTAGACCCCGACAACCTTCATCGATATCAAGGACACACTCTGGTGAATATAAATAATAAGTGGAATATAGGGGCAAATTTGTCTTTGTGGTTACGAGTGAAAAACCTGTTAGACAAAAACTATGCTGAGCGTGCCGATTTTGGATTTGGTCAATATAGATACTTCGTAGGTCGTAACAGATCAGCACATATTGAACTGATATACGACTTGTAAAAAAACCTAAATTAATCTAAAGCAGCTATCCCGACAGCCTTTCTAACCTTACCGATCAACTCGATGCTTTCCTCTCTAGCTTTGACTGCACCTTCTTTTAAAATCGTTTCAATATAGGATCCATCATCCATCAATCTCTGAAACTTATCTCTTGGCTTGGTCAGCTGGTCATTCACTTTCTCAAAGAGCATCTTTTTTGCATCACCCCATCCAATGCCCTCGTCAAATCTCAGCCGCATATTAGATATTTCACTTTCGTCAGAAAAAGCACACCAAAGATGAAATACTGCAGAGTCGTCAGCATTTTTAGGTTCTCCTGGCTCAAGAAGGTTTGTTTTTATTCGATTAATAGATTTTTTGAGCTGTTTCTCTGAGCAAAACAAAGGAATAATATTGTTATAGCTTTTACTCATCTTACGGCCATCTAATCCCAATAAAACAGAACCTTCTTCTCCTACGACAGCTTCAGGAATCGTCAAGATTTCAGAGAAGTTGTGATTAAATCTCTGGGCAATATCTCGAGCCATTTCAACATGTTGAATCTGATCTTTTCCTACCGGGATTTGTTCGCCACTAAAAAGCAATATATCCGCAGCCATAAGGATTGGATAACTGAACAACCCCATAGTAATGCCAAAATCTACGTCTTCACCAGCTTCTTCATTTATACTAACCGCAGCTTTGTATGCATGCGCTCTATTCATTAGCCCCTTAGCGGAGCAACAGGTAAGTATCCAGGTCAATTCCGTGATTTCTGGAATATCTGACTGTCTGTAAAATATCGTTCTACTAGGATCTAACCCTAGTGACAACCAGGCTGCAGCAACTTCTTTACTAGATTGCGTTACTAGATCAGGTTTCTGACATTTTATTAGAGAGTGATAGTCTGCTAGAAAAAGAAAGGATTCCACGCCCGGATCTTTACTTGCTTCTATCGCTGGCCTGATTGCACCCACGAAATTTCCTAGATGTGGCGTGCCGGTGGTGGTAATACCTGTGAGAACTCTTGGCTTGTTCATTGGACGAAAAATTATTCTCTATTAAAGATCACATTTTTAACACGGGAAAACTTCGTTAGCGAAATCTTTTGAATATACACTAACATTTAGCGAATATCCTTCGAATCTAAGAAGGCTTTTAAGACCTGAAATAAAGCATGTGTGTCTTTATAGCCTGCAAGCTCTCGTATGGAATGCATGCCTAAGGTCGGAACTCCGACATCCAACGTTGAAATCCCTGTTTTTGCGGCACTTATTGGACCGATAGTGCTGCCACACCTCATATCTGAGCGCATGACAAAAGTTTGAACAGGAACCTCTACAGCATGGGCAAGCATGCGGAATAATCCTGCCGTTTCACTATTGGTTGCATATCGTTGATTGCTATTTACCTTGACAACAGGTCCAGCATTAAGCCGAGGACTATGGTTAATATCGTGTCGATCAGCAAAATTAGGGTGGATCGCGTGCGCATTATCAGTGGAGATGAGAACTGAACCTTGTGCGGTTCGAATAAACGCTTCCTCTGTTCTACAAATCCGTCTTAATACATCCTTGAGGAATGGGCCTTGAGCACCGATATTTGAAGCACTACCTACCTCTTCATGATCATTAAATATAAAAAGTGAAGGGTACTGAAAATCGCTCGCGAGCATGGCTTGTAAACAGCTATAACAACTAAGCAGGTTATCAAGTCTTGCCGACGCTATAAACTCACTTTCAAGCCCCACATAAGATGCTTTCTGGATGTCATAAAGAACTAAATCATAATCTAAAATACGATCAATTTTCTTGGAACTATGTTGACGCTCCAATTCACGCTTCAATAATGTTTTAAAATCAAGACTGCAATCATCTGTAAGATGCATCACAATAGGAAGAATATGCTTTTGGCTATTAACGCTTCTATTCTTATTTGCATCTCTATCCAGATGGATGGCTAAACTTGGAATAAAAGCAATAGGTTTAGAGCTTGAATTGTTTGGGAGTTTGGAGTTGTAATGTGCTAATCCATTTGTCTGACCGATAAATATGTTTTGTGGATCGATAGCGTTAACCGATAAATAGTTATTGACTAAATT
>JAQWLX010000060.1 GCA_029247075.1 Halieaceae bacterium | reverse complement strand
CATATGATGAGTTGCGTTAAATTCCCAATCTGCAAAATATTCCTCTAATAGAAAATTACGCAAGCTACTCATCCTTCAAAGACAATTCACTAAATTAACGCTGTAGCCAGGCCTGAAAATAATCTTTATCCTAAATAACTAGAGAGACAGTACAATCATGGCCAAGATTAATTCCTAAATGATACATAACAATCCTCCCACAGAGCTGGCATAGCCATTACGAAATCAAAGAGTAAGTTTATTATAAAAATTAAAGAAATAGTGCCCTTTGATCACCATTGAAACGATCCAGATCCTACAATCTTGAACTTAAATACTCAGAAATTCGCTTGGTTAAAAATAATAGGTGGCCTGTAAACGAAGAAAATCTTCATTCCTGAGTGGATATAATATTAAATCTTGCTGATCAACGTTGACCTGAAATCTAGCCTCCAGTGAAAATTTCAGTTGGTTTGATAAGCGACGTTCAGCCTCAAAGGATAAAGCCACACTAGAAGTCTCAAGGTCATAAATAGCCCCAGCCAAAAGTGTTGTCGAATTTATGTCATTTGCGGTCCATCGCAAACCAAATCCCAGATCATCGTTAAACAAATTTGGTGCCTCTAATTTTCGTTCATCCCACATATATTCGACGACAAGACCTAGATCTGAAAGCGAAGCAAATACTCCGTAATAAGTATATTCAAACCCAGCCACGAAACGGCCTACACTCTCTGTTCTCTCTATCTGTTTCAGCGCTTCGAGTTTTAGAAGCCACGAATCAAGCGTAGCCTGCAGATCTATTGAAAACTGCTCTCTCTGGGGATAAAAGGGAACGATCAAGTTCGCAATTAAATCTTTTTTTATTAAAAGAGGTTCTCTCGAGGTGCCCTTAAAATAAGACAATCCAAGATCCCAAACATCAAAACTGCTGTTATATCTGAAGGCAAAATCGTCATGATTTTTTCCATCTGAGCTCTGATAAAACTCTCGACTAGTATCCACTAAAAAATTACCGTTTGGCCTGCCGTCTGACCCAGAAAAATTACGCGGTTTAAATTCAGGCATAAAAAAACCTGTGAACGTCCCTATTGAGGATACGTAGCTTGCTCGCACCATGGTCTGGCCAAGCTTTTGCTCTCCATCAACGCTCTCTACGAAATCGGTCTGATTAATGATATCTACTAGATGAGCAAATTCAGCGACACCCCAAAACACTTTATCGACGCCAAGAGTTAGTTCAAAGTCTCCGTTTACGTAGCGATATTTTGCCTCCCGAAGATCACCGTGACTACGGCGAGAGTCACCGCTATCTCCTCTTGCAAACGCTTTTATAATAAGCGCGTGTTTGTCATTATCATCATAGATTCCAAATTCTATGAGTGAAGAAATGGAGGCGTAGTTATTCCTAGCTGAGCCGCAGGAAGAGTTATGAAGAAAATTTCTCAATTCAAATTCAAGCTCACCTTCTATCTGAAAATCTTTGCCGTAAGCGTCTCCCACACACACAACCAGAACTACCAAGACAGCGAACATTTTCACTTAGATTATCTCGTTCTTTTTAAGCTATTTTGACTAAAATCTTTTTCGGTGAGCCCAGCCTGAAAATCATAATTCGTCCATGTAAGTCGGGTAGTCTTATTGCTGACATGGTTCACCATATAGAGATCATGCGCTCGCCAATATTTTTCTAAGTAAAGTCGATATTCTGTCAGCGTAAGCGTTTTTAATAACTCGTTCTTTCGATCATAAAAATCTACCTTAATTAATTGATAGTCAGTTTTTTCAGTCCAAGCAACCATCCGTGTATATCCTGAATGCTTATAGAGCGGTCTTCTCTCAACGACATGACAAGTTCGATCGCCACATGGCTCATCGCGAAGCCATCTATATGAATATTTTCCGACTTCCTGGCTAGAGAAGTCTTCAAATGCAAATTCTGAACCCATAAAAGGTCCCGATTTGTTTGTAGAAGAAATTCTCTTTACTCTCTTTAAAGCTGGCAGAAAAAACCATTGGTCATCTGGATCAAGAATATGCGCATAAGTAAGTAGTGCTGCACCCTTGATATCGCGAGGCTCATCGAAAACAATTAGATTCCAGTCGCCATCATCAGAGTTTTTATTCTCTAAAGTATTCATACGCAATCTTCGGCTACTGACGTCACCATTTTGGTTGGTGAGTACCATTTCCATATGGCTTTTCGTACTTGTGAAACCAAGGTTACGTCGATCTGTTTCCTCAGCGATCGCAATGCCAAGAGCAGATGGTTCACTTTCAGGAGGCAAAGCGATTGAGTTTGCCGAAGATGAAAAAATCCAAAAATTAAATAAAATGAACAGATACCGAGCTACTTTCATCGCCTCTATCTCCTTAGAAAAAAGTGATTTTAAGTCACGTCTCCATAGATGCCTTATCAAAAAGGAGCAATAGCGGAGGAAGTAACAGAAAATCTAATACAAGTGCCGCAGCTATAGTCATCGCGACAATCAAACCCGTCATCGCATTGATAAAGAATGGAGACGTTGATAGCACAAGAAAGCCAAGGATTAAAATTACGCTTGCGATGGCAAGTGCGGCTCCAACAGTAGAAAAGCTATATCGAACTGAATTTATAGGATCATACTGAAGATTTATCCTGGCATGCTGATATTTGGATAACATGTGAACAGTAGCGTCTACGATTAGTCCAATAGCTGTTGCTACGACGAAGCTAGTCCATAGGCCAACATAGTCATTGAAGATAGCAAAAAACCCTATCGCAACAATTGGTGGTGTTATGTTGGGAATAAGACTAATAATTCCCAAGCGCAGGCTTCTTAAGGTTATAAAAAGACAAAGAGAAATTAGAAGAAACGCGTATAAAGTTCCTTTCATCATTGCCTGAAAATTTCGCTCGCCGATATAAGTAAACATCACTGCCTGTCCAGAAGGTTCGACCACTCTATAGGCAGGACCATTACTACTCATCCAGTTTGTGGTTCTGGATCGAAGTGCCTTCATTTCTTGTGTTCCGACATTTTCTAAAGCAACCACCAACCGAGTAGCCGACTTGTCGATATTAATTTGATCATTTAAATCAAGTCCATAAGGTAATGACATTTCATAGAGTAATAAATATTGTGCTGCCAAATCCCTACTGTCTGGAATACGATAAAATTGATTATCGTCACCATTCATACTCCGATTAATTCGTTTGATAACATCGGTATAAGAAGCGACGTGAAGTACTTCTGGTTGCTGACGAAGCCAACTACTAAATTTATCAAGATAGGCAAGATAGTCTGGATCTGAAATTCCACCAGCTTCATCGCTCTTGATTGAAAAATTTAATAAATAAACTCCGGTTAAGTTATCAACTGTAAATTGTGAGGCTATGCGAAAATCAACTTCTTCATCAAAATATTCTACAAATCGATCATTAAAAACCAATCTCGGAATCATCGCCGAAGTACCCACAATAACGAAAAGCATTGAAGGCAATAAAACTTTTCGATATCGAATCACATTTTCTGCTAACCACGCCATAGCAAAACCTTGCCTGGCAAACAGTTGGTTGGGTTTTAAAGGAATAATGGATAGCAACGCAGGAAATAAGGTCATGGATAGGAACCAGGCTACCAATGCACCTGAGGCGGCCAAGGTCCCGAGGTCTCTATAAGGTGGAGCATCAGAAAAATTCAAACTAGCTAGTC
This sequence comes from Halieaceae bacterium, assembly GCA_029247075.1. Lineage (GTDB taxonomy): Bacteria > Pseudomonadota > Gammaproteobacteria > Pseudomonadales > Halieaceae > CABYJX01. Next base: position 20,730 of record JAQWLX010000060.1, on the reverse strand, counting down.
CTATTGCCGTGGTAACTGATGTTAAAAAAATAGGCCGCATATTTATTTTTAAACTTTCTATAAGGGCATCCCTTTTCTCAAGGCCCTTTGATTGCGCAACCATGGCAGATACTAAAATATGGACACAGTCCGCAACTGCAACGGTTAAAATTATCACCGACGCGCCAGAAGATGGCGGACTCATTGGGATACCAATCCAGCCCGCAACACCTAGTGCGGAAACTGCAGAAATTCCCACAACTAGCAAGGTTCCAAGTGTCGCAAAGATCTGCATTGTCACTAAGAGTAATACACCACCGATAATAAGAAACATAACAGGTGTCAAGGTCCTAATATCATGTTGACCTGCCGAAAAAAAAGCGTTCGCTAACATCGCCATACCGGTTAGCTCCACTCGAACTTCTGGATGGTCTTCCTCTACACGGTCTTGAATAGCTCTAACCGCGGAAACAATACTCAAGGTCGCATTAACATCATCGGGTGGGGGCCTAATATGAATATTAATCGCTGTAGTGCGAGCATCTGAAGACAGGAGTCGATTTTTTAGCAAAGGTTCGGAAAGCGCTATCGTCTCAACTTCTAAGGAAATATTGGAGTCTAATGAGTCTACCGAAGGCACCAGGTCACTGACGACAAGATCATCACCAAATGCTCGTGTGTTTTGAAAATTTGTCAGTGAATCAACCCGCGTTGAATATGGTATCTGCCAGCTAGCTGTGGTGATCGCATCGATGAGCTTTAACATTTTGGGTGATGTAGCTTTCTCCTGCGTAGACTGGACGACGAACATAACGTTGTCAGGGCTAGAGTAAGTTCGCTCCAGTTGCTCAAAAGCTTTCAGATAAGGATTGTCTTCAGTAAAGAAATATCGATATTCATTGGTAAATCCAAGGTTACGTAGCCCTGATAATAGAAAAACCGATAAGCCTATAGATAAAAATGCGACCATCCATGGATGGTGCACAACAAAATGGCTATAAGCAGCTGCGCGTGTCGAATCCATTTTCTATAAATCCATTCTCCAAATTAATTTCTCCAAAAATCAAGATAACTGTCTCCTAAGTTGAGAGATCGCAACATTTTAAAAACAGTACTAAGGATTAATTGAGCAATTAATGACCTTGTGAAAAGTTCCTATGATATATCAGATTCAGCATCCACGCCTTCAATGTGATATATAACTCCAAGTATTAGTACTGACCCCAATGTCGGAAATATCAAAATACTGAACTGATAAAAAAACGTAATTTTGGAGTTTCATATTTATTATCTAGATAACACGCGCACCGTCCGATGAATACAAGACTCGATAAAAGACTTCCCAGTAGATTTGTACTTGCAGTAACCGTGGGCGGTGTCATGGGTCTGGGCATCTTACGTGGTCCAGGGGAAATCGCGAAGATCATACCGGAACCAACCCTATACCTCTTATTTTGGTTTTTTGGAGGAATCTTCGTTCTTCTTAGTACCGCGGTTACAGCAGAACTATTTGGTATGACCGCGAGATCTGGAGGAACCTATGCACTCGTTCGGCGGGCATACGGAAGCTATTCAGGATTTGTTATTGGTTGGGTAGATTGGTTGAGTTTCACCGCAGATCTCGCTTTAAAAGCGGTTGTTATTATCGAATTTGCATCCATTCTTTTGCCAGAATTAAAAGCTTGGTCGACCTTACTAGCAATCAGCGTGACATCCGGTTTTGCACTGATCCAACTTCGCGGGGTCACATTAGGAGCTAAAATTCAAGAATTGGCTACGACTATTATCAGCTTAGTTATCGTATGTATGACATTAATACTATTTTTTATTGAGCCATCAACCTCAAAATCAGCTGAGATACCGATAACTGACAATCAAATGAGTGGCTGGAGTCTTGCCATTGCTACCATCATCTTCACGTATGATGGTTGGCTGTATGGCTGTTACTTTGGTGAAGAAATCAAAGGACAGCCTAGCGCTTCTGCAAGAGCCTCTATCAAGGGCATTGTTATTGTAATAAGCCTATATATGCTCCTCAACCTAGCGCTGGTCATGGGACCGGGTTTAACCGTGATTTCTGGAAGTAATCTAGCAATAGCAACCGCTTTCGAATTTGCACATCTTCCACTGGCTGAAACTCTCGTAATAATCGCGGCTATCTTGATATTGTTGGGACATCAAAATCTGGAATATATGAGCGGAGCAAGAATACTTTATGCATTGGCCAGAGACGGTCTTGCAAGCAAAAAAGTCAAGGAAGTTGGTGAAAATGGAAATCCAGTATATGCCATTTTGGCAACCTGGGTGGTAGCAGTTGGACTGATCTTTGTTGGTGGCTTTGAGTTCCTTTTGTTGTTGTCTGTGTTTTTCTACGTACCCATCTACCTAGCACTAATTATCGGAGTAATAATTCTTCGAAAACGCGAACCAAATGCTGAACGGCCATACAGGGCTTGGGGTCATCCTTACAGCACGGGTCTATGCTTTTTTGGCTGGCTTATCATTACAGTATTCCAAGCCTATATCGAGAGAGAGACTGCGATTTACGCCGGAATAATGATAGCGACTTCTTGGCCGATATATCGTTACTTGACAAGATAGGTCCAGTTCCAGTCTCGGTTGATGCCGCTCTGGCTAATCTAAACAATGACTAACCTTTTGAGTCTAGTGGACACAAGGCATATGTGTGGGAAGTGGTTTTTATTTTTCTACGACACCAATGATTTCACTCCATTTAAGAATAAAGCGTACTCGCAATCAGAGTCGTGCGAGGGACATTCTTCTTTATGAAGAGTTTCTTTAACCCTAAACAATGTTGGCTCTACCCATTCATCATTCGCAGCATAGTGTATCCAAGATGGGGTGAATTTTTTCAGTGTCTCGATTAATCATCATATCGTCTATACCGCCACCAAATAGGATATTAGTTTCCTTATGAATCGTATTGAATTTATCGGGAGAAGAACCAAAATGAGCGAATCAGTCCAGTTTTCTAAATTCTCGTGATCATAGGGAATCAAATTTGGCCACCCTTGTTCTGTAATCCATGGGATGGGTTTCTTACCCCGATATTCGTCAAATTCGCGCTTTAGCAGTTTATCGGTCAGGCTATTAATATTGAAGGGCGGAAAACTTGGAAATTTAACACCCCTAACCCTGTCGAGCCAAAAACAACCCTCACACTTCAACCAACCTTCTATTTTTGAACGACTCAATTCGTAAGGTTCTATTTTTTGTGGTTGATATCTTCCTCTATGCCGAGCCATTTGATCTCCTTAAGATTTCATACTCCACTTGGACAAATCTCATTTAAGTATCCTATAAGTGTCAGCGCTGGGTTGAAGATACGATAAAGATGTTTGCGAATTGTGCCAAATTAGCCGTGTTAGATCTGCTCAATAAGACTCGCCAGATTGTTACACGGGTTATTCACCGAGCTGGAGACCCTGTGAAAAAAAATATTCTGGTTCGCGTGACTATCAAAAATATCCTCCCCCTTAAGAAATAAAATCGCGTCACTTTCATATAACAAAACTGGTTGGCGATGATGAATTTGTTCAATAGCACCGATACTTTTCCTGGTCAAAATAAGACAGCCGCTGGCGTTATATAAACCAGCAAAATAGAGGGCAGAGGCTTGATGAAAAAAATATGGCGTTTTCTGATTTCCCGATCGCTGCCATTCATACCAGCCATTAAAAGGGATGAGACACCGTTCGGCAGCTTTAAAAGAAAGTTTTTCATGGGCGGTTTCACTTCGACAATTAATAAGATTCATATCTGGCTTCCAAGACGGTCCATACGACCACTTCATTAACAATGAAGCTTTGCTGGTTTTCACTGGTATATTTGAAGAAGGTGCAATGTTAAAGTTTTTTCGGTACGAGATTCCTAATACATTGTCTTCTGATATTACAAATCGTCCACACATATCTTTTACTATGCTTAACCTCAGTTTTTTTTAAAACTACTAGCCTTCTTTTCAATAATAATTTTGTCGGCGATTCTTATTATCGACTCTGCAATCTCATTATAGACTTCTTCTTGTAGAAAATGTCCGGCTTGAGTTTCAGTGACTAAAGCATCAGGAAAGCTTCTTTTCATAAGTTCCAGCCCACTCCCCAATATTGGATCACGAATTCCCCAAACTATCTCTGCAGGAACACGAAGAGACTGGACATATTCTTCTATCAGTTTCATTTCGCGCGTACTGGGATGACTTGGTCCATCAGGTACCATCCGCATTAATGCCAACGGGGCTTTATCATTGCCACTACTTTTCAACGGTTCTTCATATAACCGAATCACTTCCGGAGGTATTGATTGAGGATCTCCCTGCATTTGAGGCAATCTCTTAAATATTGAAATGAAGGTCTCTAGCAAAAGCTCTCCAATAACAGGTGTCCTTACAATAGCATGAGCATAGGATAAATCTATCGGCTGATCAGGCGCTTTAAACCCTGTGTTCAACAAGACAGCCCCTTTAATTAGGCCGGGTGATAAAGCCAACGCACCCATACCAATAGGGCCGCCCCAATCTTGCCCGACATAAATGAGATTTTTTATTTTCAGCTGTGTCAAGGTCTCATGTAACCAACGAATATGGTTATTCAAGGTGTGCTCGCTCGCCGGGATTTTACTTGAGAACCCAAGACCAACCAAGGTAGGCATGATCAGTCTGAAGCGATCTTTGGGTAGTACGCTCGCTACACTCCGGTAAAGCAAGCCAGACGTCGGATTGCCGTGCTGTAGATACACGGGGTAACCTGATCCTACTTCTAGGATATGTATCTTTATGCCTGCCTCAACTTCAACGAAATAGCTTTTATAATCCTTCGTCACAAATGGTAAAACATAGTCTGGCAGGGAATATGATTCGAACGCTCCAACTTCTAACTCAGTGACGTCGTTACCCACGGGGATGATCATCTCTCCCTCTCGAAGCAAAAGTATTATGAGACCGGCAAGCGAGAGCACTAACAATGATAAAAATATTTTTTTATTCATAATCACTTCCTGCTCGTTTTTTGTTTTTATCTTAAGTTTTATATGTCCTTAAATCTCACGAGACTCTTGAGAGCTTGGTTTTTCATGATGTAAAAGGAAGTTTTTTATTAAAAACTATATTTAGGGTTAGTAACATAGCAAAAATAGAGAAGATATTTTTATATATAGTTTCTACGATTTGCTATTTTGAATGGTGATCCGGCAAAGCTTTTTGAAGTTCTTCTGAAAAGATATCCGCTAACAAACCTACTTCATCCATTGCAACAAAGGTTTCTCTTGTAAGCAACGCAATTTCTCGATGAGGACTTTTTTCATCCAAGTAAGTTTTGGTTAGCATTCGATCATTATCAACAAGTTGCTCCGTTGCCATCGCCGGTATTAGAGTAGTGCCCATTCCTCCTTTAATTAGCTGCATAAGTGTATTCAAGTTTGATACTCTAAAGGAGTGCTGGTGGCTAAGGGAAATATTGCAGGCAGACAGAACATGATCGGTAAGACAATTCCCTTCTTCCAAAAGTATCAACTCAGATAAATCCAACTCCCTCGCGGTTATTTTTTTCATCTTTGATCTTTCATCGTCAACTTTACAAATCCAGAAAAAATCTTCAGCCCAGAACTTTAAAACTTTCAGATCTTTAATCGGGTATGGGAGCGCTAATATACCCATATCTAGTTCCCCATTTTGGATTTGATTCACCAATTCGTGAGATTTCGCCTCAACCAATTGCAGTTCTAGTTTTGGATAATCCTTGTTTAGTCGTGGCAGCACAGCTGGGATAAGAAAAGGACTAATCGTGGGTATCATTCCAATCGAGATTTTGTGAGAAAGTGGCTCAGCATAAAGCTGTGAGATTTTTTTTATATCCTCCACTTCCAAAGAGATTACAGCAGCCTTCTCCAGAAAATCCTCGCCTTGCTTCGTAACAATTACCCTTCGGTTATCACGCTCAAAGATTTTAAAGCCCAGCTGTTTTTCCATCTCGTTGATCGCATTACTTAGCGTAGAGGCTGAGATGAAACACTCATCAGCAGCTTTCTTGAAATGCAAGGTCTTACCGACCCGCAGAGCATAATTTATTTGTTTGAGACTAATCATCTATGTTTTGTTTTCTAAAGCATTAAGTTCAATAATTACATATTTACCAAATCATAAAAATTATAATATAGTATTGCAACCTTGCTAATTCCGAGGATGTTTAAATAAAGGAGTCCCGCTATGTCATTAAAAGGAAGTCAAACAGAGCAAAATCTAAAAGATGCTTTTGCCGGAGAATCGCAGGCAAATCGTCGCTATCTATATTTCGCTGCAAAAGCGGATGTAGAAGGCTACAACGATGTGGCTACTGTATTTCGCTCTACTGCAGAAGGTGAAACTGGTCACGCACATGGCCACTTAGAATATTTAGAGGAATCTGGTGATCCCGCTACTGGTCTTCCAATTGGAGGTACCGATGACAACCTGAAGGCTGCAATTGCTGGAGAAACTCATGAGTACACTGACATGTACCCAGGGATGGCAAAAACCGCTCGAGAAGAAGGATTTGAGGAGATCGCAGACTGGATGGAGACTCTCGCGAAAGCAGAGAGAAGCCATGCTAATCGTTTCCAAAAGGCCTTGGATACCCTAGACAGCTAAAAAATCTAGTTTACTAGTTTTTTCGTACATTCCTTCGGTCATTGGTGTTATTGACCGAAGGTTTTCTATCGGCAATTTAGGAAGGTGCAATTGTGAAAGAGGGTAGCCTTGAGGCACCCACTCGCTATCCAATCGAGTGGAAAACAGATGATTTTTGGGATGAGAAAAAACTCAATGACGAATTGGAGAGAGTTTTTGATGTATGCCACACTTGCAGAAGGTGTGTAAGTCTATGTGATTCTTTCCCTACTCTTTTCGACTTGATCGACGAATCAGAGACTATGGAGGTTGATGGGGTTAACAAAGATGATTTTGTTAAAGTCTCCGATCAGTGCTACCTCTGCGATCTCTGTTACATGACAAAATGTCCTTATGTCCCTCCGCATGAGTGGAACATAGATTTCCCGCATCTCATGCTTAGATCGAAGGCTGTAAAGTTCAAAAAAGAAGGCGCATCTATGCGCGACAATATGCTTACAAGTACCGATAGACTATTCAGTGCGGTCACAATTCCCTTAGTTGACGTGACTTCTAATGCTGTCATGAAATCGAAAACGGCTAGGAAGATTATTCATTCGACACTTGGTATACATAAAGATGCTCCGGTCCCAGCTTTCAGCAAAAAAAAGATTTCCAACCCTCAAGATGACGGGAATACACCAACGAAGACAGCTACTACTACAGGTAAAGTGGCCATCTATAGCACATGTTATGGGAAATCAAGCAGTCAGGATATCGTCGAAGATTTAAGGAAGGTACTACATCACAATGGGATCGTCGTAAAAATAGTAGATAATGAAAAATGCTGTGGAATGCCGAAACTAGAGCTTGGGGATCTTGAGTATGTTCAAGATCTTAAGCAACAGAACATACCTAAACTGGCAGAATTAGTTGAGCAGGGTTTTGATATTGTAGCCCCAATTCCATCCTGTGTGCTGATGTATAAGCAAGAGCTTCCACTAATGTTTCAAGATGATGAACTTACAATCAAGGTACAAAAAGCGTTTTTTGATCCTTTTGAATATTTGTGGCTTCGACATAAGGACGAACTGCTGATGACCGATTTTGAAATAGCCCTTGGGAAAATAAGCTATCAGGTGGCTTGTCACCAGAGAGTCCAAAATATCGGTCTTAAAACAAGAGACATTCTAAACCTTATACCCGGGACTGAGATTTCAGTGATTGAAAGATGCTCTGGTCATGATGGAACATATGCAGTTAAAGCAGAAACTTATGAGAAATCCGTTAAAATTGCGCGGCCGGTGGTCAGAAAGGTCAATGAGCAAAATCCAGATTACTTCACAAGCGACTGCCCAATGGCCGCAGCACAAATAGTCAAATTATCAAATGGCGAACAATCAAGCGCCAATCCGATTTCGCTGGTTAGAAAAGCTTATGGGATCTAACAAGCTCTAAAAAGGGAAGCTAAAGATGAACAAAAAACTCACTCGAAATGATCTTTGGTCCCTCGAAGAATATTCGGATCAACGCACTACATTTAGACAAAAGATCTTGGGTCATAAACAAAACCGGCAGATCTCCTTAGGTAATCACTTGCGGCTGTGCTTTGAAGATATGCTTACAATTAAATATCAAATTCAAGAAATGTTACGAATAGAAAAAATCTTTGATGCTAAAGGTATTCAAGAAGAGCTCGATGCATATAATCCATTAATTCCTGATGGGAAAAATTGGAAAGCCACACTTATGATTGAATATGAAGATGCATATGAACGTAAAGATCGCTTGGGGGATTTAATTGGCGTAGAGGATACAGTCTGGGTACAGATTGGGGATTGTGATGTCGTTTATCCAATTTGTGACGAAGATCTTGATAGGGCTAATGAAACAAAAACATCCGCGGTTCACTTTCTAAGATATGAGCTGACTGAAGAGATGATTACAGCGGCAAAGCAGACTAAGGAACTTTTTCTAGGAGTATCACATCCAAATCTATCCATACCAAAAACGAAACTTCGGACCGAAATTCAACAAGCATTAACGGAAGACCTGGTGCTTCTCTAATCAAAGGTATAATTTCTTAAACGGATATAACCTTTTAAAGACGGTCAGGAACTTGCGGCTAACCCATCAGTCACTGTCCTCCTCTTCAATCACCATCACAATATCTCCTGCCGCCATCTGCTTTCCTACCTGACCATTGAGTTCTCGTATCACACCAGAAACCGGTGCGAGAATCTCATGCTGCATCTTCATTGCTTCAAACACAGCAAGCCTCTGACCACATTCAACCTTTTGACTGACCTCGACTAAAAGGGAAATCACCTGGCCATGCATGGGCGCAGTTACTCTCCCCCCTTGAGGAGTGTCTTGATTCTCAGACGGGATGAGATCGAGGTTGGTAACTGTAAAACTACTGTACTGACAAGATACTTCAAGCACTGAATTAGACACTGCGTGAAAACTGATAAACTTTCTATCCCTATCTACAAGCAAAGAGGCAAGTCCTGATTCACAATCCTCATACAATACTGTATGAACATCATCAGCAATGTAAATGGCAAATTCAGTAGCTGAACGGGTCTCAATAGTTATATCAGCTACAGTGCCATCTATTTCAAATCGATAACTCACTGAGCTGGCTCCCGTTGAGACCCAGCCACGTAACTCAGAACTCACAGAAAGCGCGCTGTCAAAATGCTGCTGCGCAGCTATTATATGTTGCAGTGAGATCGCGGCTGCGACATCGGATGTAGCGATTGGGACTGATGTAAAACCATCTCGGTAGTGCTGATCGACAAAGTCAGTGGTCGCTAAGCCATTAACGAATGTGGCGTCACTAAGCAAATTCATCAGGAATTCGCGGTTGTGAGCAACCCCAATTAAGGCAGTACCGCACAATGCTGAACACAATCGCAATCTCGCTTCTTCGCGAGTCTCCCCCCAGGCAATGATCTTGGCCACCATTGAGTCGTAGAATGGTGATACCATGTCACCGGTTTCAATACCGGTATCAACGCGCAGACCCTCAGTCTGAGGAACATTAAACAGTGATACAGGGCCCGAACTCGGGAGAAAACCTGCCGTAGTATCCTCGGCACAGAGTCGAACTTCTATGGCATGACCAAAAAGATCAACATCATCTTGTGCAGCCGGCAGTGGTTCACCTTGTGCAATGCGAATCTGCCACTGCACTAGATCGAATCCGGTTACAGCCTCGGTCACTGGGTGTTCCACCTGCAATCGAGTATTCATTTCGAGGAAAAAGAAATTTCCCTTAGCATCCAACAAAAACTCGACCGTTCCAGCGCCGACATACTCCACAGCACGCGCGGCTTCTACGGCAGCCATACCCATCTCTTGTCGCAACTCGGTCGTCATGACAGGACATGGTGATTCTTCGACTATCTTTTGATGGCGTCGTTGCAGAGAACAGTCTCGCTCTCCCAGATGGATGACATTGCCATGAGTGTCCGCAAAAACCTGCACTTCGACATGTCGCGCGCCCTTTATAGCGCTCTCAATGATCAAGTCACTGTTCCCAAACGCACGCTCTGCCTCGGAGTGCGCCAACTCGATGGCTTGAAGCAGTTCATCATCAGTTTGCACCAGTCGCATACCGCGGCCACCACCACCCGCAGCGGCCTTAACCATAACGGGAAGTCCCATTTCTTGTATCTGCTGGGTTAGTGTCTCATCGGACTGATCTTCACCCTGATAACCAGGGATGCATGGGACTCCGGCCGCGAGCATAGCGCGCTTCGCCAAAGCTTTATCACCCATGACTTTGACTGCAGAGGCAGGCGGGCCGATAAAAAGTACATTCGCCTCCGAACAAGCCGCAGCAAAGGCAGTATTTTCCGATAGAAAACCATAGCCGGGGTGAATCGCATCGGCGTTTGTCTTGCGCGCTGCCTCCAAAATAGCTTCGATATTTAGGTAAGATTCTGCCACTGTCATACCCCCGAGTGGAACCGCTATGTCAGCTGAGCGGGTGTGCATGGCCTTTGCGTCGGCGTCAGAGTACACCGCAACAGTTTTCAGACCCATCACTTTGGCAGCTCGCATCACTCTTACTGCGATCTCACCGCGGTTGGCCACCAATACTGTCTCAATCGCTCCCATCGTTTAGACCTCCTGATACCAGCTGGGCTTGCGTTTTTCTAGGAAAGACGCAATACCTTCAACACCTTCCTCTCCCTTGAGGCAGTTAGCAAAGTTCTCAGCCGCCAAATGTAGTTTTTTCTCATCAGATAATTTCGCGAGTTCTCTGATTAAGGTTTTGGTAGCCGCCACTGCTCCGGGCGCGCAGGCCAGCACGTCAGCGCGAATCTTCCTTTCTGCCTCGGTCAGACCACTGGAGTCTGCAACGACTACATCCAGAATACCTAACCCTGCGGCTTCATCGCCCGCGAACCTCGCTGCACTGAGCATCAGTCGTCGGCCGGTCGAATCACCGCATTTCTGCATGACATAGCGCGCGATTTGTGCTGGAGAAATACCGATGCGAGTCTCTGAAAAAGCAAAGCGTGCGTCTGCAGTACCGATGGTGACGTCACAGCAGCAAGCAAGACCGAGACCTCCTGCCATCGCCGCACCCTCGATCAAAGCAATTGTTACCATAGGCAAACGATCCAACTTGTAAAGCAACCTGCCAATGGTCTCGCTCATTTCAATAACATCGTCTTTAGAAGCATCGGCCATATTCTGAAATCCTTTCAGATCACCACCCGCACAGAAGAAGCCACCTCTCCCCCTCAGCGTTAGGCCGCGTATAGATCGCTCATCCTCAATCGCATCGCAAATTAGCTGAAGATCACTGACTACCTCATCAGTGAGCGGGTTACGCCGTTCGGGCTGATTAAACCAAACAGTCAACCATCCCTGATCTAATTCACATTCCACCGACTCAGTATTGGGAAGTTTTTTCATGATCACATTCTCGCCACAGCAAAACTATTGGGTGTCAGGGTGCGTTGTCGCCCTTCCAAAACTGTTTCGAGGCAGAAAGCCAGAACCCGGCGAGTATCGCGAGGATCAATCACGCCATGATCAAGTACCCGACCGGACGTGTAGAACGCATCTTCCTGTACATCAAAATGTGCCCGTATGGCGTCTTCCTGCTGCACCAACTGTCCGGTTTCAATTTCGATACCCTTACGCGCTGCAATAACTTTTGCAACCTCACTCATGGTCGTGGCGGCGCTTTGCCCTGCCATAACCCCCGTGCGAGCACTTGGCCAGGCGAAGAGGAAATCCGGCTGATAGGACCAACCGCACATTCCATAATTACCCGCGCCGTAACTGGCGCCAATATAAAGACTGATCTTCGGAACGCGGGTAGTGCTAACGGCCTGAATCATTTTCGCACCGTGCTTAATCATCCCTGCCTGTTCGTACTCAGTGCCAACCATATATCCGGTGGTATTTTGGAAAAAGATAATGGGTAAGTCAGCTTGGTCACATAACTGAATAAAATGCGCGACTTTAGTAGCTCCATTGGTATCAATCGGGCCATTGTTACCTATTACCGCACAAGCGATACCTGTAATGCTTGCGTGAGCACACAAAGTCGACACACCATAACGGGATTTAAATTCCTCGATCTGAGAGTCATCAACAACGCGGGCAAGTACTTCGCGACAATCGTAGGGCACCTTAGGATCTGTAGGCACAGCACCCGCCAGCTCCTCGGCGTCATAGCGCGGCGCTTTATATGCTCTTCGTGCCACCGGTGTCGCTCGTCGATTCCAATCAAGGCGTGCAAAAACTTCCCGTGCCTTGAGTAATCCGTGCGCGTCGTCCTCCACCAAATATTCCACTACACCGGTGACACTGGCATGCATCTCCGTACCACCGAGTTCTCGATCGTTGGCGATTTCTCCAGTTGCGGCGCGCACCAATGCAGCACCGCCTAGTGCGGCCATGCCATTTTCTTTCACTCCTATCACATAATCAGACATGCCCGGCATGTAGGCACCACCAGCGGTGGATCCACCGTGGAGAACTACTAACGTGGGCAAGCCCATTGCTGACATCTGCGCCAGATTTCGAAAGATCGCGCCAAACCTAGACCACAGCTCTACTTTGTACTGCAGGAGATTGGCACCCGCGCTCTCAACTAGATGAATAAGTGGCAGCTTCTGTCGTTTACAGATCGACTGCAGAGACAGAGCTACATCACCGGATTTAGTTGTCATAGCGCCCGCCGAAATTCCAGAGTCATCCACCCAAATCATGCAGCGAACACCTCCTACAAAACCGATCCCGACAATGAGGGAAGCACCAGGTATACTGGTTTCTTGGTTTGGCTCATCAACACCAAAATTAGCGAGTGTGTGCAATCTTAAGAAGGGCATTCCGGGATCGAGGAGACGACTTAAACGATCACTGGGAAGTAACTGCCCGCGTTTTTCGAATGTCGCCCGACGCCGGGCAGATGCCTCCTGCGCACGCCCTTCTAGCGATCTCAAACGCTCCACGAATTCCAGCATTCTCTCTCGGTTAGTCTCATAGGACTCCGAGCTCGAATCTATCTGGGATGTCACAGCAACCATCTCAGTCCTCCAATAATGATTCCGGTATCTTTACCGGAGTATCCAATAAAATCTGAGCAAAACCCTTAGCCTGCGGATCATTACGCAAGCTGGCGATTCCACCTCCCCCCAATACATTGTGTAAAACAAAGTTCAGTGCCGGCAATCCCGGAAGTACGAAGCGATCTATCTCGCTGCTGGCCATGAAATGACTGAAGCGACTGGCGACATACGACTCTGTCAAAATCGCCACGATCCAAGGGAAAAAATCGGGCTTGCGCGCCATGACGCCGATATTGGCTTTATCACCCTTGTCACCTGATCGCGCCCAAGCCAACTTCTCCAGAGGTACCTCGACAAGATTTGCATCTGTATCGGGCATCGCTGGAAACTCGCTGGCCGATCCTACTGCCTGAGTAGCAGTAAGGAGCTCTGCCGACATATCCGTGTTGAAGGGCACCGATTGCTCTGCGGTGTGAACCTGTACATCGACTAATTTACGATCAACCAAAACCGAAAAAAGCCGAATTACCGGTGAGGACTTTGGCCGAGTACCGGCGAAAGCGCAGAATCCGGGGGGCGCGCCCAGACCTACTCCTGCAAGTTCTCTCATTAACAGATCTGTAGCGCGACGATCCTCATGACGACAGGCGATTTTAACCGCCACCTCACGGCTCCTTACATATCGCGCTGATTCGCCCCAGTGACTCTCATCACCGATAACCTCAACTGAAACATCGACGTAATCCGAGGCATTCATTGCTGAAAGCTTGCGGCGAGCTCGCTGAATTGCTTCATCTGCAAAAATTCGTGCTTTCTCTGCTGCCTGGGCTCCCACATAAAAGCCGACCATGCCCACACGCCATCCATCTGCCCAGGTTATCGTGGCCTTATAGGACTCGGGTACGCCACGGCCACGTGCACCTCTGACAGTAATACGATCAATATCTACCTGCTCAAGAGATACTTCGGTAAAATCACAAATTACATCGGGCAACTCATAGGCCTCAGGATCGCCTATTTCATACAAAAGCTGCTCACCTACGGAACCGATGGTCACACATCCTCCAGTGCCAGCAGGCTTAGTAATAACAAAAGAACCATCCTCTTCAATCTCGGCAATCGGATAACCTACCTCGTGCAATGTGTCGGCAACTTCATGCCAGTCGGTATAATTACCACCGGTTGCCTGGGGACCACATTCAATGAGATGCCCCGCTAATGAGCCTGCCGCAAGTAAATCCAAATCTTCTGGTCGCCAGCCATAGCGATGAATACAGGCTCCTAGCGTGACAGCACTGTCAACGCATCGCCCAGTGATGACAATGTCGGCACCCTGATCGAGGGCCTGGGCAATCGGGAATGCACCTAGGTACACGTTTGCGCTGGCGATCGATTCACGAGGTGGTGGTCTATCACCACTAAACATCTCTCTGGGTTGCGCATCAAGTAATGCATCAAGCCTGGGCGTCAAGTCGTCCCCGGTCACCACTGCCACCTTGAGTGATAGTCCTGCGGTATCAACTAACTGACGGATTGCAGCGCCGCAGGCTTCAGGGTTGACGCCGCCAGCATTGCTGATTAGTTTGATTCCTGACTGTGCAATGGAGTCAAGATGGGGCGCCACTACTCCACTAACAAAATCAGTGGCATAACCTTTCTCTGGATCACCGGCCTTGGCTCGCGCCATGATGGACATGGTGATTTCAGCCAGGTAATCGAACACAATAAAATCAAGATTGGCTTCTGCCAAAAACTGGGGTAACGCCAAATCTGCTTCTCCCCAATATCCTGTGGCACCACCAATTCGAATCATTCAACCGTCCCAGTTCAACCCCATGTACCAAATTACGCGGAACACAGGTTTTAAAATGATTTGTATTCACTTAAAATGAATACGATTCATTATACGGATGATACCTCTTGGCAGCAACAACCCGGAATACTTCGAGAGAACGTCTTGAGGCAAAAGAGTCTGCGATCCTCGACGCCGCTGAGCAGATCTTTTGTAAAGCCGGCTTTGATGGGGCAAAAATCTCCGATATTTCCCGCGCCGCCTCAGTCGCAGAAGGTACCGTCTACCTTTACTACCATAACAAGCAGGATCTCCTGACCGCCGTTGTGGCCCGCTTTTGGACGCAACTGACTTTGGGGGCAGAAGCAGCGATCGATCCAGAGGCTAGTCCTGCTGAGCAGCTCGAGCAATTGGCAGGTTATCATCTCCAGGCTCTGCTTGATCAGTTTGAGATCGTATCGCTCACTTACCGTGAACGACCCCAGCAAGAGCAGAGTCTCGACCAGGTCCGGGATTACGTGAGGATATTCGACCGCGTAATGCAACGTGGAATAGACAGAAATGCACTACCGAAGGGAATGATCATCCGGCAACTGCGCGATGTTTTTTTTGGGACACTCGAATTCTCGGCTAGGACCCTAAAATTGCGCAACCAGCCTTATGATCATTCCATAGTTACTAACCTGTTGACTCTAATAATCGAGCGAAGCGGTTCTCATACAGCTTTATCAGGCGATAAGGAACCGACCAACAGAGAGCTTATGTACGCTCTCGAAGCAATACAGGACAAATTGTTAAAATAGTAATTTAACAATTTCCATTATATTAATTGTTAACTAATCTAATTTTGGAGAGGAAATTATGAGCTCAACACAATGGGAATATAAAATCGTTGATCACAGCAATTCAACTTCTATGGGATATTCAAATCCGGAAACTGAAGAATTCAAAGTAAAACACAAAGATAAAGACTGGAAGCTCGAAATGATGAATCTTGAAATTAACAAGCTTGGACGAGAAGGTTGGGAGATGATTCATAGCAACGGAAGTAATGAAATTTATTTAAAACGTAAAATTGAAAAGTAGACTTTAGCTCCTTGCATCTCATATTATTAAAAAAATAATCAAGAATTCTTATCTTTACTCATTGTTTTAAGGATTACGGTAATGGAAGCCTATGACAATGCTAATGGTAAATTCAAGAAGCTAAAAGAGACCCATTAGCCTATTACGATGAGACTTTTTATTACCCTTCTTCTGCTAGCATTTTCCCAAAATGGCTGGAATGCGGCGCTATTTTCTTATGATCCGGACCGCGAGGTCGCCAGAACATCCAAGGGTATCTACCGAACCGCATTTTTAGTCGATCCTAAAAATCTCAAAGTAGGCGATGAGATTGATATCACCACCCCTGATGGAAAACACATCGTCTACACCGTAGAAAAAGCCAAGACCACTAACCTCGGAAATTGGTTAGTCACAGCAAAATCTTATTACGCCTTATCCAGACTCAACCTCGTAATCGGTGAAGACGATCACGTCGTTATTAGGTTTAACGTGGGCTTCCGTCGCTATCAGATGGATTCAAATCAGGGATTTCTTCGGTTGGTGGACGTTAAAGCTACTGGAGTTAAAATGCTCCCGATCGATGACGGCCCCGTAATGCCCGCTCTTAAGAAAGATTGGTCCGGCGCGTCTGTAAAAAAAAATAATTCCCGCTCCAGTCGAAGTTCTGAAATAGCAATAATAGATATGTTGTTCTACTACGACGACAGCGTGGATGGTCTGTTGGCCGCGATCGACAGTGTTGTTGCCACCACTAACAACGCCTTTTCGGACAGCGGCATCCTGATAGAGGTACGGGTGGTGCACGCGGTTCCCATACCACTTGACGACAGAGCCACGTTATACACAACTTTAGACCAAGTGCGTGATAGAGAAGGTGGTTTCGAAAATCTCGAACAACTCCTTGAGGACTATCAAGCAGATGCGGTTCATGCTCTTGTCGGACCCGTGCAACAAGATGTTGAAGGCGATGCTTGCGGCCTTGCAACATTATCAATTATAAATGGGGTAAAGCGAGCTGAGTTTCGCGGCGCGACTCACTTTAATTCCGATGGAGGGTGGGGTTGCTCAGACTTGGTGTTCGCACACGAATTTGGCCACAATCTCGGCTCAACCCATAACCGAAAAGATTCAATCAACGATGATGGAAATCTGGCAGTACCGGCATTTCCATATAGCTTTGGCCATAGAGTCGATGGGGTATTTAGAACCGTGATGGCTTATCAATCAGACGTTAGCGAACCCAGAGTCGGTTTTTTCTCCAATCCAGACAAAACTTGTGCAGATAACCTACCTTGCGGAGTGTCAATCGGAGACGTAGGCGAAGCCGACAACAGGACTGGATTTAACGCGGTGCGATTTTTGGCTGCCGGTGTGCGGGGTGATGCTTTCTCAAACGACAGCGTTCAAAGTTTCAAGTACACACCAACCTGCGAAGAAGAAGGGAGGAGTGGTTACTACTCCGGTCACTACATAAACAACTCTTGGTCGTCTGAAATTGCTCTGGGAACGTACTATCAAATGAAGAGCGATGGCACTATCCATTACTCTATAGAAGCCCAGGAAGCTGGCGGTCCCCCTGATTCAATATCGAAAGATGAGAACACAGGTTACGGAATTTGTATCACCGATAGTGCCCCACCCTTTGCCTCCAGCTACTGGACCTATGAAAACCCAGTCACGGGGGCCTTGGAGGAGAGCGAGAGACTGTACTGGGATTCTTCTTACACGGTCACCGTAAAATCGGACGAAAATGGCAACGCAACGCCAGAAGGCAATATCAGTATTAATTCAGGCGATACCCTATCCCTGTCCGCATCACCCGCAAGTGAATACCAGGTCTCCTACTTTGAAGGAACTTGCGGCGGCACGAGAAGCGGTACCGCTTTTGTGACAAATCCAGTTACCAACGATTGCTCGGTGACTGCCCGGTTTAAAGAGACGGTCTACTACACGGTGACACCCAGCGCTGGCGCTGGGGGGACAATCTCACCCTCCACGGCTCAAAGTGTGATTTCCGATGGGACGACCTCGTTTACCATCACCCCAAACACCGACTATGCAGTATCTGATATAGAAGGAACCTGTGGCGGCACGCTAAGTATATCGGGATCAAACTATACCTACCTGACCGACCCGATCACTGATGATTGCACAGTGAATGCTACGTTTATACTAGGAGGTACTAGCTTCTCAACTTCAGAAATCAAGAGCAGCAAAAAAATCTCCTCCTGCGGTGACTCCGGGGAGAAAATAGCTCGTTCTCATAAGATAACCAATAATTCCAATCTCGCCATTTCTCTGGAATCCTACGGCACCCAGGCTGGATCCAACCTACAGTGGACTGTATGGACAGCTGAGGAACTGGGTGTCTCGCCTGCATTAAATCCGGGAAGTGACACCAACTTAGGCCTTTGCGAAAAAGAAGAAGGACACAGCATGGGTTCATATTGGATTAAGAGTCGTTGGCAGTATCAGAACCCAGTCACGGGGGAGACAGAAGACACTATATTGGATTGGACGCCAAAGGTAGGTGAGACCGCAATTTACTCAACCATCCCAGGATCTATATGTAAGGCGAACGATCCTGGAACTAGTATTAAATTACAATCAAGGGAAACTGGATTGACCAATACCGAATCTAGTCGATCCATTATCGTCGCCTGCCCAGTGTCGCTTCCCTTTACCTCCGACCTGGGTGTCATCGGAGATGTTCAGTTTAGCGTTAATTTATCTGCACGAACTTCCAACACTGAGGTGACGAGCATGGATTGTTCGCTTAATGAATATCGAGGTCAAGAGTTGCTCTCGTCCAAGGACGTACAAATCCCATTAACCCTAGACGAAGATACATCAGGCGCACTCGCTGAATCGACGACGGTCTCACGCCTTAGCTCGTTCACGATCAAGTGTGACCTGCCTGCGCAAACAGCAATTACCTCTTTGGAGACAAAAACAGTTTACTAGTCGATTGACCAGCTTTGTCGGCAGGGAAAGAAAGTCATGGAAAAACACTACCTGGGGTACTCATCACAAGATCTTAAGCAGAGCCCATACGCCACTTATTACAACCCCAACCTAAACCCGATGCAACAACAGGTGATGGAAGCACTCTCCATCGGCGGGCAAGCTGAGGAACTATTTCCACCGGTGGGAGAGGCTTCGTGCATGCAAGAGTCTGGCTACTGGCCTGTGGAGACTGGCTTTACACTGGCAGCAGATGCGTCTATTCGTGTTTTTTGTTTGACCCACATGCCCGATGTTTCTCCACAAATGTGGGATTGGTGGTTTGGCTGGCATGGGTGTGAGGCACAACGTTACAAACTCTGGCATCCCAAAGCGCATATTGACGCCAGGTGGGCCGATGGACACTCGGATGAGCGCTATCTCGGTCGAACGTCACTCATTAAGGAGTATGTGGGTAGCAAACTCATTAGAGGCGGTATCAGTTTTATTTCGCCTACCGAGATGGGGTTCGATGAGACCAAATTGAATAACCAGGGTGAGGTGGCAGTGTGCGCCCGAATTGGTGTACCGGGTACTCCTGTGAGCGGCGGTTGGCTGTGCCATCAAGTCAGACCAGTTGCCGGTGGGAGTGAGATGCGCTCTCGGATGTGGCTTGGAGGTGATAATGGCGCACTGGGAAGAAACCCTGGCGTGATATCCAAAGGTCTTATTTGGCTTCTTCGTCCGGTGATTCATCAACTCCTCCCCGATCCTGCAGATCTTCTCGTCCACAATGCACAAGAGATGTCCCATCTCGCCAGTTTTCTCCCGAAACTCTATGCAGAATTTGGGTCAGCGGGGGCGCCGAAGTAAGCATGAAAAGACCTGAAGGAAGAGGACTTATCTGGAAGCGTGGCGAGGCAGACTTTGATGATGCAGTACTTACCACCAGCTCCAATGCGCGTGACAACGGAGCCCGACCAGACATCTTGATCAAAGCCAACGATGCTTCTAATGTGATAAAAGCACTGGCGCATGCCAGAAAAAACTGCGTAAGGTCTGCTCATCATGAGACAATTGTATAATGTTATTATCAACAGACAATGAGCCGAAATGACATTAGAGCCAGTTTTTTGTACAACCGAGAAACACAATTCGAGCCAGTTTTTTTCACCAGGGGAATGCCTAAAGGTTTCTATCTAACTTGGAAGATTCTTTGAATACAGCGATAACTGATAGTGATTTGACCGCAGCTAGGAAGGATTGGGGTGACTCGCTTGTCTCCATATCAAGAGCCTTTGAAGATAGCGGTATCGATACCGCGATAGAACTTGCCGGCGACTTAATTGATAGAATCTATGGTTATAACTTTGAACCTGTCATGTTTAAACCGACTCTAGCTAGTGGTGAATACACCTTTCGTCCTACACGGGAGGGATGCCTCTCGTATTACGTGGGCCACAACCCAGATTATCCTGTAGACAGCGGCTTTGGGATAAAAGGCTGGAGATCGGTAGTTTCCAAAACCTCTAATAGCTGCTTGCAGGGTGAAGTGGCTCTATGGATGGGACGGGTAAAACTCACTGACAAAAATGGGAATATAACAGAAGTTGATAAGAGCTGGGGTTACAAGCGAGATGAAGAAGGTGTGCTTCGCATTATCCTGCATCACTCCTCGCTACCTTACGATCCAGGCTAAGCTATTTTACTGGACAATACTGAAGCCATCACCAAATTGAATCTGATGTTTAAGGTGAAAAGTTTAGCAAGCTTGAGTCGCTGTTGATTTGGTAGGACCAGGCGGA
>JAQWLX010000050.1 GCA_029247075.1 Halieaceae bacterium | reverse complement strand
TACGATTTCTTTTCACCCACACATGCAGAGGGCATTAGTCCTAGTGAGCCAATAATTCCTCCCGCCTGATCACTCAAAATATCTCCGAACATATTTTCCATTACCATTACATCAAATTGACATGGATCTAGACACAAAGCGGTAGCTGCCGCATCAACCAGCATATTTTTTACTGAAACATTTGGATAATCTGATCCCACTTCCTCGAGGATCTCATTCCAGAGAACGCTAGAAAGCAGTACATTACTTTTATGTATGTTGTGAAGTTGTCGTCTTGTTCTTTTGTTTGCCAATTCAAAAGCGATCGTTAAAACTCTTCTAATTTGTTTTTCGTTGTACTCTAATGACTCTTCTACAAAACGTTGTCCTGCTGAGTCTTCACCTCTTGTTTTTTTTCCAAAGTAAAGACCTCCGACAAGCTCCCTAATCATAATGAAGTCTATTCCATTAGAAATAATAGACGATTTTAATGGAGAAAAATGCGACATTCTGGGGCTTAGGAAGACGGGCCTAAAGTTCGCAAAAGTATCGTACCTTTGCCGCAAGGCTAGAATCGCGGCGCGCTCCGGCTGAAGTTCAATGGGTATCTTTTTTGAATCCTGATGATTTAGGCCTACAGGGCCTTTTAGAATTATGTCTGATTCATCACAGATTTTCTTTGTCTGGTCAGGAAAGGGGTGTCCATGATCAAAATAGGAACCGGCTCCAAATGGAGCATGAATAATTTCAACGTCAATTTTCCTTTGTTCGATCAGAAGATCAATAACACGAAGTGCTTGGGTCATTATCTCAGGCCCAATACCATCTCCAGATAACACTGCTACTTTCATTTTACTTTTTCCGTCTATTCATTGGTTGCCTACTATGTTTCATTATAATCTGAAAGGGCTGGTTTTATTCGTCTTTATTAATTAACTTTCATAAATGTATATTTCTTATAGTAGATGGGATTAGATTGATTATGAAATCAGTTTCAATTTTTGTTGATGTTCAAAATGTCTATTACACGGTTAGGCAGGAGTATAGTCGTAATTTTAACTATAAGTTTTTTTGGGAAGAGGTAACGAAGGAGAGGCAGGTAGTATCAGCTATAGCATATGCTGTTGCGAGGGGCGACGAAAAGCAAGAGGGTTTTCAGAATATTCTTAGGAATATTGGGTTTGAGGTGAAATTAAAACCATACATTAGTAGGGCTGATGGATCATCAAAAGGGGATTGGGATGTTGGTATAGCTATCGATGTTTTAGACCATGCGCCTCATTCCGATATTGTTGTACTTGTGTCTGGAGACGGCGATTTTGCTCTGTTGCTAAACAATGTTTGTTCAAAATTTCCAATAGAGTGTGAAGTATATGGAGTTTCATCATTGACAGCGAATGCTTTAATTAAGGAGGCTTCTCGCTTTATTCCTATCGATGAAAAATATCTATTGCCCAAAAGATAATTTTTCAATTCTAAAATCACAGTTGTTTTGATTTTATGTTTATCTTTCAGAGTTGAAAAAAATCAAAGAGGCAAATCGATCACTTATTTTTTTAATTTTTGAGGCTATTGATAATTATGAAAGATATATACGCATTAGTTACTGGAGCATCGTCTGGAATCGGAAAAGAAATAGCGAATGTTTTAGCAAAGAAGGGCTACGATTTAATTTTAGTAGCAAGGCGAAAAGAACGTCTCGAAATCGCGGCTAGACAGATTTCTGAAGCTTTTGAAGTGGACGTTAGATACATTACTTGTGATTTATCCAGCAGTGATGCGGCGGGTCAGATTTATAAGTTTTGTAATGAGCATTTATTATCAGTTGGATTTATTGTAAATAATGCCGGCTATGGCATCTCGACAGCGTTTCACGACACTCCTGTTGAGCAGGAGGAAGCATTTTTACGCGTGTTAGGGGTATCAGTTGTTAGCCTGACGAAGGTTTTTCTGCCACAGATGCTCGATAGGGGAGAAGGGAAAATCATGATTATTTCATCCGTCGCGTCTTACGCACCACCTTCTGCTATTCAATCACTCTATGGGCCTATTAAAAGGTTTGTTAATGGATTCAGTGATTCTCTCAATGCAAATTATGGGCATGTGGGAATAAGCTCCACAGCAGTATTACCGGGGTATACGGTAACCGAATTTCATTCCGCAAGTGGCACGCAAGCGCAGATGGATAAAGTACCTTCTTTTATGAAGCTCAACGCCCAAGACGTTGCCGAAGAAGCGGTAAATGACACACTGAAGGGAAAGGCTATAAGTATTCCTAGCAAAAGATATAAGTTGATTGTCTTTTTGCTTAAATGTCTTCCTAGACCAATAATGTCATTTGCTTCAAACTATTTGACCGGCGGTCGATATCAAAAGAAAATATAATAACAAATTGGAACTATAGGCGATGACAGTTGCTAGAAGATGCCTATGTTTCAGCTCTTAGTATTTGCTCATAGGTAGTCATATCTCAGCTCCTGTCTACATGATTTTTAGCGGACTTGGTTTTGCGCTAATGGGACTTTGCGTCAAGATCGCTGGAGCGCGTGGTTTTCCGATCATGGAATTGATTTTCGCTAGATCCTTGGTTTCCTTGATCCTTTGCTATATCGATATACATCGGCTGAAACTTTCTATCTTTGGGAAAAGTACTGGTCTGCTATGGTTGCGAGGAATAATAGGCTTTTTAGCTTTGATCGCTGTGTATAAGAGCCTGACAATTTTACCGCTTGCTGAAGCGACCTTGATACAATATCTACACCCCATTTTTACTGCAATTTTTGCCTGGTTTTTCTTAGGTGAGCGTATTCAAAATAATACTATACTTTGTGTCTTCTTAGGTTGCTTAGGTACTCTCATTCTTTTGAGTCCAGGAATAATAACAGATGGTGCGTCATTATCATTAATTGGTCTCGCAGCGGGGCTAATAGGTGCAGCCGGAAGCGGGTTAGCCTATACGTTAGTGCGTCATTTAAGTTATTCAGAGCATCCATCAGTCATTATTTTTTACTTCCCGCTGGTTTGTTTTCCACTTAGTTTCATTTTTGGTTGGAATGATTTTATTATGCCTAGGAACTCTGATTGGCTTCTTTTGATCGCTATTGGTTTTTTTACGCATATCGGGCAGGTTGGCTTAACCTTGGGGATGTCATTAGAGAAGGCGGCTAATGTGGCAGCATACGGCTATGTTCAAGTGGTATTCGCTGCAATGCTGGGTGTTTTTGTTCTTAGCGAAAAGCTTAGTATGACCACCCTTCTGGGTACTATTTGCATACTTGGAGGGCTAGTAATTAATCAGCGTAAAGATGGATCTAAAACGCTCACTAAAGGCAACGCATAAAAAGATTGATCTAATAAATATGCGAATAGAATTCTAATTGTTTAGCTGCTTATTTAGTTCAGCAGTCTGGTTTTTGATTCTTTTTATACTTGCTGATGCCTTGCGAGTAAATAGTTCCTGATTTTTCTTTTGTGAAGGGATATTATCTCTTAGGTGACTAGCGATTCTGCCCCTCCTTAAGTTCCTAATATCTGACATAATTGCGTTAATTGTGCCGGCAAGTACGTCGTTATCTCTAGCGATCTCTTCCCATTTCCCATTCCAAATATGATTCAATCTGTCAAAAATGCTAACAATCAATCTGTCCTTATATTTTTCTTTAATTCCTGAAATCTTTAGCATAAGTAGCCACCTATTATGGATCCTAGAAAAGTTAATTAGCAGGGGATCTTATCAATTTAATTAATATTAAATATGCAATTAGGCAGTTCGAATTCATATTGGCACCAGTATGTTATTCTAGAAGTCATTCTCATTTTTATCTGTAAGGCAAGCAAGGTTGACGTCCATAAGCTTTATAAGTACCGTAAGTGAGAGAGATGGATATTATTTTGATAGTTCTGAGTGGTGTGTAAACAATTTTCTTTAGTTTTTTTAAGAATACTTCTAACTCACTGCCTTATAATATGGGTTTTAGCTTCTGTTGTTGGGAAAAATAGTATATGTGGAGATTTTAAATGAGTGAGTTGGAAAATAACAAAGAAGATATTAGAGCTAATCGCTTAAGAATTATAGAACTCGATACTGCAGTCATGAATAACAAGGCATCTGTTTACCAGTCTCGTTCAATGATTGAAGAAAATAGACTCATGATATTAAGCAATTACGCTGCGGCTTTCATGGGGAATAGACAGTTGGCTAATCACAATACTGAGCAGGTGTTGGAAAATAGAAATTCGATTCTTAGGTCATTTGTCGCTGAGAACGATGTGGAAAAGGATTGCATCTTAGCATCTTTTAACAAGACGTCTCTCGATTTTTTAGGACATAGATCCAGCTTAAATATATCTGTTCTAGAAATCAGTGAAGAGTTGGCGGAAATCAACTCACGCCTTATAGCTGTGAATGAGAAAATCATGAAAGCTAACGAATCAATTGTAGAGTTTAATGATAAGCAGATCGATATGAATTCGGAGCTATTGGATGGTGCTTTGTCGCCTTCAAAAGCCACTTCGGAAAGTAACGCTGAATTGATAAGTGCTAATTCTGATGCTATGGATCAGCTTGCATCAAGGGCTGCTGAGAACTCCCAGAGAATCCAGGATGTTCTAGAGAAGTCCATCGAAAATACCGCTCAGCTTGTGGAGAACAAGACAGTAATTAACGAACGTCGTAAGTCGATTTTAGAGAACCATGAAAGGATTTCAAGAAATCGAGATAGTATTTATAAATAGCGGGATCTTGGTTTTCTCCGTTCTTTCTATTGGTTTTTTATCGGAATTTATTTTACCCATATATGAGCTAGTCCGACATGGGGGGTCTTTTTGCGATCGCGGTAGTGATGGATCCGGTGACTACGAGTGCCGCGCCACATAAAGACAGTAATGTTATTGGTTCCGCCTTTAAGTTGGAGAGTGGGGCGGCTAGCTGAACAAAACCTATTGTCAGTAGTGGAGTTGTAGCAACTACGGCACTTACTCGAGACATCTCTATATGAGCGAAAGCTTCAGAGAAGCAACTGTAAGTGATCAGAGTGTTAATGCCGCAGAACAACAAAAGCAGCAGCTCAAATTTATTAAGACTAAGTAATCCAGGTAAATCGCTAAACGGAAGAAAAAGAATCGATCCTATCCAATAAAATATCATCATTGCTTCATGAGCAGTGAAAGTTTTAAGCAAATATTTCAGAGTGATAGCATAACCGGTAAAGCACAAGGCGGATAGAGAGATTATAGAAAGTCCGGCACCATAGCCACCTAAGTCAGCCAGGTTATGTGTGATGCGATGGTAGAAGAATAGGAATAGTCCTACCGCAAAAAAAACAAAACCAAGCCATTGGGATTTAGAAAATGGTTCTTTAAAAATATAGATTCCTGCTAAGAGTAAGCTTATAGGCGCAAGCTGAATCATTACTTGTGCGCTGTCTGCGCTAGTCTTTTCTAAGCCAAGGATGTAAAAGCCGTAATTTCCAGCTAAAAGCACTCCAGATATTATTAAAATAATTACATGTTTAGAGGTTAGCTTTTTAGGTAAATTATTAAGTGTGCCGTTCAAAAATAGATATGGAGTCAGTATCATCGCTGGCAAAAAATATCTAAATAAAGTGATGGTTTGGAAATCAACGGTTTGTAGCAATATCTGCAAGATCACGGGCAAGATCGCCCACATCAATGCGGAGATCGATGCCAAGGTTATTCCTAATCTCCAACGACCTGAAATTCTTTTCACGGCGATTCACCCTTCATTTGATGGCTATCCTCTGGGGATTTAGATAGTCATATTATTAGCGATTGTTAAGTGTCTCAGTCATCAGGGCTCTTGAGCTCATAGGGCGCGGTAAATGAGAATGGTCGGCTCTATTTAGTCATGCATCTCTTTATCCCGCGTTCTATACGTTCCTGCCTACTAAATATATAAAAATTATCCGTATTCTTCGAAGGCATAAAGATATATTAGTAGATATTATTTTATCAGAAGAATTATAAAAATATGTTTCTATTGACTCATACTAAGGCTAAAGTCTGAGCTTGTCCTAACGTTTTGCTTTGAGGTTTATATAAAAAATGCATTCGGATAATTTTTAGAGAGGCGTTCTACGATGATTTCACGTCGTAACTTCCTGTTCTCATCAGGAGTGCTTAGTGCATCAGCAACTGGCCTTTGTGCTTCTCCCAATAAGGCGGAACTAGCAAGAAGAAATAATTATTTGACTGATTTGAAAGCTGAGGAATATCTTTTTGCTCGAGAAAGATGGTTGACTGATGGTAATGCAAATAGATTTTTAGGTTATCCGCTTAATTTGAATTTTCCCTCAGAGTCTTTTTTCAAGTGGAGAGAGGAGCTATATAAAACTAAGCTCGGGATATTGCCAGGTAATAATGTTGGGGATCCATTTAGCGGAAAGGGGATTGATAATTCTAGCCACGATTTAGAATCCGATTTGGTTAGGAGATTTGCTTCGAGATTTGGATTCTCTTCAACTAATGCTTGGGGATTTGTTTCAAACAGTGGAACAGATAGTAATATGCATGGTGCTTACATGGGCCGCAGTCTTCTAAAAAATCGCACAGGAATTTTACCTAAGGTCTATTACACAAAAGATTCACACTACTCTATACAAATAATTCGTGACTTACTTGGGCTGGAGGAGGTTTTAGTGGAGCCCAATTCCGATGGGAGTATGAATATCGACGACCTAGAGTTAAAGCTATTAGAAAATAAAATGGCACCGGTGTTGTTGATTGCCACTCTTGGAACGACCTTTAAAGGCGGAATTGATGATATTGATGCAATAAATTCGAAGCTCTCTGGAGTTGATTCCTATGTCCATTTAGATGCCGCATTGTTTGGTGGTTACTTGCAGGCGTTACCTTTTTCGACTCATATGCAGCATATAACCCAAGGTAAAGTGCGATATGATTCAATTGCAGTGTCGTTTCACAAGTTTTTTGGTTATCCGTCAGTAGCCGGTTTGTTTATTACAGGACGAACTACTTTTGAGTCTTTTCGTGATGTTTTCGCTGCTGTTCATGATCCTGCTTATATCTCACATGTGCCTGGAACTATAACTTGCTCTAGAGATCCGGTGAAGCCGGCTGAGCTTCATTACTTTACCCACAAGGAGTCCCTGTTACAGCAGCGTAGAGAGGCTCGAATGGTATTAGATAATGCAGATTACCTTCATTCAGAGATGCGCTCTCATTTTTCAGACCTCAAACCTCGAAGAGCGGATGAACATTCAAATATTGTCTATTTTAATAATGAGATTTCTTCTGAATTGGCAACCAAATGGAATCTTGCCACCATGGCTGAGTCAGTAATTCATGGCAGATCAATGGCACACGTCGTGGTCATGCCGCATGTGAATAAGAGTCTTCTGGACGATTTTCTTACTGATTTAGAAAAAGATTTAAAACCAGCGTAGAGGTTATTCATAGATGTCGGATAGATTATTAAACAAGATTGCAGTAATAACTGGTGGTGCTTCGGGTCTAGGTTTGGCGACTGCCGCTCGTTTTGTTGAAGAAGGTGCAAGTGTCGTAGTCACCGATAAAGATGAAGATCGGTTAAACGGTGCGTTTGGAAATATTAGTAATATTAAACCTATTGATCGGCGTTACCAGGATGTTACCGATGAATTGGGCTGGAATAACTTAATTGAGTATGTTCTAACAGAATATGGTGGTCTCGATATATTGGTTAATAATGCAGGCATTGTGATTAGAGGAACGGCTGAAGATACGACAATTTCAGACTGGAGAAAGACGCAAGAAGTTAATTTAGATGCGGTGTTTATGGGTACTCGTGCGGCAATAGGTGCTATGAAACCGTCAGGTGGATCTATCGTCAACATTTCTTCCATTGAAGGCTTGGTAGGTGAGGCTACCGCCGCAGCATATAATGCAAGCAAGGGAGGCGTTCGAATTTTCACAAAGTCTGCAGCTCTGCACTGTGCATCCCAGAATTATCGTATTCGTGTTAACTCCATTCACCCTGGTTTTATTAGAACGCCTATGATCGATAATGCATTGGCGACAATGCCATCGGACGAGGTGGAAGCACTTCTTTTAAGGATGGAAAATGAAATTCCTCTTGGTGCGATGGGAGATCCCGAGGATATAGCTAATGGCTGTCTCTATTTAGCCTCAGATGAATCTAAATATGTGACGGGTTCAGAGTTGGTCATCGATGGTGGGTATACTTGCCGATAGATTCATAATATCTATCTTGGCTACATTGAGCAGCTTAAATTTTGTTGAAAAATTAATTAATTCCTTTTTGAAATCTAATGGTGACACCGGACAAATCATATCCGCCATTAGGGTTTTTTAGCCCAGCATTAGATACATGCATTATACTATAACCAAGGAAAAACTCTCCGACTGCAGTATCTAACGAGTATCCGATGCGGCCAGTCTCGGTAAAGGTAAATCCCTTTGCTTGGCGTTCCGATTCTTCTTCCAGATATGCGATACCAAGGCCTGCAGATAATTCTAGGTGTCCTCGTTCAGATAGTCTTTTGCGTGCGATAATGACACCCTCAATACCAGCTAGGATAAAGTCAACACCAGCAGTAAATTTTTCTCTACGTTCTAGATAATTTGGTTCTTCCTCTTTTATATAAAGAGGATCATTGAGTTCATGTTCATACCAATTGATATTTGGCTCCAGTGCCCAATGGACATCCCATCCTTTAACTTGCCAGCTGGTAGAATTAAAATGGGCACGAAGAGCAACAGTATCGTGCTCATAATTCGAATTACTACTTTCAATAAAAGATAAACTAAAGCCAGAAACCTTGGGTGAGAAAGTGCTAGCTTGCACAGAGCCGCCGAAAATAAAAATTAGCAGAAGTACACTTGGACAAAAAAGTCTCATTATTTGAACCTATGTTTGTTAAAAATTCCCTCTCACGAATCGATGAAGGTACTTTGTTCAGTGGTATTGTACTTCTAATAAAACCTTGAGAGCTAGTTTTTTACGCGTATGCTGTGATATGGCAAATTTCTAACTTTCACCAAATTGAAACTAGTGGTAAGGTTTTCAGATAACTTGAAACCAAACTTTAATTGCTAATTAGTGTGTAATCTTGTCACTAAAATAGGTGGATTTTATTAAAGGCCGTTAAGGTTGATCTTGGGGTCTTCGAAAGTGACGCTTATGGTCACCGGGTCAGGTCGGGAACGAAGCAGCCCAGCTATAAATTGTTAGCTTATCGGATGTGCTCCAAGATCAACCACCATTATTTTTTATTGGCGGCTTATTAACTAGCGTCCCATTGTCTTATATATGTTCTCGACTAAGAGTATGGCCGTATACGGAGCTAATCTTAAATGTCCTATCATGTTTTAGCTAGAAAATGGAGACCCCAATCGTTTAAGGAGATGGTGGGTCAGGAACATGTTCTTAGACCGTTAATAAATGCTCTAGATAATGAGAGGCTTCACCACGCGTATTTGTTCACTGGGACTCGTGGTGTAGGCAAGACAACGATAGCGCGTATATTGGCCAAATGTTTAAATTGTGAATCTGGGATTAGTTCTTCTCCATGTAATGAATGTAGTTCATGTGTTGAAGTCCTGGAAGGCCGCAGTATCGATGTCTTGGAGATTGATGCCGCTTCTAGGACAAAAGTTGAAGATACTCGAGAGCTACTAGAAAATGTCCAGTACAGACCTGCAAGATCGACTTTCAAGATATATTTAATTGATGAGGTGCATATGCTTTCAGGGCATAGTTTCAATGCGCTGCTAAAGACTTTGGAAGAACCTCCTCCTCACGTCAAATTTCTCCTTGCAACGACCGAGCTTCAAAAACTACCCGCCACGGTTCTTTCGAGATGTCTTCAGTTTTGTCTTAAAAACATGCCGCAAGATCAGATTATTAGCCATCTTAAAAAAGTTCTAAGTTCCGAAAATATAAATTATGAAGAATCAGCCTTATTTGATTTGGCTCGTGCCGGTGCTGGCAGTATGCGTGATGCATTGAGTTTAACTGATCAAGCGATTTCATTTGGTTCGGGAGAAGTGTTAGCTAAAGATGTACAAATCATGCTGGGTGCGGTTGAGCGACAAAAGATTTTGATACTTCTGGAAGCTGTTATGGAAGAGAGCCCAAAAGAGGCGCTTAATATTATAAACCAGATGTCTGAAAATGCACCCAACTTTGAATTTGCTCTAGATGAACTAACTTCCCTAATTCACGCCATTGCAGTTACCCAAGCAGTACCTGACATTGATAACCAATATCTTGAGCATGTAGAGTATATAAATTCTATGGCGGAAAGGCTCACACCCGAGGATGTCCAGTTGTTTTATCAGACGGCTATAAACGGCAAGCGTGATTTAATTTTTGCTCCGGATATGCGAGTGGGCTTCGAGATGATAATTCTTCGAATGATCGCGTTTAGACCCCAAGGGGTTATTGATGAAAATCATAAAATAGTAAATCAGCAAAGCGACTTCGACAAAGAAGGGGCAATTGAAAAAGATGTAGATTCCTCTGCAATCGAGTCGACACAGTCGGTCCAAACCTCCCATAAAGAGCGCCTGCAAAATAAGTTTGATACTCATGATTCAAGTTCTTTAGACTGGAATAAAATCTTCGTGAATTTAGACCTCTCAGGAATATCATATAACATCGCCTCACACTGTGCTTTGGTGGGTCTCGATGATTGTCGTCTGTCACTGATATTAGATAAAGAGCACGCTAACTTATTTAAAGAGCGACATTTAAAAATAATCCAAGATTCGCTCAGTGCTTATTTTAAAAAAGAAATTTCATTATTAATTGAGATAGGCCAGCCTCCATCTGAAACGCCGGCACAGCGTTCCGCTCGGCTTGAAGCTGAAAGGCAACTAGATGCTCAAGAGTCAGTAAATAAAGATAAGGATCTCAAGGGGTTGATCGATAGATTTGACGGAGAGCTTGATCCAGGCTCTATAATGCCACTCAAATAAATAAGGATTCAAGAAAATGACGGACTCTATGTCTGATTTACTAAAGCAGGCGCAAAAAATGCAACTTGAGCTTACTCAGAAGCAAGAAGAAATGAAGTCCGTTGAAGTGACTGGTAGCTCAGGCGCAGGTCTGATCTGTGCAGTAATGAATGGTTGCCATAATATTATTCGAATTAATATTGATAAAAGCATTCTAACAGAGGATAAGGAAGTACTTGAGGATCTTTTAGCCGCAGCAGTAAATGACGCAGTGGAAAAAGTAAAGAAAAACAATGAATCTGCAGTGTCCGGACTGGCGGAAAATCTAAACCTGCTTGGCGGCATCAAGTTTCCTTTTCAAAAATAAAGTGAGTGATATTTCAGCATTTGATTCTCTTGTCTCAGCATTTTGTTGCTTACCAGGAGTTGGTGCCAAATCCGCCCAAAGAATGGCCTTACATCTAATTGAAAGGGATCGGCAAGGTGGTAGCGTATTGTCCGAAGCGTTACAACATGCACTGGAAAAAATAGGCAAATGCAAACTATGTAGAAATCTATCAGAGGGTGAACATTGCGAAGTTTGTGTGGATCCGCACAGAGACAAATCTTTAATTTGTGTAGTAGAAAATCCTGCTGACGTTTTTGCAATCGAACAAAGCGGTACCTACCGAGGTTTGTATTTTGTTCTTATGGGTTATTTGTCACCTCTGGATGGAATAGGTCCCGATGAGATAGGGTTAGAGGCTTTTAAAAATCGAATAATTGAAGAGGAGATTAAGGAAGTAATTCTAGCAACAAACCCAACTGTAGAGGGTGAAGCCACAGCTTTCTACATAACTAAATTAGTGGGGCTTCAGGGTATTCAAATATCTCGTATTGCGCACGGTGTCCCCATTGGTGGTGAATTGGAATATGTGGATTCGAATACCTTAGCCCATGCGCTATCAGGACGGAGGTTGATTACGAAATAAGTGAATTGGCGATGGATTGATAATGATATTTCACTGCATGAGGTAGTCAGCTTAGCTTGCCGACAGCCAGCCGTAGCAATGGATACGGAGTTTGTGAGAGAACGAACTTTCTATCCCCAGGTGGCACTTTTTCAACTCTGTGCAGGAGGGACTACATTTTTGATAGATCCATTAAAAATTACTGACCCAACCCCCTTACGTGACCTGTTTGATGATGCCGATACTATCAAGATATTTCATAGCTGCGCCGAAGATCTAGAAGTTCTCAATAATTGGGTTGGGAAAATTCCGAGCCCAATTTTTGATACACAAATTGCGGCTTCATTACTGGGTATCGGCTTCATGTTTGGTTATAGCAATTTGGTTGCTGAGATGTGTGCAGTTGAACTTAGTAAAACTGAGACTCGCTCTAACTGGCTGCAACGTCCTCTAACAGATAAGCAGATAAAATACGCAGTTCAAGATGTTTATTATCTAGATAAGCTTTGGAAAAAGCTTGTTAAAAAGAGTGAGCTAGAAGGGAAGAAAGATTGGATTTTATCTGATGGTCAGATGCTGATAGAAGATATAAAAAATGCTCATCAGCAGGAGCATTTAAAGATTTCTGGTGGAAGAAATCTCTCTCGTCTTCAGCTTAACGGACTCCATGCACTATCTAGGTGGCGAGAAGATAAAGCCAAGAAAAAAGATTTGCCTAGACGTTGGATTATAGATGATAAGACCTGTCTGCGACTTCTAGAAGTATTTCCGTGCACGAATGATGATCTAATGAAGATCGAAGGAATACCAGATAAGGCCAAAAATAAGTATGGCAAAGAACTTGTAGATGTTTTTAAGAAAT
>JAQWLX010000044.1 GCA_029247075.1 Halieaceae bacterium | reverse complement strand
AGCATATAGAGTTAATAGCTTCTGAGAATTATGCGAGCCCTAGAGTGCTTGAAGCGCAAGGCGGTGTCCTTACAAACAAGTATGCTGAAGGTTATCCAAGGAGAAGATATTATGGAGGTTGTGAGAATGTAGATATCGCTGAAGAGCTTGCCATAGAGAGAGCTAAAACACTCTTTGGTGCTGCCTATGCAAATGTCCAGCCTCATTCTGGATCACAGGCTAATGCGGCAGTTTTCCAAGCTTTACTGAAACCAGGCGACACTATTCTTGGAATGAGTCTTTCGGATGGAGGGCATTTAACGCATGGTTCTTCGGTAAATTTTTCGGGTAAAACTTACAATGCTGTCCAGTATGGTATTAATTCTGATACGGGAGAAATCAACTATCTTGAAATTGAGAAACTTGCCAAAAAACATTCGCCAAAACTTCTAATCGGAGGATTTTCTGCATACAGTCGAATTGTCGATTGGGGAAGAATGCGCGCAATAGCTGATACAGTAGGATCGCTCCTTTTGATAGATATGGCTCACATCGCTGGGCTAGTGGCAGCGAGACTATATCCTAACCCGATTCCTCATGCTGACGTAGTGACCTCGACAACACATAAAACGCTCCGTGGGCCAAGAGGAGGGATAATACTTGCGCGAGAAAATGAAGCTTTGCATAAAAAATTTGATTCTGCGGTATTTCCTGGGGGACAGGGAGGACCGCTGATGCACGTAATTGCTGCCAAAGCGGTAAGCTTTTTGGAGGCACAGAGTGAAGATTTCCTTTTATATCAAGCGCAGGTCATTACCAACGCAAGGATTATGGCAGAAACTTTTATAGCCCGCGATTTTAGAGTGGTTTCAGGTGGAACGGACAACCATCTGCTACTGCTCGATTTTATTGGTAACTCGTTCTCAGGGAAAGATGCTGACGAGCTTTTGGGTCGAGCAAACATTACCGTAAATAAGAATGCTGTGCCTAATGATCCTAGATCCCCTTTTGTCACTTCGGGTTTGAGGTTAGGATCTCCCGCAATAACTACTCGCGGGCTTAAGGAGCCGCAAGTAATACAATTAACTAATTGGATTTGTGATTTACTTGATTCTTTCACTAGCGGACAAACTGAATCTACTATCTTGCGAGTAAAAGAGCAGGTTCTTCAGTTGTGTAGAGATTTTCCAGTTTACGAAGGGTCATCATTAGTCAAAGTAGATGGCTTTTGAGGGGGTGAACATACTACGTGTTATTATTT
This sequence comes from Halieaceae bacterium, assembly GCA_029247075.1. GTDB lineage: Bacteria > Pseudomonadota > Gammaproteobacteria > Pseudomonadales > Halieaceae > CABYJX01. The sequence goes on along the minus strand of JAQWLX010000044.1, from coordinate 14,714 downwards.
AGAGCAGTAGTTAAGAGGGTTTCAGTATGCAGTGTCCTTTTTGTGGGGCGGACGATACAAGAGTAATTGATTCGAGACTGGTGTCCGAAGGAGATCAAGTGCGTCGTCGAAGAGAATGCTCTGATTGTACCGAGCGTTTTACCACTTATGAATCGGCAGAACTATTAATGCCCAGGATAATCAAACACAATGGAGCTCGAGAACCTTTTAATGAAGATAAGTTACGAGCCGGATTTCTAAGGGCGTTGGAGAAACGGCCAGTATCTTTAGAGGATACAGAAGCAGAAATCATTCAAATTAAACATGCTCTAAGAGCAATGGGAGAGCGTGAAATAAAAAGTCGAGTAGTTGGAGAATTGGTAATGGAACATCTTAAGCAACTTGATCAAGTGGCTTATGTCCGCTTCGCTTCTGTTTATCGTAGTTTTCAAGATATCGCTGAATTTAGAGATGCCATCGAACGTCTTGAATCTGATTCAGCACTTGCTAAATCTGATACTTAGTTAAAAAAAATAGTTGGATGTAATGGTTAGAGACGAAGACATATTTTTTATGCGACGTGCCTTTGCCTTGGCTGGAATGGCTGCCTACTCAGCAAGACCTAATCCTCATGTCGGCTGTGTTTTAGTTCGTGATGATGCTGTTATTGGTGAAGGATATACTTGTCCTCAAGGTGGAAATCATGCGGAAATTCAGGCTCTAGAATCTTCAGGTGGTGCCCGAGGAGCAACCGCCTATGTGACACTGGAACCTTGCAGCCATAGTGGATTGACAGGCCCCTGTGCAGACGCGCTTATAAAAGCGGGGATTTCTGAAATTTTTGTTGCTTTAGAGGATCCTAACCCACTTGTAAGTGGAAAAGGTCTAGAACTCATGACCGCCGCGGGACTGCAGGTTAATACAGGACTTTTGTCGGAAGAGGCAGAAGTTTTAGTGGCGGGTTATATCGCCAGGATGTGTCGAGGAAGAGGTCGTGTGCGGGTGAAGTTAGCAATGTCACTTGATGGAAGAACAGCAATGCCATCTGGTGAAAGTAAATGGATTACTAATGAAGCCGCTCGGCAAGATGTCCAACTTCTGCGAGCGCAAAGCTGTGCGATTATGACGGGTATAGGTACCGTTATGGCCGATAATTGCGAACTTACCACCCGATTTACTGATTCCAGGGTATTCTCTAAAGAAAAAGAGATGAAATTATCTTCAACCTTAAGGGTATTGCTCGATAGTAGTATTAGGGTGCCAAAAGGAGCTAGGATTTTGTCCAAGGATGCGCCGACCTTGGTTATTCATAACCAAGGTCAAAATAATGATACGCAATTGCCAGACCATGTAGAGCACCAATCGATAAGATCTAATGAACGCGGCTTGGACTTGGGTGAGGTAATGAATATTCTTAATGAAAGGTGTTGTAATGAGATTCTTGTAGAATCAGGATCACGTTTAGCAGGTTCTCTACTATGCGCAGGTTTAGTAGATGAACTTATTATTTATGTTGCGCCTACGTTTTTAGGAAGTGGAGGTGCGCCTCTGCTAGATTTATCTATAACGAAAATGTCTGATCGATTTCCCCTGGAAATTATTGATCAAGTTGATTTGGGGGGCAATTTTCGTCTTACGGTCGTTCCTCAAGCTAAGACGGAGGATTAGCGAGTATGTTTACTGGGCTTGTTGAAGAAGTTGGTAGAGTAAAAAAAATAGAATCTATAGAGATGGATATTAGGTTATGTATTGAAACTCGAGAGAAATTTCTCGAAGGAGTTACCCTAGGAGAGAGTATAGCTGTTTCTGGCGTCTGTCTGACGGTGACCGATGTTTCCTCCTCATTTTTTTGGGCCGATGTTTCAGTAGAAACTCTAAAAACAACTACTATAGGATTTTGGCAGATTGGGTCTGAGGTAAATTTGGAGCGATCTTTGACACCAGAAAGTCGTATGGGTGGACATATGGTTACAGGACACATAGATGGAGTTGGTGAACTTATAAAGATAGATGTAGAAGGTCGTTCATGGCGTTTTTTATTTAGGGTGCCACTCGACTTGTCCCGTTATGTAGCTCGTAAGGGGAGTATTTGCATAGATGGAACCAGCTTAACGGTAAACTCGGTAATCGACTCAAACTTTGAGGTGAATATAATTCCGAAGACCATGGATTGTACAATTTTCAGTAACTATATTAAGGGTTCAATGGTGAATCTAGAGGTGGATTTGATTGCGAGATATCTGGAAAGATTATCTAGCGATGGTTAAGCAGATATTAAAGTTGTACGCGTAAAATTTGAACAAAGAAAGCGACATTAGCGTTAATGCATGAGAGGTTTGTGTTTAGTTGAAATCTTTTTCTCACAGTTCTGTAGAAGATATTATGAGCGATATTCGTCAAGGTCGAATGATAGTTTTGGTCGACGATGATGAAAATTCTGCAAGGGAGGGTATTGTTATGGTGGCAGCAGAACATTGCGATGCTTTCCATGTAAACTTTATGGCTCGTCAAGCTCGTGGTTTAGTTTGTCTAGCATTAACGCGAGATCGTTGTGAGCAACTCGAGTTAACCAGTATGGTTATCGGTGGGTCAGACAAAAAACCAAATTTCACTACTTCAATAGAGGCAGCCAGAGGAATAGATACTGGGATATCTGCAGCTGATCGAGCACATACAATTCAAACAGCAGTAGCTAGTTTTGCTTCGCCAGCAGATATTGTTCAACCTGGGCATGTTTTTCCATTGATGGTTGCTTCGGGTGGTGTTCTTATGCGCGCTGGTCTTACAGAAGCCGCATCAGATTATATTGGTTTATCAGGCCTTCCGCCAGCAGCAGTTATATCAGATATTCTTTCATCTAAAGGAGAATTAGCCGACAAGTCGGAATTATCTGAATTTGCGAATAAGCATCAATTAAAAATAGGTTCGATGGCAGATCTGATAAATTTCCGCCTAAGAAATGAGCATACGATAAAAAGAATACGAACAGGAAAGATTGAGACTTTCTTTGGTGATTTTAATCTCTCTGTTTACAAGGATAATGTAACTGGAGGTAATCATGTTGCTCTCTGGCGTGGGGAGATCTTGGCCGAAGTAGCCACTCCGGTTCGAGTGCAGGTACGTTCGACAGTGCGTGATCTAATTAATTGCAGGTCATTATCTTCTAGAAGCTGGAGTTTTACACAATCGCTTAAATATATATCTAAGTCCTCCTCAGGGGTTATTATTCTTGTGGGCGCCCAAGAATCTGAACAGCAGCTTCTTTCTAACGTTGACTTATCTCTTGGATTGAGTGATTTCAAAGATTCGACGCATACAGACTCTTCTAAAAATATTGGTCTTGGGGCTCAAATCCTTCGTGATTTGGGAGTTGGCAAAATCCGTCTACTAAGTGCGCCAATCAAGTACAATGCACTTTCTGGATTTGATCTAGAAGTTGTCGATTTTCTCTCTCCAATTATTGAGTAGGATTAGTTTGATTATGAAGACTGCTAGTATTGATAAATTAGACATTGATTTCTTATTTGGTGAAGGCGAGTTCGTTCTGGTAGCTAGTCGCTGGAACAATGATATTGTAGATAAACTTGTCGAAGGAGCGATGAAGGAGCTGTCGTTACAGGGCATCGATCAGAACAAAATACGCCTTATTCGAGTTCCTGGTGCTTTTGAAATACCTCTAATGTGTCAGCAAGTAATAAATCGGGGAGATGTTTTAGCTATTTTGGCATTAGGTGTGGTTATAAGAGGAGATACTCCTCACTTTGAATATGTCGCTGGAGGTTGCATAAACGGCATTGTTCAGGTGTCACTCCAAACCGGAATACCAATTAGCAATGGAGTGCTCACAGTCGATTCTATAGAACAGGCGCTTCAAAGATCTAATTTTGACGGAGGAAATAAAGGCGCCGAAGCTGCTGTGACAGCACTTGAGATGGTTCATTTATTGAAAGAACAGGTCAACTGAATTCTATGCTACGTGTTCGAAATGAGCTGGCTGCAAAACGCAGAAAAGCGCGACACTATGGAGTTCAAGCGTTATATAAATGGCATATGATAGGTGGAGATCCGGCAGAGATAGTTTTAGAGTTTTGTGATGAGTATGATTTTATTAATGTCGATGTAGAGTATTTTTCCAACTTGATACATTCAATTTCCTCGCAGGTTGAAGACTTGGAGGCAGTTTTGTTGCCTATTTTAGACCGAAAACCAGATGAACTTGACCCAATAGAAAGATCAGTGCTGCGCTTGGGGACGTTTGAATTAAAAAAGCGACCAGATATTCCCTATAAAGTAGTAATTAGTGAATCAGTGGCCTTGGCCAAGAAATTTGGCGCCACTGACAGTCATAGATATATTAATGGTGTGCTCGACAAAGTAGCACGGTTGCTTCGATCAGATGAAATGGTTTCCTAATCTTGGAATCTCTCAATGAGTTCTCGGTTGTTAGGGAATTTTTCTCTGATTTCAGTCGCGGAAAGGCCACAGTTATTGGTCCAGGGGATGATTGTGCAGTTTTGCGATTGCCACAAGATACACAATTAGCAACGTCAAGTGATACTTTGATTGAAGGTTGTCATTTTCCGTTGGGAAGTTCCGGCGATGACATTGCTTATCGAGCTATAGCTACATCTGCTAGTGACTTAGCTGCAATGGGAGCGCAACCACTTGCTTGTGTCATATCATTATCTTTACCAGAAATAGATATAGCTTGGTTAAAAAATTTCAAGCACGGACTGTCGTCCGCTATCCGATGTTTTTCCTTGCCGCTAGTTGGTGGCGATCTGACTAAGGGTCCTTTGACAATTACTGTAACCGTCTACGGTAGTCTTCCTGCAGGTCGCTGTTTGTTGCGTTCTGGAGCGAAGCAAGGAGAGATAGTGTTAGTGACGGGAACGCTTGGAGATGCCGCCGCAGGCCTGGCTTTTTTGAAAAACGAATGGGAACCTAACTGTGATGATAAAGAATTTCTAGTCAGGCGGTTTTTTAGACCAGAATCCAGATTGGATTTGGCAGCAAGCCTACTCGAGATAGCGACATCATCTATAGACATTTCAGATGGATTACTTGCTGATGTTGGTCATATTGCTTCAGAAAGCGGTTTATCGATACAAATAGATGTTAAAAAAATACCTTTTTCTCCGGCATTGTCAAAATTAAATAATAACCAACAAGTTCTCAAGTGGGCACTCTCTGGAGGTGATGACTACGAGCTTTGTTTCACCATGCCTGCTAATAAAAATATACCTCCTGGATGTACTCCTATCGGTTTTACAGCGCCCGGTGCTGGGGTGAGGTGTGAGGGTTATGATAATATTTCGTCGGGAGGATATAGGCATTTCTAACGGATCAATGCTAATTGCGCTAGTCTGGAATTTTTCGTGAAAGACAATGTCATATAGAGATAATTTCCATCCTTCTTGGAGCTTGTTATTGGATCCAAGATATTTTTTAGCTCTGGGATTAGGAAGTGGTCTATCTCGTTGGGCTCCTGGTACTTGTGGCACTATTGCCGCCGTGCCATTTTTCCTACTTTTTCTGTCGTCTAGAGCGCCTATTGAATATTTCTTAATTGTTATGGCCGCTTTTTTATTAGGCATTTATATTTGTAGAGAAGTTAGTAAAAAAATGAAGATAGCGGATCATCCTAGTATCGTGTGGGATGAGTTTGTGGGTTTGTGGATTACTTTATTTGGTTTGCCCAATGAGATTGATTGGCTAATTGCTGGGATAGTGATTTTTAGACTATTAGATATAGCCAAGCCTTGGCCAGTTAGCTTGATAGACTCGAGAATCAAAGGTGGGACTGGGATTATGTTGGACGACGCAGTAGCTGGTTTGATAGGCTGCTGTCTATTAAATCTAGTCAATCATCTTTTCTTTTAATTGTTATAATTCACTTTTCCCGCTGTACTATTAGCTTAGCAATTTTTCGAAGCGATTCAGCGGATTCTTCAAAGCTGTTTAACGCGATTAGTGCTTTCTCTAATGATTCCGATGCAACGTACTTGGCGCTCTCTATACCTAAAAGATTTACATAGGTAGATTTATTCTCTTTAGCATCTTTTCCATGGGTCTTACCCAATGTCTTTGATGTTCCTTCTACGTCGAGAATATCGTCAGTTACTTGAAATGCCAGTCCAATATGATTTCCAAATTTTTCTAAACAGTCTAATTCTTCTTGAGACGCTGAGGCAGTTAGTCCACCTGTTACTACAGATGCGGTCACCAAAGCTCCTGTCTTTAAGCTATGCATTGACTTGAGTTTTTTTGTGGTTAACTTCCGCCCTGTTGCTTCTATATCGAGAAACTGGCCTCCTACCATTCCGCGTAAACCCACCGCTTTGCTCACAAACCTAGAAATTTTTAGGCATTGATCGGAAGAAAGATTTTCTGCACTAGCAATCAATTCAAATGCCCTTGCTTGAAGACCATCGCCAACAAGTATGGCAGTAGCATCACTGTAGGCTTTATGAAGTGTCGGTTTTCCGCGACGTAAGTCATCATTGTCCATCGACGGAAGGTCATCATGAACTAAAGAATAGGAATGAAGAAGTTCTATTGCGCAAGCAATATAATCTAGAGCTCTCTGACGAATATCTTTATCTTTTAGACCAACTGCCTCCGCGGCAGCGAAAGTTAACGCAGGTCGAATCCTTTTACCACCTTCGTTTACGACATACAGGATAGGTTCTCGCAAGTCAAAAAGGTTTGATTCATTGTCCAATCCCTGAGTGGCTAGGTAGCTGAGCTGAGCATTGCAGCGATCGGCGTATCTATTTAGGAGTGTTAAGTCAGTACTGTCTGGTTTATTCACCTTCTGCAATGTCCTCATCTAATTGAAGTTCTTTTTTTTCGGGCTTGCCGCTTGCCCCTTCAACTAATAGCGCAACCTTTTGTTCCGCGTGAAGCAGGATATTCTGAGCAGTTTTTACTAATCCTATACCTCTTTCAAACTCTTTAAGAGATTCATCGAGCGAAAGGTTAGAGTCCTCTATTTTTTCAACAATCTCTTCTAGTTCATTAAGAGTTTTGTTAATATCAGTAGGTGAAGATTCATTTTCCATGAGTTCATTACCCTGAAAGCTTTCTTTTAAAGATTAGCGTAGCTTTATGCAAATTAATTGTTTATTTGATATTTGGAAATTTGGATATCGATCCATAACTCGATTGATTGTCAGAGACAGTTTTTTCAAAACCATTTATGGCTGAAATAATGGATCCTGAATCTATACCACAAATTGCATATTGTTCCTCTTGTGCTGCATGATCAATAAATTGATCTGGTATTCCAAGGTTGATTATGCGAGATATTATACCGACTCGATTAAGTTCTTCATTTACAGCGCTCCCAGCTCCTCCTGCAATTGATCCATCTTCGATTGTCACAATTTTCTCATAATTCTTTGCTATTTCTTTGATTAGTTCAGTATCAAGTGGTTTAACCCATTTCATGTCAACTACTGTGGCATCAGTTTTTTCGCCCGCTATCAATGCCTCTGATAATATTGTTCCAAAGCTCAGGATTGCCGTGTTATTTCCCTCACGCACGACTTCTGCGTGTCCGATCTTACACTCCTCAATTACATCCTTAATCTCTACTCCAATACCTGATCCTCTAGGGTAACGTACTGCAGCAGGGCCTTCATATTGGTAACAGGAAAAAAGCATCTGTCGGCAAATGCTTTCATTTGATGGCGCTCCAATTACAATATTTGGGATACAGCGAAGATAGGCTAAATCGAATGCTCCATGATGTGTAGGGCCGTCTTGGCCTACTAAGCCAGCTCGATCTATAGCAAACGTAACATCAAGATTTTGAATTGCAACATCGTGTATTAATTGGTCGTAGCCGCGCTGAAGAAAAGTCGAATAAATTGCCACGACAGGTTTAAGTCCTTCACAGGCAAGCCCCGCTGCTAGTGTCACAGCATGTTGTTCTGCAATGGCGACGTCGTAATATTGTTTGGGATATTTACTTGCGAATTTAACCATTCCTGAGCCTTCGCACATTGCCGGCGTAATAGCCACTAGGCGAGGATCTTTTTCTGCTGCCTCACATAACCACTCTCCAAACACGTCACTATACTTTGGAGGCTTAGTATCAGAGTCTTTTTTACTAGGAGCAGGCTTTGAAAAAACTTCAATTTTATTCATCGCGTGATAACCTGCAGGGTCATCTTCTGCTGCTTGAAATCCTTTTCCTTTAACAGTCCTTATATGCAAGATCTGTGGGCCTTTAAGTTTTGACATGTTGTCAATGGTTTGCATTAGCTGGGGAAGGTCGTGGCCATCCAAGGGTCCAATATAATGCCAACCAAGTTCTTCGAATAGTGTGCCCGGGGCAACCATGCCTTTCATGTGTTCCTCAGTAAGTTTCGCTAAATCCCAAGCGGGTTTTATTCTTTTGAGGAGTTTTTTTGAGCCTTCTCTTAGGCTAATGTAGGTTTTACTAGCCCAAATTTTCGCAAAATAAGTTGCTAATCCCCCTCTGTTATGGCCGATCGACATCTGATTGTCATTCAAGATAACAAGCATATCTGGCCTTTGATCTCCTGCATGCGCTAATGCTTCGAATGCCATTCCGCCGGTAATAGCGCCATCGCCTATAATTGCTACCACTCTTCGATTATTGCCACGATGTTTATTACCTAAAGCCATTCCCATAGCCGAAGATATACTGGTTGAAGAATGTCCTACTCCGAAAGTGTCATATATGCTTTCGCTACGTTTCGGAAAGCCGGAAAGCCCTTTAGATTGACGAATAGTGCGCATTTTCTCCATCCGGCCAGTAAGAATCTTGTGCGGATAGGTTTGGTGACCGACATCCCATACTATTCGATCTTCTGGTGTATCTAACACATGGTGAAGTGCGACGGTAAGTTCTATTACCCCCATACCGGCTCCAAAATGACCTCCGGTTTTACCTATGGAATAAAGCAAGAACGCCCTGAGTTCATTGCATAGTTCTAGAAGAGCACTTTCTGAAAGATCTCGCACTTTCCCACCGCTATTTAGTGAGTCCAATATGGGGGTAGAGGGGCGAGAAGTCGGAATTTTAGTAAGCATAATATTAGTTTACCTTATCTATGCTGGATCGCCAGTCATTGAGATCTAGTGAAGAGTTTTTTCTCTCGAAAATTTAACAGATCGGTAATAAAAATTTATAGGTTTCTCTTTAGCCGGTGAATCTGTTTTCGGGTTTTTTTATCCGGTTTATCACACGAGTTAAATATTATATTGCCAGCCAATTTTCGTACTGTAATTCTATTGTGTCGGATAGCAATACTTTCATTGGTTTCTTTATAAAGGAGCTGCGCGTCTGCAGCTCCTTTTCTTTTTATAGAGAGTGCTAAAACTAAGATTTCCATATCTTCCCAGCCACGTGGTATCTTTAACGAATCGCCGACTTTAAGAATATAGGATGCCTTTACCCTTCGGCCGTCCACTTTTACTTTTCCTCCTTCGATAGCGGTTTTTGCTAGACTTCGTGTCTTAAAAAATCTGGCAGCCCAAAGCCATTTATCTAATCGACATTTTGTTAATTCGTCCTTGCTGTTCATCCGTATCCCCTATCAGGGCATAATTTCCGAGAAACTATTTATGGCTGTAAATTTACAATTTGTCCTTTTAGGTTGTTGGCTGTCAGGTCTAATAATAGTTATTAAATTGGCGATCCCATGATTTTCAGCTGCGGTAAGCACATCTTCATTGTCATCAATTAGAACGGTTCGTCTTATATCAATATGATATATTGAGTGTAATTTTTTCCAGAACATATCGCTTTCTTTGGCTGCTCTAAGTTCGTGCGAAACAACAATAGCATCGAACCATTTTGATAAATTTACTTGTCTCATTTTTATATGAAGAGTTTTTCTATGAGCGTTGGTAACCAAAATTAATTTCTTACCAGATTTACTAATTGTATTTAAAAATTCCTTTGCATTTGGTTTTGCCGAGATTCTTGCAGAAATTTCTTCTTTCATTTTTACAAGATCTATATTAAATCGATCTGACCAGTAATCGATATCATACCAGTCTAGAGTTCCCGCTTTCTCGGCAAGAGAGTCTCGGATGAATGAGTTCGCCAGATCTTCAGGTATTGAAAAAAATTTGGAGTACTCTTTTGGGAGGTAATAGCTCCAAAAATAGTTATCAAAATTGAGATCTAAAAGAGTCCCATCCAGGTCCAGTAGAACAATGTCTATATTCTTCCAGTTCAGGAGTTGTTTATTCATCAATCAAATAATACGTGTTTAATAAAGAAGCCATTTAATCTCTAACACCTTTGCAACTGATGATATCATCTAGATCAAATGAATTTATCTAATTACTTCTCTTTAATTGATCCTTTGATAAAACTTTGTCAAAACGTGGGTATATATATTTGTCAGCGTTACACTCATTCAAGTTCTCAACAGTCTTCTAATAAGGCAGATGGAACTCCTCTGACGCAGGTGGATTTACATGCTCACTCGATGCTAGTAAAAGGTTTGTATGAAATCTGTCCAGACATACCTGTCATGTCAGAAGAATCTACCGCTTCGGAATTGCGTAATAGGTTTGATTGGAGGCAGCTTTGGATAATAGATCCTTTAGATGGAACGCGGGAGTTCTTAAATAAAACAGGAGACTTTACTATTAATATTGCCCTGGTTGAGAATGGAAGACCTCTTCTGGGTATTATATATCAACCTTTGCAAGAGGTCTGTTATGCCGGCTTGGTAGGAAGAGGAGTCTGGCGTATCTGCCCAAGAGATCTCATTGGTAATTCTTTGGAAATCAAAATCCAGCCAGACGATAAAAAATCAATATCGATTTTATCAAGCCGCGGCAATGCAGGTTTAGTGTTTGATAATTATTTAAATTGGATTAAAACTCATTTTGTTGAGGTTGACCTCCTTAAATTTGGTGCAGCGTTAAAGTTTATTAAATTAGTTGATGGAATAGGAGATGTCTATCCACGGTTTTCGCCTTGCAGTGAATGGGATGTTGCCGCTGGAGACGCTATAGTTCACGCTGCTGGAGGGAAGCTCGTTGGGCTAGACGGGTTGCCCTTTAAATACAATTTCCGTGAAAAGCTTATAAGCGAGCCATTTATAGCTGTTGGAGCCTCTAGCTTTTCTATTTTATCGAAATCCATCGATTTTTTTTCAAGTTAACTATTTCTTTTGAAAGGCTTGCTCTCTCCTTTGAGTAGAAGCATAGTGAGAATAAACTAGAGAAAAATAATATGAATGACTCAAATGATGAATTTTCAGAACTTTTCGAAGATGATTCTGGAAAGCAAAGGTCCACCTTCAAGCTAGTGGAGCTAAGGAAGAAGTGTCAAGAAATAGATAGCTTAATTTTAGAGCTTTGTGAAAAATTAGAATATAGTCAGGTTTCTCTTCAAAAATTAAAAAATCAACGGTCGAATATTCTAAATGAAATAAATAGACTCAAAGATGAGATGATTCCAGACCTAAATGCCTAGTTTTAATTTTCGATTTTCAAGTTTCATCAGATAATCTTTTATTTCAGCCCCTGCTGAGTAACCGCCATTTTTCCCATCAGAGCAGATTACGCGATGACATGGTACAATTATCGGCAGTTTATTTCTTCCGTTTGCTAGACCAACTGCTCGAGCAGCACTTCTATGCCCTATAGATCTAGCTACGGCCGAGTAACTTAGTTTTGCACCATATGGAATTTGTGTTAATCGCTCCCAAACAGCGAGTTGAAAACTTGTCCCCGCTAGTAAGATTGGAACACTAAAGATAGTGAGTTTGCCATTTAGATAATCTAGCAATTCTCTCCTAGCTTGAGATAAGATCTTGTTTTTACAATTTTTTCTACTTTTTATTGAATCACAGTTGGTCTTTAGTCTGATTTCAATTAATGCACTAGGATTAGCTATGAGCTCTATTGGGCCTATAGATGAGGCCAGCAGACAGCGGCTGAGATTATGTGAGCTGCAAGAATCTCTAAATTTTTCTAGTATTATCTCGATATAGTTCTCTTCTAAATATAATATTCTTTAATTTAACCTGGCTTGAATTCTATTTCAGAAATAGAACTCCAGTATTGTTATTATGTTTTTTTTGCAAAATTAAATATACAGCGATTGAGTTTTCTTCGTCCAAGTCAATCTAAATTACAAGGAAAGAGATTTTGCGTGAAACAAATTGATTTATTAGATTCTAAACTAATAAGGGGAATGTTATCTCCAGATTCATCAGATAGGATTTCTAAGCTTATACTACTTGAGGAGGTTGACTCTACCAATTCTCTGCTCCAAAAAGAGCTTAACGCAGGTATGGGTCCGGTTCTGGTATGTGCAGCTGATCAGCAGACTGCTGGACGGGGGCGTTCTGGTAAGATTTGGCACAGCCCATTGTCGAAAAATATTTATTTGTCTATTTCGTGGGAGTACGCTCTTCCATATAACAAAGTTGACGGGTTAAGCTTAGCAGTTGGTGTCGTAGTTTTAGATTCTTTAATATCCTATGGTTATCCGGAGTTAAAACTTAAATGGCCTAATGATATTCTTTTTGGCGGTGCTAAGTTGGCAGGTATTTTAGTCGAAATTATTGGTGGTGCTAATTCTTCGTTAAAAATTATCGTTGGTGTAGGTGTTAACGTAAAAATGTCTGCAAAGCAGGGTTCAGTGATTGAGAGATCTTGGATCGATCTTTATTCGATAAGGCATAAGCCTCCTCCTTCCCGTAACGAGCTTCTTGCTACACTTGTAAATCACTTGATTGACTTGTTTTTATCTTACCCTGAAAAAGGTTTTTCCTATTGGCAAAATTCGTGGAATGCCAGAGATTCGTTTATGGGTAAAAATGCTCAAATAATTTCAAACGGAGAAATTCTGTCGGGGATTTCCCGCGGAGTAGACTCGAAAGGCAGGTTTATTTTGGACTCATCCGAAGGTTTGCTTTTTATCACTGCAGGTGACGTTTCTCTCAGAGAGTCTTGAAAATGAGAGTTCTACAAATTGATATTGGAAATACTTTTATAAAGTGGCGCCTTCTTGTGTCTGGGATTGTGAACAGTCGTGGAAGGGTTTTAGCCAAAAATCCTAATTTGTTTTTTGATAGATTGAAAGATATTGCCGAAGTTGATGTGATTCCAATATCGAGTGTAGCATCATTGGACTTTAATAGTTTGATTTCGGAGAAATTATTAGAAATTTTTGGCAGGGCTCCTTGGTTTTGCGCTTCTACTGATAAATTAATCGGTGTTACAAATGCATATATTGATTCATCTGAACTAGGTGTTGATCGCTGGCTCGCAATTGTGGCTGCTTGGGCAGAGTTTCGGAGAGATGTTATTATTGTAGACAGCGGAACGGCCTTGACTATTGATGTAGTTGATCAAAAAGGTTCTCATTTGGGCGGCTATATAATTCCCGGAGGAGCCTTGATGGAGCGTGCTTTGCTTTCTGATACAGCGAACCTAAGCTGCAATTATTTTTCTGCAGGACAGGAATCTAGGCCTGGTAATAATACAACACAGGCGATAAAAAATGGTATCGCTTTGGCTCAAGTTGGCGCGGTGCATTCGATATTAGATAATTTCCAAAAAGATTTCATCGATAAAGGGATGCCGGCAGTAGTATTTTGTGGAGGCGGCGGTGAATTGCTAAGAGATTTATGTAAACTAGAGAGCTTTTGGCGACCTGACCTGGTTTTTGAAGGTCTCGAGATTGCGACTAGAGAATTACTTTGACCGCCGGGTGGTTCGGCTATTAGAATTTGCCCTTGAGAGTGTTAGTATGTTTCGCGTTATTTAAGCTGGCGTAGCTCAGTAGGTAGAGCAGCTGATTTGTAATCAGCCGGTCGGGGGTTCGATTCCTCTCGCCAGCTCCATAAAGCATGGTTCTAATGATTTGATTTCTCAGTAAATTCAATACATACATAGTTTTTGGCCATTATTACTTGATTGATCCCTAGACTAGGGAGTTATTTTTGTTTAATCATTAAATGGCAGCAAACTGAATCCTGAGGTGTCTTTAATTCAGAGGCTATTAATCTGGTAAAATTACCTAATGTGCGAATTTGGTGAAAGTTTTTAATTTTGCTGTAAGAGCGCAGTTGACAAAGGGTTCTAGCGTCTGGACAATGTGCCACCTTCAATTCGGAGGGGTTCCCGAGCGGCCAAAGGGATCAGACTGTAAATCTGACGCGAAAGCTTCGGTGGTTCGAATCCACCCCCCTCCACCAGGAGGGCCTTTTTTACGGTCGATGAGATAAGTTTCGTTCAGGATTGGAGTGTTGGGTTTGTGAGCGGAAATGATTTGATATCCGTCTTAAAAACTTTAGAGTGTAGCGGGTATAGTTTAATGGTAGAACCTCAGCCTTCCAAGCTGATGATGCGGGTTCGATTCCCGCTACCCGCTCCAGGCGGGCAAACAACAGAGCTCATATAGCTCAGTAGGTAGAGCACTTCCTTGGTAAGGAAGAGGTCACCGGTTCAAGTCCGGTTATGAGCTCCAATTTTGATTGAGGGCTTGTAAAGGATCCGTGTGTTTTTGAGCTATGGCTATAGGTTAGAGTTAGGTTGTAGTTAGTACTAGTTGGCGATTGCATATTTATAGGAGGCTGTCGTAATGGCAAAAGAGACATTTGAGCGTACTAAACCCCACATTAATGTTGGGACCATAGGGCACGTTGACCATGGGAAGACGACGCTTACGGCTGCGTTGACTCGAGTTTGTTCCGAGGTATGGGGCGGCGAGATGGTGGAATTTG
>JAQWLX010000020.1 GCA_029247075.1 Halieaceae bacterium | reverse complement strand
CAGACCTGTCATCATTTTTCTTCATGGTTATATCTTTGCTCTTAAAGAAGTAACAGGGTATTTTAACGATTATTATGAATTAGTTCAGCAACTGTTCTTGTTAATTGGAATGCCCTTGGAAGAGCATAGGTTTAATGACGTCTAGGATTGAAAAAATGTATCGTTTTTATCTTACCTTCTGTCTACTGCTACTTTTATCCTGCAACGCTATGGCAGATGTATTAGTTGATCTGTATGAATCTGAGATCTGGGTGCTCGATCGAACAGATATGACTTTTAATGAAGCTATCGAGAAAGGTTTATCAAAAGTAATTGTCAAACTATCTGGAGATACAGCTGTCCTTGAATTGCCAAAAATCATTCAACTTACTAAGTCGGCTAGATCATTATTAGTTCGATATGGCTACTCTGAAAAAGAGGGTAATGAAAAGCTTTTTTTGAAAGTGGAATTTGACAAGGACGAGGTTTTAAAAAAACTAGTGGCTGCGGGCGCGCCGATATGGACGGCGAATCGTTCTCCAGTGATGGCTCTTTTAGTATTTCAGGATCAATTTGGCCGTAATTTTCTCGATTCCGGCAGTGGTAATGAGTTACGGATGGAGTTAGAAAAAGCATTTTCGGACAGAGGAGTGCCCCTCAGATACCCATTACTGGATCTAACTGATTATGCAGTATTATCAGCTGATAGTGTCTGGGATAAAAACAAAGAGTCTTTTCAACATGTCATAGATAGGTACGGAATTGAAGATATTCTCGTAGGAAAATTATCCCAGCTTTCTTCAGGTCAATGGATTGGAGAGTGGATCTATAAAGATTACGAAAAAAAGGTTAGCCGTTTTATTGACTTAGTAGATGCGAGAGGGATGTTTGCGACAGGCGCGGATCTTGTTGCTAAAACCATGGCGTCTAGATTTTCTGTAAAATCGCTTCATGGTGATGACAGTAGTGGGCCTATTCTGCGCATAGTAGGGATAGAAGGCTTTGGAGATTACATGAGCCTAGTTTCTTGGCTAGAGAGAGTTGAGGTTATTGAATATGCCAATCTCGATCGTATTGTAGATAATGTAATGGAATTTCGTTTAATTTCTGTAGCTTCCATGACTGATTTATCTAAAATTATCAAGCTTAATTCGGATCTAATTCCTCTGAGTTCAGCAGATAACTTTGATAGACTTACATTTAAATGGCGATCATGGAGTCAAGAATCCCCATGAATCAAGCTCAATCGAGAGTTTTTAAGATCAGTTTATTTATATTATCTTTCGGCATCTTTTTGTACGCTATCCACCCAATTTTGATGCCATTTGTTTTTGGTGCACTAATCGCTTATCTGGGCGATCCGCTAGTTGATAAACTTGAAAAATTCCGGCTTTCTAGAACGGTTTCCGTGTTAGTAGTCTTCGCTTTTTTTCTCGCTATTTTGATACTTGGTGTTTTACTTGTATTGCCTCCATTAATTTCTGAATTTGAGACATTTTTATCTGCACTGCCTGGGATTTATGCATCAATTGTAAATGACTGGATTCCCAGTGTTCGTTCCTATATCTCATTAAATAATGGTGTAATAGTTGACACTGACTGGTCCTCTAAAATTTCGAATAACTTGGGTGCCTTGAGTGAAGTAACAAAAAGCTTGGCACAGCGATTCGCAAATTCGAGCGTGCAGTTTGTAGGATTTATTGCCAATTTGGTGCTCGTTCCGGTAGTAGGATTTTATCTGCTGCGAGATTGGGACATTATGATCTCCAAGATATTGCAGCTAACCCCTTCTGGATGGAGGAAGCGATTCAGGATTTTAATGGATGAGTCTGATGAAGCAATCAGCGCGTTTATTCGTGGCCAACTGCTAGTCATGCTGGCTCTAGCAATGATTTATTCGTTAGGTCTTTCCCTTGTGGGAATTCAAATGGCCTTAGTGCTTGGAGTAACGGCGGGTCTCGCTAGTATAATTCCATATCTCGGATTTGTGGTCGGTGTCACGCTCGCATCTTTTGCCGGTTATTTGCAATATAATGATTGGGAGCTGGTTGGTTTAGTTTGGATGGTATTTATTTTTGGTCAGATCTTGGAGAGTATTTTCTTAACTCCGGTCCTAATAGGGGATAAAATTGGTCTTCATCCGGTGATGGTAATTTTCTCTTTGATGGCCGGAGGTGTGATTGCTGGTTTCGTCGGTTTGTTAGTTGCAATTCCAATCGCTGCAATAGTCATGGTTTTTTTACGTCATCTAATTCTTGAATATCTTCAAAGTGATTTCTACCAAAATTAATGACTTCCGCAAAAAAATCCAGATTAAGTGCACAATTGGCGCTTGACATAAAGCTTAACGAAGACGCCACCCTTGATAATTTTTGCGCGCTGCCCTCCTTTAAAGAGGTTTTAGCGGTTATTGAAGGGAAGGTAGCTTTTGCGCACCAATATTTGTGGCTACATGGGGCGTCCAACAGTGGTAGATCACATTTGCTTCAGGGTGCTTGCGAACGTGTGACTGGAAGAGCGCAGTTTTTGCCAATAAGTCAATTAATTTCGTATTCCGCGCATGATGTGCTTGATGATTTGAGTTCACTTGAGTTGATCGCCATGGACGATATTCATTTAGTAGCATCAAATCCCGACTGGGAAGAGGCTGTTTTCAAGACTTTTAATGCTGCGCATTCCAGTGGTTGTCGTATTATTTTTAGCGCAAATCAGCCAGCTTCGGCCATAGATTTTAATTTATCCGATTTGCGATCACGTCTTAGTTGGGGCGTTAGTTATCATCTGCCTTGTCTTAATGATAGCGATAAGGCAAAGGTGCTCTCATTTAGAGCATCTCGACTTGGACTGGATCTCACACCGGATGTGGCCAATTATATTGTTCATCGCGCCGATAGGAATATGTCAAGTCTAGTCGAGCTTCTAGACCTGCTAGATACTGCTTCACTAAAGAACAACAGGTCTTTGACTATTCCTTTCGTTAAAGAAATATTGGATTGGTAGGTTTAAAATTATTTAGAAACTCTTGTCACAAGTGCAGTGTGAAGCTGTCAGCATCTTTGTATGAGGGAAATTTTTCCCGGTATTTGATTAGGTCTTCATAGCTGAATATAGCTTGGCCATATCCTTCTCGTGAGCCCATATCTAATATGGTTTCTCCAAATGCGTTTATGGCTAAACTATTGCCCGTAAACATGTAGCCGTTTCCATCCTTTCCAATCCTGTTTACTCCTACTACACAGGCCTGATTTTCAATTGCTCTGGCAGATAGTAAGCTTTTCCAATGAAAAGATCTCTTTGCGGGCCAATTAGCGACGTTTAAAAGCAAATCATAGTCCCCAACATTTCTGCTGAAGACGGGAAAACGAAGATCGTAGCAAATCTCGAGCTTTATTCTCCATTCTCTCCATTTGACAATCACACGCTCAGAACCAGCTTCATAATTTTCGTGTTCATTCGCCATTCTAAACAAATGGCGTTTGTCATAGTGAAACGTGTCTGAAGGAGTTACAAATAAGAAGCGATTTAGTACTCGATCATCAATTTTCGTCGCAATGCTTCCGGCTACGGCACAGTTCAGTTTTAAGGAAGTAGACTTCATCCATTCTTCCGTTTTTCCTCCAGGTGCTTCAGATATTTCTGAAGCATTCATAGAAAATCCTGTGGAAAACATTTCTGGTAAAACAAGGATGTCTGTTTCGACAGATTGTGAGGAAAGTATTTTCTCTATTTCATATCTATTTGATTTAGGATTTTCCCATTTTAAATCCCATTGAATTACACTAACTCTCAAATCTTTCATATAAATACTCTTAAGCTATTTTTTAGTGTTCTTTGTGTCTAAAATTCTTGTTTAAAAAGAACTTTTGACATTTGGTTTTCAAAATATTTCAAATTAAAATTTATTTTGGGTTTTTTCTGTACTCATAGATAGATCTTCAGAGGGAGCTAGTTTGAGATAGTTTTTAAGGTAATGAATAGCTAAATACAAGGGTCCAGTATCTAATAGTGCAATGCTGGCTTTGAACAGATAATTGCTTATCACTAAAACAGTAATCGCCTGAAACGTTATCTCATCTCTTAAAAATGCAGCGCCAAACGTTACTGTGACGACTATTATGGAATCAACCATTTGACTAAGTAGAGTGCTGAAATTATTTCTGATCCACAAGTGCTTGCCTTTTGTTATACGTTTCCAAAAGTGAAAAAGTTGCACATCACAATATTGAGCAGTTATATAAGCTAGCATAGATGCGAAAACCGCCCCTGATGTAGTAGCATAAATTAACTGATAGAAACCAATGCTTCCCGATACTATTTCTCCATTAGGAAGAGGTACAGGTGCAGCAAGTTGTAAAATCTGCCAGGGTGGCATGCTCTCAGCGGGAACACTAGGGACCGTATTTCCGACGTACAAAATTGTTAAAATAAAAAAATTTAGACCTAAACCTACTGAGACGAGAAAATTTGCCCGACTTTTACCATAAAGTTCGCAAATAATATCGGTACACAAAAATGTCAAAGGATAGGGTAGAACACCCACTGCTAATGCAAGAGGACCAAGCTGAATGAAACGGGTAATGCCGATAACGTTTAAGAGCGTCATCGAGCAAAGAAAAATGCCTGCCAATATTATGAATACCCGTTCCCTGCGTTCATTTAGGGCATGTTCGACCATTTCTAGCTCTCTTTTTGTCCGAGATTTGCTTCTATAATAGTGCCGTTTATCACTGGATTATGATGTGCCCAAAGTACGCATTCCGCTATCTCTGTAGGATTGGCAAGCCTCTCGAAGCTATTCATTTTTGCAAGTGATTTTATGAGTTCGGTATCGTTATTGAGATGTTTTTGTAACATTTCGGTATCAGTGAAGCCCGGATTAATGAGGGCTGTATGGATTCCCTTACCCATGAGGTCTTGACAGGTCGCTCTCATAATACCTACTTGGGCATGCTTGGATAATATATAGCTAAAAGAGTTAGGTACAGCCTTCATAGAAAGGGTCGAACCGATATATATTACACTTGATCCTTTCGGCATTTGCGGTATCAGTCTTCTATTTAGCGCGTTAATTGCTACCACGTTGATTTCTAACATTTCACGTAGTTCAGATTCTGAGCAATCTAAAACCGAATCTTTGCGCATTTTTGCTGCATTGTGCACGAGTGAAACTGAGTTACTTTGACTCATTGCTTCATGTAGGCGAGGTAAAATATTTTCCAAGTTTTCTTCGGATGCCAGGTCACCGCATAGGTTTAAAACTCCCCCAACCTTGCACGGTCTCCTAGATAAGTTGATCACTTTAAAGTTTCTTTGAGAGAAAAGTGCAGCAGCAGAAGCTCCAATTCCTGCGCTTGCTCCAGTTATGATCGCTGTGTTCATATTATTAATCGATTTACCTAACAAATTTAAAGACATGCTTTTAATCTGATCATAACATTCCATTATCCATAGTTGCATAACAAAAATCTTACTTGCACCCTTCAATTACAACAATGACAATATGTTTTCACCACGCTAGAAGGATTTTTATTTTGCGTTACAATACAATATACATAAATAAGGAGAGCCATAAGTTTTCTATCGCGCACTACACTATTTTCTCCGCAACAGAGCGCGAAAGATTACATGGACATAATTATTCGGTTTCGGCTCGATTTGTCGCTCCTTTGGGTAGTAATGGGTTTTCTGCGGATTACAATCTGTATAAAAACCTTATAAAGGCGGTTTGTGATGAGCTTGATGAGTATATGGTCCTGGCACAAAATTCCCCCTATCAATCAATTGTAGAAGATAATGGAGATTATGTTGTTAGTTTTTATAATGAGGAATTTCGTTTCCTCACTCGCGATACCTTAGTTTTACCGATTACTAACGTTACGGTAGAGGAATTATCTTATTATCTCTTAGATAAATTACGCGATGATTTAGCAAAAGATGGGCTAACTGAAGTGGACATTTGCGTTTCTTCAGGGCCTGGCCAACAAGCAAGTGCTTGCTGGCGAGCAAATGCAACTCTGGTTTAATTTAATTTGCTGAAATTAAAAAGACAATAGATCTATAACACCAAGCGTTCATTTTTAAAATAAGCTAAGATTAAATTGAACCTTACGAAGGTTCTCTAGTCTAATTAATGTGACAGAGCCAAAATTTTTGGTTTTGTCACACTGAAGCCTTTTAGGCTTTACCCTCCTGTGATTGTCTTTGCCGGCCTTTGCCGGCATTTTTTTTCAGTTCAAGGCGAAATAACGGTGTTTGTTTTTTCTTGTATCAAATCTTTGGAAGCTTCCATAATTGAAAAACTAATAGATTCGAGTGTCTGTGGACCAATCAATTTATCACGAAGCTTAAGTTTTTTATCGACTATCATAGTGGTGGGAAGTACGATCGGCCGACTAGTTTCCAGCTCTGAAGAGGGATCTGATGAGAGATTGGGGAAATTAATACCTAATTTTGATGATGCTATTGCAAGTTCTTCACCACTCATTCCATCATAATTTACTCCAATCACTGTAATATCTTTTCTGGACTGATGAAGTTTATTTAGTTCGGGTATTTCTTTGATACAAGGTTTGCACCAACTTGCCCAATAATTTACCACCAACCACTCATTTCTGAAATCTTCGATTTCAAGCCTAGTTTCAGGAAGCACTTTTTTTGTGCAAGCGGTTAAAGAAAACAACCAGGCCATTAAAAATAGAGCTATTGAATATTTCCTTCTCATTAGGATTTGCTAGCAGATTTCTGCAATGCATTCGTTATAGAATTGAGTAGTTTTAATAGAAACTAACACTATTTGCTCTGTTATAATTTTTTCCTATCTAATGATAGTTGCTACGAGGCTCAAATGGAATTCGTAATATATCATAATCCACGCTGTTCAAAATCACGCCAAACTTTATCCTTGCTTGAATCAAAACGCGTTCAAATAAGAGTGGAGCTTTATGTGGAAAACCCTCTAAGTGAGAGAAATATTAAAATTCTTTTGGAGAAACTAGATATTCATGCGCGAGACCTAATTCGAAAAAACGAAGAGGAATTTAAAAAATCTGGTCTGACCTTGTCTTCGAATGAGCAGGCTCTAATAAGTGTTATGGCAAAAAATCCAAAAATTATAGAGCGACCAATTGTGGTGCGCGGTGATAGAGCGGTTATAGGTAGGCCGCCAGAAAACGTTATGGAATTGATAGAAAATGAAGATTGATCCTTATGTTCTGGTGCTTTTTTTTAGTGCTGGAGGGCATACAGAGAAAATGGCTTTCCAGGTTGCTCGAGGTATAGATTTAATTGATGGTGTTGAATCACGTATTCGAACTGTGCCAAATATCAGAGATGGAGTAATTCAGAATGAATATTTGGAAGATGACGGTGCTTTGTTTTGCGACTTAGATGACCTCAAAGACTGTTCGGGATTGGTTTTAGGAAGTCCGACCAGATTTGGTAACATGGCTGCTTCACTAAAATATTTTATTGATCAAACATCTAGTCTTTGGCTTAGTGGTGCTCTGATTGGTAAGCCGGCTGGCATTTTTACTTCAACATCGAGCCTCCATGGTGGGCAAGAAACCACCCTTATTAGTATGATGCTCCCGCTTTTACATCATGGGATGCTAATTTGTGGACTGCCTTATAGCGAACCTGAATTAATGAGAACAACTGGCGGAGGCACTCCGTATGGAGCTAGTCATTGGTCTGGCCATGATAGTGGTACTGAGATCACTGAAGCTGAAAAAATTATGTGTCGTACATTGGGTAGTCGTGTTGCTGATCTTTCCTGCAAATTAGAGTGTTAACCCAAGGATTAATCTTACATTTAAGTATTTTTCATCTAACCTTCCAAGCTAGATAGAATATTTTCTAACTCATCAACTAAGTTGCTGAATGTTTCTATGGTGTCATAGATTGGTTGCGGGGTGGTCATGTCAACGCCAGCCTTTTTTAATAATTCAATAGGATAATCGCTATTCCCAGATTTTAATAAGTCTAGAAAAGTTTTACGAGCCTCTTCTCCTCCTTTCAAAATATTCTTTGCAAGTGCAGTAGCCGCTGCAAAAGAGGTAGCATACTGATAAACATAAAAATTATCAGTTCTCAAAAAGTGTGGTATTCGGCTCCATTCCGACGCATTTAAGGAATCGGCGTAGACTGCATTTCCATAATACTTGTCAAAAATACTCGCATAAAGATTGTTCAAATTATCCTTAGTCAGCGCTCCTCCACTTTCTACCAGTGCATGTGTTTGCATCTCGAAATCTGCAAAAGAGGTTTGTCGATAGAATCCGCCACGAAATTCATCTAAATAGCTTTGCAAAAGGTACGCTTTTTCTTTTGGAGAGTTGGCTTCGCTTAGCATTTTTTGCATCAAAATAGCTTCATTTGTCATTGAGGCAACTTCGGCGATAAAGGTTCGATAGTCACCATATACATAGGGCTGATTTTTTCGAGTTAGATAACTATGCAATGAATGACCGTATTCATGGGCTAAGGTTGAGACATCGCCGAGTGTCCCTTCATAATTCATTGATAGATAAGGTTTGGAGCTGTAAGTACCCCAGCTATAGGCGCCACTTCGTTTACCTTGGTTTTCAAAGGCATCTACCCATCCCTCATCGAAACCTTTCCAGTATAAAGCTAGATAATCATCTCCTAGTGGAGCAAGAGCTTCAGCTACTAAGGTTTTTGCCTTTGTAAAAGAAATATTATTGATTGATGGTGAGATCATGGGTGCGTATAGATCCCATATTTCTAAGCGGTCCACCTTCAACATTTTTCGTCTCAATTCAAGATAGCGTTGCAATGGTTTCGCGCCTTCTTGAACAGTTTGGACGAGATTGGTATACACTGCCTCGGGAATAGCGTTGCTGTAGGTGGCAGCCTGCAAGGCAGAATCGAAACCCCTTGCCTTTGCCAAAAAAACTTGGCTTTTAACATGCCCTTCGTAATTCGCTGCTAAGGTGTTGCCAAGTTTCTCATATGCGATGAAAAGATTTTTCCAGGCAGATTCCCTTACTGAGCGAACTTCGGAACGCAGGTACGCGCCATAGCGAGCCTGAGTAAGCTGAACTTCCTCTTCGTTTTCGTCGCGTATTTTTGGCAGTTCGAGATCGGCATTGTCCAGAGCGGAGAAGACACCTTGAAAACGTCCTAATGGATCAGAAGCCATAGCTAAAAGTTTCTCTTCTGATTCTGAGAGTGTATAGGAGGTCATTCTCTTGAGCTCATTAAAAAAGTGACGGTAGATTTCAAGCTCGCGGGTTTCAGATAGCATATGCTCTAATTTTTTGTCAGGAATCGCTAATATTTCTGGCGTGTAGAATGAGGTGGCCTCCTGATAATGCGCATAGAGAGTTTGTGCTTCAGAAAAACGTGCCGCATTGTCGCCAATCCGAGTGTCTTCATTGGATTTCAATCCGGCATAGACGTATAGGTTCCCAACAAGTTGGCTAATAGACTCTTTGGCCTGAATCGCCGTCAGTAAATCTTCTCCGCTATTTTTAAGGCTCCCACGAAATTTCTCTAGACCAGAAATTCGTTTAGATGCGAGATCGAAATCTTTCTTCCATGCCACTTTATTTGTATACATCGAGGATAGATTCCACTTATATTCTTCAGGAATATCAGAGCGTTCTCGAGCTTCTTTAGCTGTTACGATTAGTGGGTAAAAGAGAGCAATGACAAAAAAAATAGCATTGAATTTTATTAGTAGATTCATTGAAACTCGCTGTCTTATTTAGAGAAGTAAGAGATTAAATTTTTACTTGTAGAGCCGTCTCTTTTTATTTTTTTTTTGATTATAATGCAGTGTATTAATGCTACTAGTTTAGATGTTCTGAAGTGATAGTTCATCTTGCTTGGAATGAAGTTTCCACCAATTGTCAAGGTCGGCAAGTATATGGTACAGGCAGGGGACTAGTAAAAGTGTAATGACAGTAGCAAATATGATACCGAATGCAAGTGAAACCGCCATAGGGATTATTTCTTGAGCCTGGACACTTGTTTCCGTGAGCATTGGTGCGAGTCCAAAGAAAGTAGTTAGTGATGTAAGTAAAATAGGCCTAAATCGCCTTGTTCCTCCGTCTAGTACCGCCGACTCCAAATCAGAATCAGCTCCTACTTTATTATTAATGTAATTCACCAAAATCAGGCTATCATTAACCACTACGCCGCTGAGGGCAATGATTCCCATTAAAGACATCATGCTCATGGGGTGACCCATGACCCAGTGACCAAAAATAGCACCAATGACGCCAAAAGGAATTACTCCCATAATGATGAGAGGTTGTAGATAAGATTTCGTGGGTATCGCGAGAAGTGCGTAGATAGCAAATAATGCCAATGCAAAACCATACCCCATGCTAGTAACCACTTTTTTTTCCTCATCAGACATACCGGAAACTCCCCAGGATAGACCGGGATATTTGGTTACCAATTCTGGAAGTACTCGGGTGGTGATATCTGACATGATTCGGTCAGGCTCCACAATATCTTTGTTAGCCTCTGCCGTAATTTCCGCGGCTCGTTGATAATTGATGTGAGTAGCTTTGAGTGCGCCTTGCTCTACGTCAATGCTAGCGACTGTACTAAATGGAACCTCATTTCCATCAGAGGTTCTGATATACATGCCGTCAAGGCTGGCTATTGTTTTTCTATCTGCCTCTGGATAACGAACCATGACTTTAATCTCATCTATACCTCTCTGTACTCTCTGAGCTTCTGCGCCATAAAAAGCATGCCGCACTTGATTTCCTAGGTCCATAAGGGTTAATCCCAGCGATTCAGCTTCTGGGAGGAGATTCAGGTGAAATTCATCTGAGCTGTCACTGGCTCCATTTCTAATGTCATAAAGTCCTTCATAATGGCGCAGTGCCTCTTCTAAATCTGCTGAGGCTAAACTTAACTTATTCAAATCGTCATGCATTAAATCTAATGCAATGTCTGGTCCAAATTCGTTTGAAGGATCTGCTGCAGATATAGATAAGACCTCCACTCCATGGAGAAAACCAAGTTCTTTACGGAAATTACGTTCGATTTCACGAGTTGATACTGCTCTTTTATCTTCTTTGGTTAGTTCAATCATCATAACGCCGTTTATTCTGTCCCAACCATAGGTAGCGAAATGTTCTACTAGGCCGTTTCCATCTCCTGTATCTTCAACATAAGTCTCTTCTACGCGAGTCAGAGCAGCCCTCACTAGTTCCATAGACTTAATGGTTTCTTGGATAGGAGCTCCTTCTCTCATTCGAAGTTCTACCTTAAGAAACTCTCCCGGGACATCTGGGGCAATCACCGTGCGAACTATTCCTCCGGTAAGTAGTCCAAAACAAAGAATCAGGATAGAGATAAAAAAGGTTAATGTTGCATATCGATTTTTAATACAATGGGTAACCGCTGGTTGATAGACTTGTTCTACAAATCTTCGAAGCTTTGCATTCATACTTTCCTGAATTCTGTCAATTTTCAGCAGGATTTTGTTTTGGGTGGGTTTGCTGTGTGCTAGATGGGCTGGTAGGATCCATTTGGATTCAATAAGTGAAAAACACAAACACAAAATTACCACCTGGCCACAAGCTTCTGGAAATGCAGCAAAAACACCATCTATAAATAAAGTGGGCATAAAGGCAGCGATTGTCGTCAAAACCCCGAAGGTAGCTGGAATTGCGACTTCATGTACACCAATTATGACGCTTGAAATTCCGGGCCCTGTTTTTTCTTGCTGGGCATAAGCGCTTTCTCCAATAATAATTGCATCATCGACGACGATTCCTAGGACAAGAATAAAACCAAATAAACTTATCATGTTTAGACTTGCGTCGACATATGGTGTATTCAGGATTGCCATGGCGCCAAAAAAACAAACAGGGATGCCGACCATTACCCAGAATGCAAGTTTAATCTCAAGAAATAGCGCGAGGGTTATGAAAACCAACAGAGCTCCCATAGCGAGATTGCGAAGCATCATTCGCAATCTATCTTTTAGATAGTAGGTGCTGTCACCCCATACAGTTAGTTTAACCCCTTCAGGCAGAGTAGTAATTTTTTGTTCGATATAGGATTTAGCGACATTGGCGGTCTCAACAATATCCTGTGTACCCATTGCATACACATCAATATTTAACCCATAGCTTCCATCAAAAGAAGCAAAGCCTGACCCATCGACAAAACCGTCGTTAACCGTAGCAATGTCGCCCAAAAGTAGTCGAGTTCCATCCGGAAAAGTTTTAAGAATAATTGATTCAAAATCTTGCTGCACATATGCTTGCCCAATTGTCCGTAATGTAATATCTCCATTGCGAGTTTGTAGTGAACCAGCGGGGAGGTCTAACGATGATTTTGAAATCGTTTCAGCCACTTTCCCTAGGCTAAGGTGATACTCTCTGAGTAAGGTTTCTGAGATTTGAATTGCGATTTCGTAATCGCGTGCGCCAAAAATCTTTGCAGCTGATATCTCTGGAAAAGACAGCATTTCCCGGCGAACTTCTTCTGCCAAAGTTTTCATGCCACGTTCATCTAGAGCGCCTGATACGGCAATCGATAGAGCCGGAAACTGCAGTTCTGGTATTGCTACAATTGGTTTTTCAGCAGCATCCGGAAAAGTTTGTATAGCATTAACACGATTTTCCACATCAGACATCAATTTAGATAAATCTACGCCATCTTGGGGCTGGACGATAACTTGAGCTCTTGATTCAAAAGCGTCGGATTCTACACGTTTAATTCCGTCCACATCGTTTATAGCATCTTCTATTCTATATACTAAACCTTTTTCGACTTCCTCTGGGGGGGCGCCTGGATAAAACATCTCGATGAAGAGGGCTTCAATATCAAACGCTGGAAACATAGCGCGTTGTATTTTTAAAGCGGAAGCGAGCCCAACGCATAGGATCACAGCCATTAAAAGATTAGCCGCGACTGGATTTTTAGCAAACCATGCTATTATTCCGTCTTTCTGACTAACTGACATTAATCTCAAACACCTGCAAGCACTCGATCTTTTTTATCCTATGTTGGTTCATCGAATGGCTCCGATGGTTGTTTTGGCAGAATCCCATCTTTATGCAATTCAGTGGTTTTTATTTCCGACACAATTTTTACTTCCGCACCAACTATCTCCCCGCCTAGTGCGGTGAGAGAAATTTTTTCTCCTTCATTGATTCCATTAGAAACAAAGGCCAAATCACCTCCAGTTCGAAGGAGAATAACTTTGCGAGATCTTAGCTTGTTCTTTTCGTCAACAATAAGTACTTCATTTCCAGTACGGAGAATATGTTTTGGCAGTACTATCAAGTTTTCAATCGCTTTACCGAGGATATTTGCATTAACAAATGTACCAATCCTAAGGGGATCGTTCTTTTCCGATTTAAGCGCATAAGGATCCTCAATATAGGCTACAGCAAACAGTGTCCTTGATCGCTCATCAAATACGCCTTCAGTCCGATTTAGAGTGGCTGTCCAATGACGAATTTCTCCACTTGTGTCGGTGTAAAGATCGATGATTTCGCCATTTTTTCTACCAATTTTGGGAAGATTAATATAAGATAATTTTCCTTGCGGGATAGGTAGTCTAATCTTTGCAACTTCAATAGAGACGAGCTCTGCAACATTGATTCCTGGGCTAACGAATTGTCCAATGTCTGCCAATCTTGCTTTGACCAGAGAGTCATAAGGTGCACGCATGACGGTTCTATCTAGATTGTCACGCGCTGTTTTTAAATCCGCTTGAGCCGCACGCAGTTGTGCTTCAGCGAGTTCAAGTTGAGGTTTTCGTAAGTATAAATCGCTGGCTTCTTTACTGCGCTGACCACCTTTAGGAATTTTTAACCATTCCTCATGGGCCACCTTTGATCGTCCTTTTTCCTGAATGAGAATACTCTCTGCAGATTCTACAGCCGCTTGAGCTTTAATTATGTTGGTTTCGTAATCCCTAGGATCGATTCGCAAAATAACTTCATTTCTTTTGATAAAGCCACCAACTTCAAAGTTGTTGGCTAGTTCCACTATCTTGCCTTTCACCTCTGCCTGGAGCTGAGTTTGATGCACGGCAGACACATTTCCTTGAGCTTGTATTGGAATACGGATGGTCTCTTTCTCCGCAATTGCTACGTCCACAGTTATCGGGTTATACACTGGTTCGGATAGCTCAGTGGGGAGCCGCAGCCAATACAAAGCAGAGCTTACTGTTAGGGAAGATCCTAGCAAAATCACCGAAAAAATTAGTTGTTTAGATATTTTCTGCATGCAACTTTCGAAGAGCCTCTCTTTTAACCGTGCTATATACCATAGACTAATGATTCTTCGCAGTGAATTAATGGTGAATAGGCTTTAAAACAAGTATTTGTACGCATCTTGCTCCTGGATGGGTCATCAAATTGGTGAGATTTGAATATTGTTGTTATCGTTCTGTAGAGCAGTGCGGCCAAAACGCATGTAAAAGTGTTATATTATTTTTTTGTATTTGCATGGGAGTTTTTATTGGATGAGTCTATTTACTGTAGATAATCTCTCAGACCTTCTTGGCAGTGTAGGTCAAGAACTTGGCCCATCTGACTGGATGCTCGTTGATCAGGTGCGAATAAATCTGTTTGCTGAGGCAACGGGAGATCATCAATGGATTCATGTTAATGCAGAAAAAGCGGCTGAGGGTCCTTTCGGTAGCACGATCGCCCACGGCTATCTAACATTGTCGCTGGCGAATTTTTTTCTTCCTCAACTTCTTCATGTTGAAAATATATCGATGGGGGTGAACTATGGATGTAATAAAGTCCGTTTCCCCGCACCATTACCAGTAGATAGTCGGATCAGAGGAAGTGGCGAGATTATTTGTGCGGAGGAAGTTAAAGGAGGAGTTCAGGTGGTTGTAAGAGTTTCTATCGAGATAGAAGAGGGGGCTCGTCCAGCGTGTGTCGTTGATACTGTTAGTCGCTTCTATCCCTGATAATTGATAGCTTACGGATGATAGAGATAAGCAATACGATTGCACCATTGAGACTCGCCGCTACTGTTATATTGATTAGAGACGGTAATGCAGGCTTGGAAATTTTGCTTTTGCAGCGAAATAAGGCAATAAGGCATATGGGTGGGATATGGGTCTTTCCCGGTGGAAAAGTCGAAGCTTCCGATCAAGAAGATATTAGTAATATTTTGCAGATCTCTAGAAAAACTGCTGTTAGAGAGACTTCAGAGGAAATAAGAATCAAACTGTTGCCAAAGGATTTGGTCCCATTTTCACATTGGACAACTCCAGAGGGGGTGAAGAAAAGGTTCTCGACTTGGTTTTTTGTAGCACATGTTGATTCTGGGAGTGAAGTTTTGGTCGACGG
>JAQWLX010000011.1 GCA_029247075.1 Halieaceae bacterium | reverse complement strand
TTTTCTTTCTTGTACAGCTCCATCATCGCCTGAGATTGTTTTTGTTTGTCATCAGGGTATTGTTCTCTAATGCTTAACATTTTAGGCTGCACTCGTCTCATATTGGCCATTGATTTAAAGCTAGTAGCACTTAGCTGAAAGAACGCCCCTTTGATAAGTATAGTTAGTATGATTATAGAAAATCCCCAGTTTCCAACAAAACTATGAATTTTATGTAGCAACCAAAATAATGGTTGTGCGATCCACCATAACCAACCATAGTCAACAGATAGATCTAGATAGGGAGCAATTTCTTCAAGTCGGTACTGATCCTTAGGTCCGACATAAAACGCAGCTCCCACGGAAGCTGTCTGTCCTGGCTCGACTATAGTGGTTGGTGAGGTAAAACCAGCAATGTTAAACCCTGAGGGTGTTTGTCGCGTGCTGTATTGATGTTTTTGACCTCCTGAAGGAATCCATGCACTGAGAAAGTAATGTTGCACCATGGCTATCCAGCCTTCTGAACTTTGCATTTTTAGGGGCTCATCAGCTATGTCGTCAAATGTGAATTTAGCAAATCGTTTGTCAGGAAGGGTTGTAGCTGCACCCAAAAATGGCTGTAAGCCCATTCCACCTTGGTCTTTTGAAGGTTGAGGAGATGAATCGCGTTTTATTTGTGCGAAAAACATTGCTTCCCATGGGGTATCTGACTGGTTTTCAATCAAATACTCCACGTCCAGTAAGTAATCGCCTTTTCGTAAAGAAAACCTTTTAGTTATTGATATGCCATTTTTATCCACCCATAAAAGATCGATTTTTAGTTCACTAGCTGAGGGGCTTAAAATGAATTCATCAGAATTGGCCTTAAAATTCGCTCTTCCCTCTCTAGTGTCTATACCATTTTTGCCAGTTAACCCGCTTTGAGCTAGGTAAACTCGGCGGTCATTATTTTCTAGGAGCTCAAAAGGTTGGTTTAGATTTTCAAGTGAGGCCGGGAACTTCTTTAGTTTTGCTTCTATTATATCGCCACCATTTAGGTCGATTGTTAGAACAAGCACATCTGTTTCAACAGAAATTGTTTCTGAAAACTTAGTAGATGAAAGAGACTTAATTTCTTTGGGCTCGTTAATAACTTCGGGTAATTCCTCAAAAGAAGTTTTCTTGGTAGGGTGTTGGATCAATGGTTCAGGATCAGAATATTCGTCAAAGTAACTTGGAGCTAATATAGGCGAAATATTTTCGCTCCTTTGGTTTTCATCGGTAAATTCTCGCCACTCTATAAGCAATAGATAAGCGAGCATGGCTGAAAGGCCTATTAAAAAAAAACGTTGAATATCCATCAAAAGAATTCCTGTCAATTATTTCTCTGTTTTTCAGGCACAACATCTAAACCACCTTCATGCCAAGGATGACACTTGCTTAGCCGACAAAAAGTTAGCCAAATACCTGCAATGACTCCGTGTTTAATAATGGCATCTCTAGCATAATTAGAACATGTTGGAGAAAAACGGCACCGCCCAGCAAAAAAGGGGCTAAAGAAAAGCTGATATGTATCAATAAATTTAATTAGAAGTTTGCGCATTTGCATCTCTTTCTCGCACGGCATTAGCTTTTTTTAATAGCTGTTTGAGCTGTAGCTCTAATCTTTGGTGTAAAGAGCCAAAAGTATCTTTGGGAATTCTTCCTTGCACCAAGAGTACAATGTCAAGGCAAGTATCGATAGGAGAGGAGGGTTGATTTCGAAACACTTCTCTCATTACGCGTTTTATTTTGTTCCTATCAACAGCGCGAGGAATGTTTTTTTTCGCAATAACCATTCCAAGACGATTCATTGGCTGATGAGATAGCTTTCCTAAAAGCAGTATGCAGTCTCCAGACTGCCTGAAACTAGCTTCGTTGAAGACAGTGGAGAAATCCGTAGCTTTTTTTAGCTTGTGATGACTGCTAAATCGTAAGGTCACGTTTTATTTACCACAAGTCTTTAAAAATAGAAATTCTCAGGCTGAAAGACGCTTTCGGCCCTTTGAGCGTCGACGGTTTATCACTTTTCTGCCACCTTTTGTCGCCATTCTTGCGCGAAATCCATGGGTGCGTTTGCGTTTTATAACGCTAGGTTGGAATGTTCTTTTCATATAGTTGGAACTCTGCCCAGCAAACAGGATAATTTTACTTAACTAAGGGCGGCGGATGATACAGAAACTAAAAGGAATCTACAATTAAAAGCGCACTTTTTCCTCAATAAGATAAGAAAGACGTTTTTGAGTAAGCCACATAGACACAAATTTTAAGCCAGAAGAAACATTGATCGAGTATCAACTATTCTTGCCAGGAAGTGCGTTTCGGGCGTTAACCCACAAAAAATCAAAGCGTTATTAACAGGTTATGCACAGATTAGAAATAAAAAAATTTTTGTCTTAGATTTTTGGTAAAAACCTTTGTGAATAGCGTAAATATATGAAAAACAAGAATAAAAAAATTAGAGCTGATATTAATATTTTTGTGGATAAGTTTGTTGGATCGAGTTATTATTCTC
Source organism: Halieaceae bacterium (assembly GCA_029247075.1). Taxonomy (GTDB): domain Bacteria; phylum Pseudomonadota; class Gammaproteobacteria; order Pseudomonadales; family Halieaceae; genus CABYJX01. The sequence goes on along the minus strand of JAQWLX010000011.1, from coordinate 22,508 downwards.
AATAATAATCTGTACCAAAAGGCTTTTGCGTCTTTCGAGGTATACACTAGTAAAAAATGTATTAAGTTGGCACTTGCGGCTGGCTTTAGGGGTTCTTTTGTCGAACGATTTGTGGCATAGATGTTTTCATAGACTCAAGAGTGAGTTGCCGGCACAGCAGTTTAATACTTGGATAAAGCCCCTCGCGGCAGAAGAAAATGATAGCTCTATTCGTCTTTTGGCACCAAATAGATTTATAAAAAATTTCGTCCACGATAAGTTTGTTCGAAGAATAGAAGAGCTAGTAGATGAATTTAACGGATCAAGCGGTGTTTTTGTAGAGCTTGACATTTCTGATGGGAAAAATGCTGATAAGCCTATTTCCAATTTAGTGTCTTCAAGCCCATTAAACCATTCGTTACCTCAGTATAAAAACAATGGTTTATCAGATAGTCGCTCTTCTCAAAAAATTGAATCTAGTAATAAAACGCCATCTCATCAGCATAATCTTATCGGGACTTATAGTTTCGATTCTTTTGTTGAGGGAAAATCCAATCAGTTAGCTAGGGCTGCTGCACAGCAGGTTTCGGAAAACCCTGGAGAAGCCTATAACCCGTTATTTTTGTATGGAGGTGTTGGGCTTGGGAAAACGCATCTTATGCATGCTGTCGGTAATAAACTTCGATTAGAAAATCCAAGTTCTAGAGTGGTTTATCTGCACTCCGAGAAATTTGTAGCCGACATGGTAAAGGCTTTACAGTTAAATGCCATTAGTGAGTTTAAGCAGTTTTATCGATCGGTTGATGCTCTTTTGATCGACGATATACAGTTTTTTGCCAAAAAAGATCGTTCTCAAGAGGAGTTTTTCCATACCTTTAACGCCCTTTTGGAAGGTGGCCAGCAGATGATACTTACCTGTGATAGATACCCAAAGGAAATTGATGGGCTTGAGGAGCGGCTTAAGTCACGTTTTGGATGGGGTCTTACGGTAGCGGTAGAGCCGCCTGAACTAGAAACTCGGGTCGCGATTCTAATGAAGAAAGCTTCCGAAGTCGGTGTAGAGCTTCCTGGGGAATCAGCATTTTTTATAGCGCAGCGAGTGCGTTCAAATGTTAGAGAGCTGGAAGGCGCGCTAAAGAGAGTAGTAGCTAGCGCTCACTTTACAAAGAGAGCGGTGGATATAGATTTGGTTAAGGATAGTTTGAGAGACCTCATAGCGCTTCAGGATCGCCAAGTAAGCCTTGAAAATATTCAAAGAACTGTGGCCGAGTATTATAAGATTAAAGTTTCAGATTTAATGTCAAAGCGTAGGTCTCGATCGGTTGCAAGGCCTCGTCAAGTTGCGATGTCCTTGTCTAAGGAGCTCACTAACCACAGTTTGCCAGAAATTGGTGAAAACTATGGAGGACGAGACCATACTACTGTTTTGCATGCTTGCCGAAGGATTGCGTTACTCAGAGAAAGTAGTTTGGATATTAGAGAGGACTACAAGAACTTGTTGCGCCTTCTTACAACCTAGCCGCGCTTTAACTTATAATTATTCTAGCTTGGGCGCCTTGAGGAAATTAAGATGAAATTTATAATTTCAAGAGAAAATTTGTTGTTTCCGTTGAACTTGGTTGTTGGGGTGGTGGAGCGACGCCAGACTTTGCCAATTTTGTCAAATATTCTTATGGTGCTGGACAATGAGAGACTCTCTTTTACTGGAACCGATCTTGAGGTGGAGCTTATTGGAAGGACGATCGTAAGTGGCGCTAAAGGCAGCTTAGAGGTGACGGTTCCTGCAAGAAAGCTTTTAGATATATGTAAGTCACTCCCTGAAGATTCCCAAATCGAAATATTGGCAGAGGAAAACAGGGTAAAACTTCTGTCTGGGCGTAGCAAGTTTACCTTGTCTTCACTGCCTGCAAGTGACTTTCCAAGCATTGAAGATAGTATTGGAACCTCCGCATTGGTGCTCAAACAGCCGCTACTTAGAAGACTAATAGACCGGGCGGGTTTTGCGATGGCGCAACAGGATGTCCGTTATTATTTGAATGGGATGTTATTTGAGGTCTCAAAAGGACAATTGAGAGCGGTGGCCACTGATGGTCATAGATTGGCCATGTGTTCGCTTGCGATAGAAGCAGATGATGAAGGAAGCACACAGGTGATAGTTCCAAGAAAAGGGGTGTTAGAGCTATCTCGTTTGCTGGATGCAGAGGGTGATGAGGAAGTTTCGACGGTAATTGGTAGTAATCATATTAGGGTTACATCTGAGAAGTTCACTTTTACTTCTAAGCTTGTTGATGGAAAGTTTCCGGATTATGAAAGAGTGCTACCAAAATCCACTACAAACGAGCTTGTAGGAAGTCGCTTGGATCTTAGGCAGGCGTTTCTTAGAACATCCATTCTTTCAAACGAAAAATATCGAGGCGTCCGAGTCAAGCTCTCACAGGATTTGATAGAAATCTCAGCTAATAACCCTGAGCAAGAAGAAGCAGAAGAAGCTCTTAGTGTTGATTATAGCGGGGCGCCAATAGAAATGGGCTTTAATGTCAGTTACTTATTAGATGTTTTGGGTGTATTGGAGGGTGATAAGGCGCGCATCTCTTTATCCGATCCGAACAGTAGCGCGTTAATAGAGGAGTTTGAAGGGGGCGACTCACTTTATGTGGTAATGCCCATGAGGCTATAAAAGGACCGGTAGTATATTTTCTCTAGGTTTTTTTGGACTGAAAATTGATTAGAAACTTGAAGGTTTTTGGTTTAAGGAACTTGGTAGAGGCAGAGCTGGGCGGCCTGGGTCGCATTAATGTATTGCATGGAGAGAATGGCGCTGGAAAAACAAGCTTCTTGGAAGCAATAAATATTTTGAGTGTCGTCAAAACCTTTAGGACCAGTAAGAACGCCTCATTGATTAGCAATGGAATGGATTTTTGCTCAGTTTCAGGTGTTCTATCCCCTGTGTCAGGGCGGCCTCGTGAGACAGTTTTGGGCGTCAAGCGCAAAAGGTCTGGAGGCTTAGTCATCAAGCTTGGCGGGCGTGTTCTTTCCAGCGTAACGGACCTTTTGGGCATGATCCCAGTGCAGGTGATGAATGCTGATTCTTTCCAGCTCCTTTCCGGTGATCCAGGAATTCGACGGCGTTATTTGGATTGGGGTGTGTTTCACGTGGAACAAGGGTTTTTCCCTGCATGGAGGCAGTTTCAGAGATGCTTAAAGCAGCGGAATAGCTTGCTTAAAAGTGATACAATACCAACTTCCGAGCTTGATACTTGGACCGAAGAGCTTGCTGGGCTGGGAGAAGCCGTTTCTGCCTATAGGCACGCTTATTTTTTGCGATTGGCACAATATTTTAGTGATGTTTTGTCTCGTATTGCACCAGATATTACAGGATTAGAAGCCGATTTTTTTCCCGGCTGGGACAGAGGTGTTAATTTGATCGATGCCCTTATGGAGTGCCGCAATTCAGATATTTCTCGTGGCTTTACTCAGGTAGGGCCTCAAAGAGCGGATTTGAAACTCACTTGGGAAGGCCGACCCGTGTCAGATACTCTTTCTCGAGGACAGCAAAAACTCGTAGTTTGTAGCTTAAAGCTCGCACAAGGGTGTCTGCAGGTGGATAGTTTCCCTGGTGAGGCGGTCTATCTTATAGACGATCTTCCTTCAGAGCTTGATCCGTCAAATTTAGCTATGATTTGTCACTTTTTGTCGGATTTGGATGGGCAGGTTTTTATAACTAGCGTTTTGCCCCACACTCTTCAACAGGCATTCCCTGACAAAGTGCCTTTGACGATGTTTCACGTGGAACAAGGCAGAGCAGCTTCGTCGTCGGATACAATAAATTAGGTTTTTAGGGGATTAGAAGAAAAATGACAGAGACTGATCAAAACTACGATTCGAGTAGCATCAAGGTGCTTAAGGGGTTAGATGCCGTTCGAAGGCGTCCAGGGATGTATATAGGTGATACCGATGATGGCACTGGCCTACATCATATGGTTTTTGAGCTAGTTGATAATTCAATTGATGAGGCCCTAGGGGGGTTTTGCGACAAAATAATTGTTACGATCCACCGAGACGAGAGTGTTACGGTGAGTGACAATGGAAGAGGTATTCCAACCGAAATTCATGAAGAAGGCGTATCTGCTGCAGAAGTAATAATGACGGTTTTGCACGCAGGAGGAAAATTTGATGACAATACCTATAAGGTATCTGGAGGCCTTCATGGAGTGGGTGTTTCAGTCGTAAATGCTCTCTCGGAGGATTTGCAACTCACAGTCCAGCGTAATGGAGAGATTTTTAAACAGAGCTATAAAAATGGTGTTCCTCAGGCACCTCTAGCAAAAACCGGAGCCAGCGATTACTCAGGGACGTCGGTTACTTTCTATCCCTCAAAGCAAACTTTCACAAATATTAAATTTCAATTTGATCAGCTCACAAAAAGGTTGAGAGAGCTAGCATTTTTAAACTCCGGTATTGCCATTGAGATTTCTGATGAACGTTCTGGCCGTAAAGAAGAGTTTGCCTATACCGGGGGTTTAGAAGCATTTGTTTCTTACTTAAATACCAATAAAACTGCGGTAAACAAAATATGTCACTTTAAGGAGCAGGCAAAGGATGGCACTGGTGTGGAAATAGCTCTTCAGTGGAATGATGGGTTCCAAGAAGCCATTTACCCTTATACAAATAACATTCCGCAGCGCGATGGCGGGACTCATTTGGCAGGCTTTAGATCTGCTTTAACAAGAACCCTTAATGCATATATAGAAAAGGAAGGTCTTTCAAAGAAAGCTAAGATTAATACGACAGGTGATGACGCTAGAGAGGGTTTAACAGCAATTATTTCGGTGAAAGTGGCGGATCCAAAGTTTTCTTCACAGACAAAAGACAAGCTTGTTTCCTCAGAGGTAAAATCAGCGGTAGAACAGTCAATGGGAAGTAGTTTCTCCGAATTTTTGTTAGAAAACCCAACAGAAGCAAAATCAATAGTTGGTAAGATGCTTGATGCAGCGCGAGCTCGTGAAGCGGCTAGAAAAGCAAGAGAGATGACCCGGAGAAAGGGCGCCCTTGATATAGCAGGGTTGCCAGGTAAGCTGTCTGATTGTCAAGAAAAAGATCCTGCTCAATCTGAACTCTACCTAGTTGAGGGAGACTCTGCTGGAGGCTCAGCAAAGCAAGGTCGAAACCGTCGTTTTCAAGCGATACTGCCGCTTAAGGGTAAAATTCTAAATGTAGAAAAGGCACGATTTGACAAAATGCTTGGTTCTGCAGAAGTTGGTACGATTGTGACTGCATTAGGTTGTGGCATTGGTAAAGACGAATTTGATGCTGATAAGCTTCGCTACCACAGCATTATCATAATGACCGACGCTGATGTTGATGGTTCGCACATTAGAACTTTACTACTAACGTTTTTTTTCCGACAAATGCCTGAATTGATTGACCGCGGCCATATATTTATTGCTCAGCCTCCCTTATACAAGTTGAGCAAGGGCAAACAGCAACAATATTTAAAAGACGACGCAGAGTTAGAGGATTTTCTTATGAAGTCGGCCTTGGAGCAAGCTGCGATTTATGCTAATTCAGATGCTCCGCCGATTAATGGTGAACAGCTAGAGGCGCTAGTAGACAGATATAACGGCGTCGAAAATACGATCCAAAGGCTTAGTCGTCGATATGAGGCGGACGTTCTCAGAGCCATTGTGGCCCTAAGTCACGCGTTATCTGAAGAAATTGAAGACCAAAAAGCGTTGGAAAGCAACGCATTAAAAATATGTGAGTACTTACACACAAAATTATCCGGATCTGCTGGATTCGAATTTGAGATTACTTATAATTCTGAGGCCAACGAACATCTGGTAATGTTTACCAAACGCTCCAACGGTGTTGAAAAAACCACTGAATATGGAAAAGATTTTTTTTCTTCTAATGAATATAAGTCCATGCTTTCTTTGGGACGAGAGATTAGTGATCTGTTAGAAGACGGTGGCTACTTTCGCAGAGGAGAAAAACAGTTTGAAACTCAAGATTTTGTTGAAGGAGTTGCCTGGTTACTATCTGAAGCGCGTCGAGGATATTCTGTTCAAAGATATAAGGGTTTGGGAGAGATGAACCCTGGTCAACTTTGGGAAACGACTATGAATCCAGAAGTTCGCACTATGTCCAAGGTGACAATAGAAGATGCATTTACAGCTAATCTTACTTTTACAACACTAATGGGTGATCAGGTAGAGCCAAGAAGAGACTTTATACAAGAAAATGCACTTGCTGTTGCAAACCTAGACGTTTAATTTGGAAAAAATTATTTGCAGATGGCAAATTCAATTTCTTCCATTCAAAAATTCCCTGGATCCGTGCTCTCTTCATCCCAAGAGGGTTATGTATTTGATCAAATGGAAGGCGCTGTAGATACCGCGATATACCTTGCTCCATTGAATATACCGATCGCTGTTATTGGACCTCGTGGGACTGGTAAAGGTTTTGTTTCACGTTTAATCCACGAGACTACAGGCGGGCAGCATGAAGAGCTTAAATTTTTAGACTGTCGAGAATTCAAAGGCAGAAACTCTTCTTTAAGGACGTTGTCAAATTCCTTTCAGTCAAAGGTTTTTAAAACGCTGGTTTTTAAATCTCCCCACCTTCTACAGGATGATATTCAAGAGAAGCTTGCTCGTTGTATAGCTTCTCGAAGATTGATGTTGAAAAGACCATCTGCATATTTGCCTAACTTAAAGCTTGTTGCCTTATTTCCTCTACCGATTGAGCGTTTAATTAGGGAAGGCTTACTAATTAAAAGTCTTGCTAGTTGTTTTTCTGGTTATCCAATAATCGTCCCGTCACTTAATCAGCGCGGTCATGCGGTACTGCGTTGGGCAGATAAAATTCTTATTCAAGAATCAAAAACGAAAAACAAAAATTTAAAAGGTTTTTCCCCAGATGCTCAAAAAGCGATGCTGTGTCACTCTTGGACCGGCAATATATCCGAGTTACGTCACCGAATAGTGGATGCTTTAAAGTCTACCTCTAGAGATTGGATAATGCCGATAGATCTAGGTCTTAAGGCGGCAAAAGAAAGGGATATGCCATCAAGTAGTAACGGTGCCGGACTTTTTGAAGAGATAGATAGAATTATAGATAACAATGCGGAGTTCGCGCTTTCAGCGCGACAAGAACTAGAATTGGCGATTAAGAACTGGTGCGCCAATTTAAACTCTGAAACAATCATTCCGCTGGGGTTATGGTTACACGACGAATTGGTACTTGCGGCCATAGCCCGCTATAGAGGGAATCAACCAAAAGCAGCAGCGTGGCTTCAAGTGCCATCTAGAAATGTTAGGCGCTGGAACGTCGCTATACAAGAACGGGCAAATGAAAGACAAGCGACTAAAAACGCAAGCGATCATTCCCGATTGATTCAAGAATGGGTTAGAGAAATGCCGCGAGAAGGTATTCCTCCAGCAAAAACGTTAGAGGCGATTCTGCTGGTGGAATTACTTCAATTAGAAAGTAAATTTGATCTTTCCTGCAGGGCGCGTCTGATGGGTGTTTCTATACCGACCTACAGAAAAAAAATTAAAGAGTTAAATGTGGGTGAAGAAAAAGAAATTAATAGGAATCAAGGGTGAATAAAAAAAACTCCAATGCTGGAAAAGAAGTTATCGAGCACAACCAGAAGAGTATCCAGAGTTATGGTGAAACGATGTTGGATGAAATGCCCACTTTTTTAGGTTTTTCTGCAAGATTAAATATGCTCTGGGACTTAACTGGTATTGTTCCATCTTTGAATGACGGAAGGGTTTTAGCAGTGCTCGCCATAAATAAGTCTTGGCGAGAAAATGAGGTTCGGGGTTGGCTAGAGAAGGATATCCTTCCCGAACGTTTGGAATTAAGAAATATGGTTCGTTTCTTGATTGGACATCTCAATGAAACGGCGGATGAATTAAAATGGGAAGCTTTTATTCTTTATGGCGTTCCAATTGTATCCTCTCCAATAGAGCAAAATATATATAGAGCTGATGAAGAACGACGAAGATTGGCGGCCATGATATTTGCAAAGCTAACTGATCAATATCACATACCTCCCTCCTCTTATGAAGCAGATGCTGTTTTTCAAAAGTGCCTAGCGCTTATGCACCGATTCAATATTTATACTGTGGACGATTTTCAAGCCGGGCATTTGGAACCATTTAGACATTATTTATTTCCTGATTAGTTCAATCTATATTTCCACAGTATTATGTATTAGGAAAAACTCATCTCTTGGCCACTTGTTTAAAGAAAAAGTTTATAAATGTTGATTAAAAACTGAACTTGTTGAGTTCCTAGACTGGCGCAAGGAGAAAATACAGTCCCATGTAACTTAGTTTTAACATAAGTTTTTTAATTGCCGTGAAAAATTTGGCAGCCTAATCCATATATCTCAAAACTTTTAAATTTCTCCCTTTAGTTTCAATTGATCGCTGGGAGTCCTTTAGGCATTAATACTTCTTATTAACTATGTCTTGAAAAGTTTTGGAGAGTAAAAATGATGACGATTCATCCCACGGCAAGTTTTGAACCAATTATAGAAAAGGATATAGAAGTTTTTGCAGTTATCGAGGGTAAGAAAATCTATTTGCCGGAAAACGCTAGATACGTCATGCAAGACAGCAGAGGTATATGGTTCTTTTGCAATCGAAAACCGCGTATTAGTGAAGACGATTGGACCGTAAACAAAACAAGTATTGCATGTAAAACGAATCGAGGTGTCGTCCGCGCGCTAAAAACGGAGGCGCGTTCGCCCTGGTTAGATTCATGTCAGCGGACAATAAGAGTGGTGTCAAAAGGGAGCGGTCGTAGCGCAGAAGAGGACGAAATTGTCAGAAACCAAGTCCGAATGAGAAGCAGAGTTGCAGGGCTATAGAACTATGAATGTTTTTAGAGCCTTGAATGGCGAGCTTTAAAGTCCTCTTTGGCTTTGCTAGACGAGCGAATGACTTGCTTCCTTAGGCGGCTCCTCTCAAAGTTAAGGCTACTAATCCAGTTTCGCTTTGAGGCGGCCCCGTCTAACACTTCAGGGGAAATAACTTCGACTAATTCGTCCAACATCTCGACATCTCGTCTGTAGGACAAGAGGCTAACGTAGTGATCGAAAATATACTTACTATAATTCCTTGCGGCCTTTGGAATCTTGTCGACGACCGATACTCTTGATGGGCCAAAGTAGTATGCAGCTAGTGCATGGTGAACACTGTTATTATATCTAGTAAGTAATTCCCTTAAGTATTTGGCACCAAGCTTAATGTTTATACATGGATTGAACAATAAATCTTGCTGATTAACCCCAAGATGTTGGGCTGTTATGGGCCACTTTATTTGCATAATCCCAATAGCATTGCTGCTTGAAACGGCTAGACTATTAAAGTCACTTTCGCCTGCCGCGACGCTTATCAACAACGACTCAGGAACTCCATAAAGATCAGACGCTTTTCTAAAGCACCTAAGAAATGGTATATCCTTTTTGTATTCCGGATTCACTAAAAAATATGTAGACTTCCAGTTATTGCAACTTCGGCCACAATCGCCACTAGAGATGCTTGGGAAGCAAAATAGGCAACAGATAAGAAAAAAGAAAATTTTATTCCTGATACTCATGATATATGAGTCGACCAACTACTGCGTATCTTTATAACAAAAACAGTATTCGCGAGTCTTATCAGGTTATTCATGAATTGATACAGATATGCCAGCTACCTACATAAACACATTCCCATCGGACTTGGCGACTCTGGTGCCTAAGCCCCGCGTCAATCTTACCCGCTACCATGGCATCCTTACCCCAAATCACCGCTGGCGCGGGGAAGTAACTCCGCCCAGACGTGGCAAGGCACTTAAGACGTGCGCAAATGCGGAAGTAAGGACACCGGCCCAGTGCCATGCTGCTATGACTTGGGCCCAGCGACTCAAGCGCGTGTTCAATATCGACATTGAGGTTTGCAGTCGCTGCGGTGGGTCTGTCAAAGTCATCGTCGGAGCGCCGAACCGTTGCATTGAGGAGCAGGACGCCATCGACCGGATCCTGGCTCATCTTGAGAGCAAGGAACAGAACACCCCCGCTTTGCCACACCTGGCACCACCGACCAGAGCGCGTCACCTGAGACAAGGTGAATTGATGCGTAGCATCAAGAGAAGGTGCCCTAGGGTACTACATTGCCTCCTTTTCGCAGGAAGCGGATCCACAACCCCACATCAGCAAGGACGCTACTGAAAAACGCGTGGCACGAACTGTTGCGCACCCTCGTTCAGGAATGGACGGATATGAATTGCGAGATCACCTCAGCCAACAACGTCTCAGGCCCATAGGCGGATATTTCGAGAATTTCTACAGTTCAGTTAGCAGGATCAGTGAGGAAATCTACTTCCAGCAGGCCGTTTATCTTTCCTATACTTCAGGCTGACGAAGTAAGCTTACGCAACAGGATTGTCACTACAGCTGCCGAGCCGACTCATGCTGACAATGAGACTGCGCTACGGGCAAAATCATGCCCACTCCTTACAATGTCTAGATGGGGCTAACTACTTTCCAGCAAGTTGGGAAATATCTGCAACCTTCAAGAACTGCTCATGAACCGATTTCAGCAAACTAATTCGATTAGCGCGTAAAGTAGAGTCTTCGGAGTTTACCATTACATTTTCGAAAAAATCCGCCAGTGGACCATCAAGCATTGATAGTTGCTCCAATGCCGCGCCATAATCTTTTTTCAAAATCAAATCCAAACAAGCCTCTTTTACAAGTTTCAGATCAGCGGCAAGGCGAACCTCAAATTCTGTGGAGAATAAATCCTCATTGATTTCTATTAAAGAATCTGACTCATCAACTTTGGACAATATATTAGTTACTCGTTTGTTTGCGACAGCTAAGCTTTCAGAAATAGGCAAAGTAGAAAAATGGGCGACAGCTTTAACTCTAAGGTCGATGTCAAAAGGGCAATATATGCCCAAAGCTGATACCGACCGAAAGATCTCCACTGAAATATTATTTTCATCGTAATAGGTGGGCAGTCGATCAATAATATATTTTAAAACAGCTGTTGAGGTTCCAGAATCAAGCAGATCGTCAGAAAAGCCCTCTATGGCAAAATCCACCAGTTCTCTGAGATCCAGAAAGTAAGCCTTTTCAATTAGTATACGCAGTATTGATAGTGAGGCCCTTCTTAAAGCAAAAGGATCCTTGGAGCCGGTAGGATGCATCCCTGCACCAAATATACCGACAAGCGTATCGATCCTGTCTGCTATTGCTACACAAACTCCAATTTCGGTTTCAGGAAGTTTGCTTCCAGCATAAATAGGCCAATAATGCTGCTCGATGGCTAATGCGACAGAAGATGAAACACCATCATTTAGAGCGTTGTGTCGACCAGCAATTCCTTGCATGTCGGGGAATTCAAGAACCATTTGGCTGGCGAGGTCCGATTTGCACAGAAGTGCTGATTGGCTCGCCTCAGATTCGGATGCTCCAAGAATCTTCGCGATTCGGCGTGCGTTGCGATCGATTCGATTAACCTTATGCAGCAAAGTGCCAAGGCGCTGCTGAAATATAATCTGATTAAGTGATGATGTTTTAGATTCCAGCGAACTATTCATATCTGAATCGAAGAAAAACGCGGCATCGCTAAGCCGTGGATGAATTACTCGTTCATTTCCACGAATGACTTCTTCGGGATTTTTACTTTCGATATTACATATAGTAATAAAATGGGGAAGAAGCTCTCCCTCTGAGTTAAGCAAATGAAAATATTTTTGATGCGTCTTCATTGCAAGGATAAGAGCCTCGCCTGGTAAGGACAGAAACTCGGAACTAAAGCTTCCCGACAGCGCTACTGGCCATTCGCATAGACCGGTCACTTCACATAACAACTCTTCATCGACCACGGCAGTTGCATTCATATCCTTAGCTGCGGCTTGAATCTGAATGTGAATAGAGTTTTTACGTTTTTCAAAATCAGCTATTACACGAGCTGCCTCAAGAAGTTCTTCATACTCCTCTGGATTACTTAATAGAATCGGATCAGGAGAATGCACTGGATGGCCGAAAGTTATATTTCCAGGAGTTACACCTAGTATTGGTTCGTGAAAAACAGTGGAACCATACATTACAACTGCCCAATGCACTGGTCTTGCGAAAGAAATTCGCTTTGCTCCCCAACGCATTTTCTTCTCAATAGGCAGCGCGTCTATACTTTCAGTGATAATATTCGTCAAGGAATCTTCAATAGAAACCCCTTGAATTGTTGAACAAAAGGCTAAGCGAAGACCTTTTTCGGTATCTTTTTCCGTTAGATTTTCTGGGCTAGAGCCATGTTTCTTAGCAAACCCAATAGCAGCTTTACTCCATTTTCCATTTTGATCCCGAGCAGCCGCGACGGGCGGCCCTAATATTTCTGTCATTTTCTCAGGTGCGACTTGTTCAACATCATGAATGAGTGCAGCTAACCGACGCGGACTTGCATACCAATGCGCCTTACCAAAGGAGAGGTTCCTAATTTTTAAACCGTCACATACTCCCTCTAAAAGCGCTTTTCCAAGAACTGAGACCGAATTAGTTGGCAGTTCCTCTGTTCCTATTTCAATTAGCAAGGGTTTTGATACAGCTGACATAGCTATTTCTCGGAGCCTTCATCAAAATTTGATTTAAGTAGCTCTGGTTCAGCCAATGGGAACCCTAACTTTGCACGAGAGTCGTAATATTCCTGGGCAACAATTTTTGCTAAGGTGCGAACTCTTAAAATAAATCGTTGTCTTTCAGTTACAGAAATAGCGTGGCGAGCATCCAACAAATTGAATGCATGCGAAGCCTTCATAACCATTTCATAAGCGGGGAGAGGCAGATGACGAGATACCAGCCGCGCTGCTTCCTCTTCAAGAAAATCGAAATATTCAAAAATTTGGCTAGTGTTGGCTTCTTCGAAATTATAAACAGACATTTCTATTTCATTTTGCATAAAAACGTCGCCATAAGAAATTTTTCTATTTGCATTTTTTGTCCATGACAAATCGTATACTGAATCGACTCCTTGCAAATACATTGCAATTCTTTCTAGGCCATAAGTAATTTCACCCGTTACCGGGAAACATTCTAATCCTCCTGCTTGCTGAAAATAGGTAAATTGACTGACCTCCATTCCGTTAACCCAAACTTCCCAGCCAAGACCCCATGCTCCCAATGTGGGTGATTCCCAATTATCTTCTACAAATCGAATATCGTGTATGCTTGTGTCAATGCCGATACTCTTCAATGAGTCAAGATATAAGCTTTTAAAGTTATCTGGCGATGGTTTTATTACGACTTGAAATTGATAGTAATGCTGGAGTCTATTGGGGTTTTTGCCATATCTTCCATCTGTAGGTCGCCTGCTCGGTTGCACATAAGCGGCACTCCAACTCTCGGGACCTATGGCTCTGAGGAAGGTTGCAGGATGAAACGTACCCGCTCCAACCTCCATATCAAGCGGTTGTAAAATCACGCATCCTTTGTTAGCCCAAAATGCCTGCAAATTTTGAATGAGTTCTTGAAATGAAAGTGGTGTCATCAAAACCTTAATTAAGATTATGTATACGCAAGTGGTAAGAATTGTATTATAGCGTTTCTTTTACCGGCAGAACACGCAACAGACAATGAACTTTTTAGAATATTAAGAAATGGACGTCTTTAAGTCACTTACCGTTAAGTTTCTCCTTTTTCTAATGGCTAGTTTACCAATTGCCGTCGCGCGAATTTTTGCTCGCCAACTTGGAGGCTTGCTTTGGTCCCTCGGCGGACGAAGTTATCGCGTAACGTGTCGAAACATAGAACTCGCCTATCCCGAGCTTGATAGTCCAGACCAATCAAATCTAGCAAAACAAAGTTTTCTCTCAACTGCGGAACTTGCAGGCGAGATGGGCTGGGTTTGGTTGAAACCTTGGAGCAAAGTACAGAAAAGACTAGTGCAAGTGTCCGGATCAGAGCTTGTTACGGATGCACTGAAAGGTGGCCGTGGTGTGGTTGTGTTGGCGCCTCATTTGGGGAATTGGGAAGTACTCGGACTCCATTTAGGGATGCTTGGTCAGGTGGTTTCTCTATACGAGCCAGTCAAGCTGGAGATGTTAAGTAGTCTTATAGTGCGAGCAAGACAAAGAACTGGGGCGCTGCTTGTACCTACCACTAAGCGTGGACTCGCAAGTTTGGTAAAAAGCGTTAAAGCAGGGCAGATTGCTGGTATTTTGCCTGACCAAGTTCCTACGGAAGGCGCTTCAGGTGAAAATGTCGAATTCATGGGGAACCTCTGCTTCACTGGAACGTTGTCAAGTAACATTATTCGTCGCACAGGAGCTTTGGCTGTATTTGGTTTTGCTCAGAGAATCTCAGGTGGATTTCAAATTCGCTATTTACCAGCGTCTGACAAGATTTATTCAGAGGATATTTCTGAATCCTTGGCAGCGCTCAATACGGGTGTAGAGAAGTGCATTTCTTATTGTCCAGAACAATATCAATGGGAATACAAACGCTTTAGGACTCATCCGAAGGAATTATCCCAAGTATACAAAAATTAGTTTAGAACGAGCCATCCGAGAGGCGGGGACTTTTTAGTATGTATTACGGCAAGTTGATTTGTGGGGCGATAGGTTTTTTTTCTGCCGGTTTTGGGGGATTTGTAATCGGTTTATTTGTGGGCCACGCTTTTGACAGAGGCTTAGGCTTTCAAATGGGGTTAGGGTCACGCCAAAATTTGGAAGCGATTCAAAAGTCATTTTTTGAGAATACCTTCCTACTGTTGGGGTATGTGGCAAAATCTGACGGGCATGTATCAAAATCTGAAATAGAGCATACAGAGCAAATTTTTGTTCACCTGGGGCTCGATTCTGAGCAAAGGCAAATAGCCATAAAGCTTTTTAAAAAAGGAGCGACAGTAGATTTTGATCCCGAATCCGCTGTAAGTCAGTTTAGAGGATTAGCTTCAAATAACGTTCAACTTATTCAAACCTTATTAACTATGCTTTGTGCGCTAGCACTTTCTGATGACAACCTAGATCAAGGTGAGCGCAAGGCTTTGTACCACATTGGGCGCTTACTGGGCTTGGGTGATGCAACCCTTGATGTTCTTTTACGCATGGTGGAGGCACAAGCACGCTTTGAAAAAGAAGGAGGGGCATTTGGGGATCGAGGAACAGATGCTCCAAATTTGAGCGAAGCCTATACCGCTCTAGGAGTTTCGTCGTCTATAAGCGATGGTGACCTCAAGAAAACGTATAGAAAGCTAATGAATCGAAACCACCCAGACAAACTCATCGCCAAGGGTGTTCCAGAAGATATGGTTAGACTTGCGACGGAAAAAACACAGAGCATACAAACAGCTTATGAGATGATCGTAAAGGCTAGAAGAGCAAAATAGTAAGAAAGTGCTGGCCAGCGTTGAAACTAAGTCTTAGCCATACTAATCCTTTAATTTCTCCAAAATATAGGGGTAAAAATCACTAGCAATGTGAAAACCTCAAGCCTGCCAAGAAGCATTGCGAAACATAAAAGCCCTTGAGCTATCCCGCCTACGCTTTTGTAATTACTCGAGACATCTCCAAGACCGGGTCCGAGATTATTCATTGCGGCCGTAACAGATGAAAAGGCGGTAATAAAATCCATGCCAGCGCCCATTAAGCAAAGCATAATAGCTACGAAGGCAAAAGTATAAACTGCGAAAAAACTCCATACCGCACTTACAATGGCTGCCTCAACACGCCTTTTCCCAATTTTGAGTGGAATCACTGCATGAGGGTGCAGTAATTGTTTCATTTCTCTAATGCCTTGTTTGAGAATTAGCATAATTCGCATTGCTTTCATCCCCCCCCCGGTAGACCCCACGCAACCACCCATGAAGCTGAAAAGTAATAGCATAACGGGCAAAAATCCTGGCCAGCTCGAAAACGATGTAGTCGTATATCCAGTAGTTGTGGCAATGGATATAGCGTGGAATGCTCCCACTATTAAGCTTTCGTTAGCAGAAAAAGTCGCTGTAAAAATTAAATAGCCAACTGTGATAAAAACGCACAAAGTTAAAACAGCGCAAAAAAATCGTGTCTCTGAATCAACTTTATAGGGTTGAAAGGATCTGCGTCGCCAAGCAATAAAGTGAATCCCAAAATTAATAGCTGAGATAGACATAAAGATGCTAGCGATAAGGAGTATTGTGTGGCTATTAAAAAATCCCATGCTCGCGTCATGTGTGGAAAAGCCTCCGATCGCTACTGTAGAAAAAGAATGGCAAATCGCGTCAAACCAAGTCATGCCCGCAAGAAAATAGGCTAGTGCACAAGCCACAGTTAGGGAGAGATAAACTAAAAATAAAGCCTTGGCTGTTTCAGTAATCCTGGGGGCGATTTTACTGTCCTTAGATGGGCCCGGAGTTTCCGCTTTATAAAGCTGCATTCCGCCAATACCAAGCATGGGTAAAATGGCAACCGCGACGACAATAATACCTATACCACCCAGCCATTGAAGAAACTGCCGGTAAAATAGAATTGATTTTGGCAATTCATCAAGCCCTGTAATTACTGTTGCGCCGGTGGTTGTTAAGCCAGAAATAGACTCAAAAATTGATTCGATTAACGTAAGATCCAATACATCGCTTAAATAGAAAGGAAGTGAGCCAAAACATCCTAAAACACACCAAAATAAGGAAGTAATTAGAAAGCCGTCTCTAATTCGGAGTTCTTGCTTTGAGCCACTTGATGCCAACCAAAGCAGTAAGCCAGAGGAGAAAGTCAGAGCAAGTGCATTTAGAAAAGTGAAAGCCGTATGACCATTCTCGCTTAGAGATATCAGCATCGGAAAAATCATGGTGCTGCTGAAGATCATCAAGAGCAAGCCTAGGATGCGAAGAGAAAATAGTATTCTCATGACCTTAACCTAAGAGAAGAAGCCGAATTCGACAGCGAAAAGTTTTTCTACCTTCGGAATATGAGCTTTGTCTGTTACAAAAAGGATGACATGGTCGTCGGGTTCAATAATTATGTGGTCGTGAGCGATGAAAACTTCTTTGCCTCTGACAACGGCACCGATGGTCACTCCATACGGAAGCCCAATCTCATCGAGTCGTCGACCTACAACGCGAGAAGATTTTTTATCTCCATGCGCAATCAACTCCATTGCTTCTGCCACACCGCGCCGTAGAGAATGAACGACACTAACGTCTCCTCTTCGAATGTGCGCCAACAAGCTACCTATCGTAATTTGCTGTGGAGAGATTGGAATATCAATTTCATCCCCAATAAGGTCGGCATATGTAGAGTTGCTAATTAGCGTAATAACCTTTCTTGCGCCTAGTCGCTTTGCAAGCATTGACATCATGATGTTTGACTCATCATTGTCAGTAAGAGCACAAAAGACGTCGATCGATTCTATACCTTCCTCAGCTAATAGTTGTGGATCAGATGCGCTGCCTTCAAGCACGATGGTTTCTCGCAGTCTTTCCGAAAGCAATTTGCAACGAGAATAGGATTTTTCAATTATTTTGACGTTATATTGCTCTTCTAAACTTTCGGCTAAAGTTGATCCAATGTTACCGCCGCCCGCGATTAGTATTCGATTGTAACGATCGTGGACAGCGGTCAGTTCCGCAACTACGGCTTGAATGTCCGCCGTGGCAGCTATGAAAAAAACCTCGTCACCCTCCTCGATGATTGTTGTACCAACCGGAATGATAGGAGTATCTTGCCTATAAATTGCAGCAACGCGCGCATCAACTTTTGGCATGTGCGCTCTGATTTCTTTCAAAGCTTGTCCAACAATAGGTGCGCCTGGTTGCACTCTAACCGCTACTAGCTGTGCTCTTTGATTTGCGAAGTCTAGTGCCTGCAATGAACCTGGGTGAGCGATTAGCTGACCGATATTGCGAGTTATTAATTCTTCCGGCCCAATAATTACATCGACCGGGATATGGTCATCCAAAAATAAATCAGCTTTGTGAGATAAGTAATTTTGCGAGCGGATGCGTGAAATTTTAGTTGGTGTATTAAATAGTGAATGCGCTACCTGACAGGCCATCATATTGATCTCATCGCTATCGGTCACGGCGATTAGCATATCGGCCTCATCAGCTCCTGCTCTTCGCAACGTTTCCGGGTGAGCCGAATCGCCAGCTACCGTGTTTATATCAAGATGATCTTGAAGGTTTCTAAGAACGTCAGCATCTTTATCCACGACGGTGATATCATTGTTTTCATCTGTCAGACGTTCTGCAAGTGAGCCACCGACTTGCCCTGCGCCCAGGATTATAATTTTCATGATCTAGAAATCCAGCTTGATGATTAGGGCACCATAAATAAATGTTTAACTTAATGTAAGACTTGTCCTAGCGTAATAGTGCACATAGTTTATCTAGTGGGAAGAGGTTTTTCTTAAGAGTGAAAAATAAAGTCCATCGTGCGCGCCGGACGCCTGAATTAATTGCCGACCATATTTGGTTTCAAAGCCCCATTTCGCCTCGATAGGTATCCATTCGCAGTTAGTATTAACTTTAACATGGTTACCTACCACTACATCATTTTCATCCTGCAATATGGAGCAAGTAACATAGAGCAAATGGCCGCCAGGCTTAAGAATGGGCCAAAGCCCGTTCAAAAGATTTTTCTGTAAGCAGGAAAAGGACTTAATATCTTCTAGTTTTCTCAGAAGTTTTATATCGGGGTTACGTCGAACGACGCCAAAAGCACTGCAAGGAACATCAGCAATTATTTGATCGAAGCTATCCGTTGGAAATATTTTTGATCCGGCGCATGCATCGCCGATGACGACATTGGCAGAAAGTCTTAGACGACCTAAGTTTTCAGTCACCTTCACAATTCTCTCTTGGTCAATATCCATTAAAGACATTTGAATTTCGGGAAAGGTTTCCAAAAGATGTGTTGCCTTCCCTCCAGGAGCTGAACAAGCGTCAAGTATTTTTTCCCCTGCTTTACATGGAAGCAATGACGCAGCTATTTGGGCCGCTTCATCTTGCACGCTTGCCATTCCCTGGGAAAATCCAGGCAGCTCCTCAACTCTTATGCCTTGCTCTATATATATAGAGGTATTTGCAAGAATTCCTGGTTTCGAAACGATGCCTCGCTCCTTTAACAGGCATAGATAATCTTCGCGATTGATTTGTTCTTGGTTAACTCTAATAGTTAAAGGTGGTGCCTCGTTATTAGTAGCAAATATATCTGAATATTTGTCAGGGTATTCGTTAGTTATTTTGTCATACATCCATTCTGGGTGAGATGCTTTTTGCGACTGAGTAAGTGTCGAGAGAATTACTTCTTTTTCCCTTATGAATCGTCTTAATACAGCGTTTACAAGCCCTTTCGCCCATGGCTTACCAAGGTCTTGTGCTCGTTCAACTATCGAAGCAACAGTTGCATAAGCCGGAGTATTCATGTGTTCAAGCTCGTAAATGCCTAGTATAACAAGTGCTTTTAGATCGGTATCTTTTGCTCTAATGGGCCGTTCGAGTATTTGTTTTGTAATTCCAAAAAGCCGTGGATAATCTCTTAATGCCCCATAGACTAATTGTTGCAGTTTGGGCTTTTCTTTATCTGCACAGTGATTTAGCGCTTTTTTCAAGGTAGGTGATAGAGAGCGGCCTAGCAAGACATTCTTTATAACTTTTACAGCGCATATCCTTGCGTCTTGCTTCATGCAGACCTAGCTTTCTTTAATTTCACTGAATCGACTTCCAATGGAAAAAAGGATTTTGTGCCCGCTAAGTAATGCTGCGGGAGAAAGTATTTTACCTCCTGGTAGTTGTAATTTTGTTAGTTGAATTTGGTCGGATCCACATGCGACGGTAATGCTATTTTTATCTGCTGATAAAATTGTGCCCGGGATGGTTTCTACGCGGTTTTTAGTGATCGATTGAGCTTGCCAAATCTTTATACGATTTTCTCCAAGATGGGAATAGCATACTGGTGAAGGATTAAACGCATTTATCTTTTGAGCTAGCCTTTTAGCGTCAAAAGACCAGTCTATTTCCGCTTCTTCCTTAACCAGTTTTTTAGCGTAACATGGTTCGCCTAGCAGAGAACTTTGCGGAGTAGCGTTATTTTGAAACTCATGCAGGTTTGACAAAACTTCTAATAGTAAGTCGCTACCCGCACGAGAAAGCAATTGAGATAATTCTTCGGACGTCATGTAATCTTGAATTGGAAGATGCTTCATTGCGAGAGAAGAACCTGTGTCGAGCCCTTCATTCATTTGGATAATGGTGATCCCAGTCTCCTTGTCACCTGACTCTATAGCTCTTTGAATGGGTGCCGCGCCTCGCCACCTTGGAAGTATCGATCCATGTACATTTAAACAACCAAAATTCGGTATGCTTAAAACCTGCTTAGGGACAATAAGCCCGTAAGCAACTACGATCAAAACATCCGGATTTAGTGTTAACAGTGCGTTTGCCGCTTCCGGCTCATTCATTGAGTGAGGCTGGTGCGTAGGAATATTATTGGCCAGCGCTAGCTTTTTCACAGGGCTTTGTTGTAATTTATTTCCCCGTTGACCGCGACGGTCAGGTTGGGAAAAAACTCCAACCAAGTGGTGTTCACTCGATATTAATGCCTCGAGATGAGTTGCTGCAAATTGTGGAGTGCCGGCGAAGGCAATCCTGAGGTGATTATTGATCACTTATCTTTAGGTCCGCTGTCTCTGCGCTTTTTGAAGCTTCTTACGTATAAGGTTTCTCTTCAATGGCGAAATATAGTCAACGAATAGTTTTCCGTTTAGGTGGTCGACTTCGTGCTGCAAACATATTGCTCCTAGCCCTTCAAGCTCTTGAACTTTTTCTTTACCATTGCGATCTAAAGATTTGACTCGGATAGAACTTGGTCGATTAACGATTTCAAAAAATCCCGGGACAGAGAGACAGCCCTCGGAAAACTCGCCCAACTCGGCATCAATGATTTCAATTTCAGGATTTATAAAGGACATAGGAGTGTTTTTTTCTTCGGTAACGTCCATAACTAGCACGCGCTTATGGACATTGATTTGGGTAGCTGCTAAACCAATGCCTGGGGCCGCATACATTGTTTCGAGCATATCATCTATAAGTTTCAGTAAGATAACATCTATCTTATCGATGGGTTTCGCAACGGTCCTGAGCCTAGGGTCAGGAAACGCAAGAATTTCGAGCAGCGCCAAAGCCTTTCTCCAGATTTGAGAGATTGTAACCTTATTCTGTAAACGATTAATCGCTTAAGTCAAAAAATGTTTGCGGGTGAAGTATAGCGCTACTAACGCTTTGTGCGAAAGCTTGTGCCACTTGGTACAGTTGTTAGAATTAGGCTGCTAACGTTGTTTAATCTTTGAAAAGGAAGTTGCTGTTATGTCATCAAGTTTTGTTGCTATATTAATGGGGTCTGATTCAGATTTGCCAGTGATGGAGGCCTGTTTTGGAGTGCTGCGCGATTTCGATATTCCGTTTGAAGCTAAGATTACGTCTGCTCATCGAACTCCAGAAATAACCAAGGAATATGTGCAGGATGTGGAATCACGAGGTTGCGCAGTATTTATTGCGGCCGCAGGAATGGCCGCGCATTTAGCGGGAGCCGTATCGGCTATGACGGTCCGCCCAGTAATTGGTGTCCCCATGAATGCTTCGTTAGATGGACTCGATGCTTTGCTTTCTACCGTGCAGATGCCGGCTGGCATACCCGTAGCTACTGTGGCCATTGGAAAAGCTGGAGCTAAAAACGCTGCTTATCTTGCCGCACAAATTCTGGCTACTAGCGAGTCAGAGCTTCAGGAAAAATTAAAAGATGAGCGTAAGAAAAATGCGGAGGCTATCTCTGTAAAGGATGCGAGCCTGCAAAATAGCTTGCAAGCTTGAAGGATTTACTAAATATTGCCGTCGCTAGTATGCGTAGCGGCGGGGTCATTGCTTGTCCAACTGAATCTGTTTGGGGGCTTACTTGTGACCCAAATAACGAGACAGCGGTTGGCGAGCTTCTGATGCTTAAAAAAAGGCCTATGGAGAAAGGATTAATCCTTGTGGCTGCGATGCAAAAGCAGTTTGAAGATCTATTACAAAATCTCTCGCTATCCAAACGTGCTTTGTTGACCGAGAGCTGGCCTGGACCAAATACTTGGCTTGTATCGCATCATGGCAAAGTTCCTAGCTGGATAGTAGGTGTTCATGACAAGGTGGCCCTGCGGGTCACCGATCATCCAATCATGCGTGCACTGTGTCTTGCATGGGATGGCCCGCTTGTTTCTTCCTCTGCCAATCCGACTGGCTTAGAGCCCGCAAAAACTCTTCAGGAGGTGGAGTCCTATTTCCCAGCCCAGCTTTCGGCATTGGTTGCTGGTGAAACGGGAGGCAGGTCCTTGCCGTCTCAAATCCGTGATCTTGACACAGGATCAATAATCCGTACCTAAAAATCAGCCTTCAGCTATAATTAAGATTGAAATTAGGATTAACAATTTATGAATTCTGATCTGGTTAGGTCTTATCTTGTTGGGCTTCAGGAGCGCATATGCTCTGCTATAGAGACTGAAGATGGAGAGCAGG
>JAQWLX010000002.1 GCA_029247075.1 Halieaceae bacterium | reverse complement strand
AATTTAAGTGGTGTCTTTCAAATACGTTAAACATAACATCATGAGCTGGATCATTTACCCAGGCATGTCCGCCGTTCCAGATGCAAGAGATTACAAGAGACTTGTTTTTGCAATTTCTGTGTTCAGAGCACTTCCATCCATTTTTTCCATCATATGAGGTAGCATGGGGTGAAGCTTCTATTTCGCAATTTTGTGCGGTTGCCCAAGTTGAAAACGTTTCTGAAGCCGATTCATAAATCATACCATCTTCGGATGCGCGATCTGTCCCATCGACCGTCCTGTCGGACGGGCTCCAAACTTGAATAAAGCTCATTTTTGATAGTGGGGCTTTAGAAAAACCATTTGCTGCGAAGCCGCTTTGCGGAGCAATAGCGGCAATGACATCGGACATTCGCCAAGCAAGAGACTGTACTGTTTGAGCTCCTTGGCTGAATCCAGTCAGGTATACTCTTTTTGGATCAACACGCCATTTCTCTATCGCAATCTCTATTAACTTTCTAAAAAACCCTTCATCATCCGCACAACTACTACCCCAATTACATTGGTCCTCATGCTGGGATTTTGGACAATTATTGTATACACCGTAATCGTAAGACGAGTTAATACATGTAGGGCCATCTTTTCCAGTGCTATTTTGGGAGTCGATGTCATTAAAAGATGCGATGTGAGGCTTTAGTAGACTCATGCTAGTCCCGTTTGGAAAAATGCCCACGTAATCTCTTTCAGCTAAATCTTCAATAATATTAGCTGTTTTTTCCGCAAATTCTTTTCCATTTCCATAGTAGCCATGCAGGCCTATTAGTAATGGCCTAGATTTTCTCGATGTTGAAGGCGGAGAAAATACACTATAAGTTCTGCGAATATTTTTGTGTATGAGTGCTTCTTGGAAGAGTTCGCTTTTAACACTCTCTAATTTCTTCCACTCCTGATCATGAGCGGACAAATATGTCGGAATAAAAAAAACTATAAATATACCTATATTTTTTTTAGGTAAATTAATGTTTTTCATAATTAGACTTGTCAAATTACCAACATAGCAATGGCTAAAATTTCAATCTTAGGTAGACATATAGAGTATATTGCTTGTTAGGCTTAAGAGTCATTTATTTAACCAAAAAGCGAGAGATTGTTATTTAAATTACTATTCAATTCTTGTTGTACTGCAAGGTGGTTTCCTGGCTTTTAAGGAATTTAATGACTTCAGACACTCACATTTCATCGAGCGAAAAATCACGAATAGCAATTCAAATAGCGATAGTAGGAATCTTTCTTTTCGCAGCTTTAGATGCGGCTATGAAAGGCCTTTCTTTAGAAATTGGCGTGTTCAATACCTTATTTGCGCGAGTTCTTATTGGAACACTTCTTTGTGCCGTATTATATTTTTTCAAATGGGAAGGCAGGCCTACGATTAAGGCTATAAAGCTTCATGCCCTGAGAGCAATTCTTTCAGCATTTATTGCCTTAATGCTTTTTTGGGGCTTGGTTCGAGTGCCATTAGCACAGGCCGTTGGCCTGACTTTTATTGCTCCTTTGATCGCACTTTATCTAGCCGTAGTAATTCTAAAGGAAAATATCACTGGTACAGCTGTCAAGGGATCTGTGATTGCATTAGCCGGGGTCTTTGTTGTTATTGGTGGAAAATTTCATATAGGAACTGATTTGGAGTCGATACTTGGCACGGTTGCAATTTTATTAGCTGCCGCAGGATATGCCTATTATCTAATTATTCAACGGATGCAGGCACTAGTTGCTAGTCCATTTGAGGTGGCGTTTTTTCAGAATTTTTTTGTCGTTATAGTTCTTCTTCCAGCAACACCAATATTTTTTACTATGCCGACGGATCGAGATATTTGGGGTGGTCTTTTTATAGCAGCGGTATTGGCAATTGGATCGGTATTATTAATGTCCGCCGCCTATAGGCGAGCTGAAACTCGTGAATTGATTGTTATCGAATATACGGCATTTGTGTGGGCCGTTTTATTTGGATGGTTGCTCTTTTCTGAGTCCGTATCCCTTGCGACATTTATTGGGACAGGCTGTATCATTATTGGTTGTGTTTTTTCTTCTGATCGTGTCGTGTTGCCCTGGAATAGATCCGTCTAGAAATCAAAGAAAAACGTCACCTCCATTAGGGCTTATGCATTGACCTCTAAAATGCCCCGCTGCATCGCTAGCTAAGAAAACATAAGAGCCCACAATATCGTCAACGTCAGCTAACTTCCCTCTAGGAATACCGGCTTGTATATCATTTAAAATATTCTCTGGCACATCCTCTAAGATTGGAGTCATAGTTGCACCAGGAGCTACACAATTGGCACTAATATTACGATCCCCTATTTCTAGCGCTAGTGAGCGAGTAAAGGATAATATTGCACCTTTCGCTGCTGTATAGTGCGCAAACCCCGGCGCACCTTTATAGGCGAGTTGGGATGCTGTGTTTATAATTCTTCCACTATTTCTTTCGTACATGTGATTTAGGACTGCTCGGGTACAGAAGAAAGTACCGTTAACGTGAATAGAAAATATATCATTCCAGTCGCTGGTGGGAATGTTTTCTACGGGTGCCGATCGTGCAATTCCTGCATTATTGACCAAGATATCGAGCTGGCCAAATTCTCCAAGAACAAAATTAATCATGCTGGTGACTTCTTCTTCTACACTAACGTTAGCGCAAGTAGTGACAGCACTAGGACCAATCTCTTTTGCTACCTCGTTGGCACTGGCGGATTCGGCTGATGTTGGATAATTAATCGCCACCTTGGCGCCGCATTCGGCAAATGCCTTAGCCACGCCTCTACCAATGCCTGAGCTGGCACCGGTAATAAGAGCTGTTTTACCCGACAAATCAGTTTTTAGTAGCGTCATCTGAATTTCCTTTCCACTCGCGTAGATCTTCGTCTAGCTGAACACCAAAACTATTTAGTGCCATGCTTACGAGGTTATACTGCCCGACCGTAAACACCAAGTCCATCATTTGCTGAGTGCTGTAATAAGTAGTGAGTCCACTCCAGGTAGCGGTGGTTATAAAAGCGTCAGCATAAAGTTCGTCGGTCGCTTTTAAAAGTAGGTTCTCTCGTTCAGTCCAGCAAGGATCATTTCTACCAGTCTTGATGGCTTCAATCTTTTTTGCACTTAGTCCTGCTTTAGTCGCGATAATTTCATGTTGACTCCATTCATAAGCTGACTGGCACAACCATCCGATTCGCAAGATTAGTATCTCTCTATCTATGGTACTCAATGTGGATTTATTCAGAATATGATTTGCAAAAACCAGCCATCGCTTGGCTAGCTTTTCATGATGTGCGAGTGTAAGGAAAATATTTTGTACTTTGCCTCGCATTGTCTGCATTTTAAGTATATCTCGCTGAGCTTTGGTCCATTCTTTTTCTTGTATTGGGTTAATTCGAGGGGATGATAGACGCATCTTTGTGACTCGCTGTAAAAAGAAGCGACTATAAAATTTGGAGACATGTGCTGTCGAGCATTAAACTACTCGCCCCCGCTTAATTATTCAAAGGAGCATAATTTTGAAACTAGAAGGACTGACTGTGCTTGATTTGTCTCTTTTTCTTCCTGGACCAGCAGTATCACAAATGATGTCTGATCATGGTGCCCGCATTATAAAGATAGAAAATCCTGCCGCACCTGAACCGACTCGTTCGAGTGATTTTTTTCCATGGGTTCAGGGTGGAAGTACCGTGATGTTTAGAGCCACCCAAAGAGGAAAGGAAAGTTTGGCGCTAAATTTAAAGTCTGATGAGGGTCGAGATATTTTGCTGAAATTAGCGGCGGAAGCTGATGTTTTCATTGAATCGTTTAGACCTGGAGTGATGGAGAGATTGGGGATTGATTACGACGTAGTATCAAAAATAAATCCTAAGATCATCTATTGTTCATTATCCGCGTTCGGGCAAGATGGTCCTTGGAAAGATCGTCCTGCTCACGATACGGCTGCAGTAGCCGCTTCTGGTGTACTTAGTGTCAGTCGCTCACCTTCAGATGAATCGGGGCCTGCGATTGTCGGAGTGGCAATGTCTGATATTCTTTCATCACACCTGGCTTTTGGAGGAATTATGATGGCGCTATATCGCCGTCAATCAACCGACCTTGGTGATTATATCGATATCAGCATGTTCGAATCCGTCTTGAATGCTTCACCTAATATTGTCGGGCCAGTATTTGCTGGAGGGCAGGCTCCGGATCGGTTGCAGGAGAGGACTCATGGCGGGAACGCGATGTTAAATATATACGAGCTCAAAGATGGAACCTATCTTGCGTTGGGAGGTGGTGAAAGAAAATTTGTCAGTGAGCTATTTTCTGGCTTAGGAAGACCAGATTTTATCGATTTGGTTACTGGACCGGCGGGGGATGGACATCGAGAGGCAATTGCATTTCTCAGGGATATATTCTTGTCAAAAACCAGGGCTGAGTGGGAAGAATGGTTTGAAGGTCGAGATATTGGATGGATGCCTGTTATGGATTTAGCGGAAGCGTGGGACAGTAAGCAAGTTTGGGAGCGAGATATGCGAATAAAAGATGATCAAGGTAACGATCATATCGGGATTCCAATCAAATTTTTGAATGAACCAGGTAAAGTTCATTTTCACCTTCCAGAAGTGGGCCAACATACCGTCTCGATCCTTGATGAGCTTGGTTTTGATGAGCGCGAAGTAAAAGAATTGTCGAGTTCGGGGATAGTCGGTGTGATATAGGCTGAGTTGATGTATTTGGGACAATTTTTAAGCAATGGATTAACCATAGATGTTGATTTTTACTTGCTTTGTGGGCTCATCTGAGTCATATATACTGACAAAAAGACTAAAAGATCCTAGGAGGGGAAATGATTCATTTCAGGAAAGCCGCTGCGCGGTTAACTATACTATCGCTTTTGCCAGTATCTCAGATGTTGTTGCCTAATTTAGTTCAGGCACAGCTTGAGGAAGTGGTTGTTACGGCTAGAGCTAGAGAAGAGTCGCTGCAAGATGTACCAGCCACAGTGACCGCGTTTACTGAAGGTCAAATTGAGAACATGGGAGTACAGAGAGCCGAAGACTTCGTTTACATGACTCCCGGTGTAACTTTCGTTAATACTGTAGAGGTGGGCGATAGCCAGTTAAGTATCCGAGGCATTAATGGTGCGCGAGATGCGGAGACTAACTTTGCATTCATTGTGGATGGGATCTTGTATACAAACCCATCGGCATTTAATCGAGAATATCCTGATCTGTCACAGATAGAGATCCTCAAAGGGCCTCAGGGAGCGCTCTACGGTCGCTCTGCTGCTGCAGGTGCGGTGATTATGTCAACTAAGAAGCCAACTCAAGAAGCGGAAGCTATGATTAAGGTGAGTGCTGCAGAAGACAGCACAAACACTGTTATGGCTACTTTTGCTGGACCTATCACCGATAATCTAGCTGGCAGATTGACGATGGATTATCGCAAGACCGATGGATTTAAGCGAAATGTTTATCTTAATGATAATAACGTTAATGATTTTAAAGAAACTGGATTGAGTGCTCGCTTAGTCTGGGATCCCAGTGACACGTTATCTATTGATACCAAAATACGTGTTTCGAAAATAGATGCTGCGTCTATTGCCTTTAACGCGGCTTTCGAACTGCCATTCTATGTGGATCTTTTGTGCGGGTTTGGTACTCCTGGTTGTGAAGGAGCAGCGATAGACGTAAATGAGTTCGACTTTGTTTATTCGCCAAATGTTGATCCTGAAAATGAGCAAGAGACGACAGAAATTTCTATCAAGTTTGACAAGGAATTGGATGGGATGACGCTCACTGGATGGGCTCTTTATAGTGATCAAGAGCAGTATTTCTTGGCGGATGGTACTTCAGGTGCCTTTGGTTTTTATTTTGGTGAGCAGCACTGTGCAGATACTACGAATGCTACTATAGGCGTGCCTATGCAGGTTCCGACCTTTAATTTTGGTTTTGCGCCTCCAGGATCACCTTTCTTGCCTCCTTATAGTCCAACGACTTGCGATGGATACCAGTATCAGGAGCGTAATCAGAAGGACTACAGTGTCCAGCTTCAATTGACCTCCTCCGATGACCAACGTCTTCGTTGGCAGACAGGCCTTTATTATCTGAATATCGATAGAACCGTTGGTGTGGCGCAGTTGGAAGATGACGGTCGAGATCAATTACCTAGATCCTTTGTTAATGACCTGACTGATGCGATGGTGCTAGATAATTTCACCACGGATGTAATGTCGGTCTTTGGTTCAATAAACTACGATCTTTCGGATCAAGTGGAACTCTCATTCGCATTGCGCTATGACCGAGAAGATCGACAGGTTGACAACTTGGTGCCGAGTCCAGCTGATGGTTTCTTCTCTACGAAGATTGACTACTGTGGACAGTTTTTTGCTAGTGGTTGTACGTTAAATGGACAACCCTTAGGGGGAACGCCTTGGAATCCGGCATTTATCGATCTTGATACTGGTGCAGTGAGTGCTAGCGTCCCCTCTCGAAGTGAAACCTGGGATGCTGTCTCGCCTAAAATTAGTATCACCTATGATATGAGTGATAATACGACTTTATTTGCTAGTTGGGGTATGGGCTTTAAGACTGGTGGTTTCAATAATCTTGGAGGCACGGAAATCATTGAGCTATTTCTCGTTAATCCGAATGGACTTCCTATTGCTCCACCGGAAATTTATGAAGAAGAAACCTCTAGTGCTTTCGAGATTGGATTTCGAACCACTCTGGCGGATGGTCGCATAGCCTTAAATGGTGCAATTTACAATACAGAAGTCGATGACATGCAGTTTTTCGAGTTCTACGTGGGCCCATTCGGTCTCTTGCGAGTTGTAGAAGCGATCGATGAGGTATCCTTGCAAGGATTTGAGCTTGGAGCAACCATGCAGATCACAGACTCTTTGACTCTAGACCTTGGTTACAGCTCCATTGACGGTGAAATTGACAAAATGGCGGTTCGACCTCACGTGAAGGGAAATGAAGTACC
>JAQWLX010000129.1 GCA_029247075.1 Halieaceae bacterium | reverse complement strand
GGTACTTGCAATAGAAATAATACCCATATCTTTTGTACCGGCAGTATTGGTAGCCACACCAACAATGTTAGCCAGCGTCTTACCATCTTCGATAACCGTAGTACCAGCAATATTAGCTACACCGGTGGTCGTCAGAGCAGTAACATCGGTTGAATTCAACGTGATAGCAACGTCGTGCTTGGTAACTCCATCGAATTCCTCAATCGTAAACATCAGTACGTCACCAGTAGCCAGACTCGCAACATCAGTTATAGTAACGGTATGGGTACCTGAAGTCGCTGTATCTGCTGCGTTTACGATCTGACTTTTAAAATCACCGTTAGCCGTGTTGTGAACCAACTCACCACTTGAGTCTCCAATCAGATTTGCGCCGGCTGAATTATATGCACTGTTATAGAGAGTTCCGAACGCCACATCGACTGTCTGGCCTGCGTTGGCACCTGACTGGATCTTCACCGTACCAACTGTTCCTGCAGTACCGTCAAGTAACTTACCGCCGTTCCATTCAGTATTGGCAGCAACAGATGATATTTCATTCTGTAGTGCCTGGAACTCAAGATCCAGCGCTGTTCTATCTGACGCTGTGTAGGTTTCTGAGGCAGCCTGTACCGCCAACTGCCGCATACGCTGTAACATCTCACCCACTTCAACATAGGCACCCTCTGCCGTCTGAATCATGGAGATTCCATCATTAGCGTTACGTGCCGCTTGATCAAGACCTGCTATCTGATTTGAAAACTTGGATGCTATCGCCAAGCCTGCAGCATCGTCGGCAGCAGAATTAATTCGCTTACCGGTCGATAGACGCTCCATCGCCTGTGTCATCTCGCCTTCATTGCGCTGTATTGCATTCCTGGCAATACCGGCACTGACGTTCGTATTGATTGCTAACATATTCTCCCCTCCCAACCACTTTTTCAGTTTGCTCTTCCTAAGGTGGCAATGTTGTGCCCTTTAGGTAGCAAGATCGGCATTGTTTTGCCGCTTTGATCCTGAGATCGACAGTTGGAGGGAAAGCTTTAAATCAATTGTGGAAATATTTAAGGTTTATTGGCCTACAATTACTTCTATGCGTCTATTCTTTGATCGTCCTGCGGGGGTATCGTTTGTATCGATGGGTTTCGTATCTGCAAATCCGAGCACATTAACCCTGCCTGGCTCTACATATCCTCCACCAAGTAGATAGTCGGCTACAGCTGCTGATCTTGCAGCCGAGAGGTCCCAATTTGTCCTGAAGCGATCACTGAACGCAATTGGTACATTATCAGTGTGACCCTCAACACTAATCAGTCCTTTGCTCCCACTGAGGGAGCCGCCCACCTTTTTTAACAGAGGCGTAAAGTCAGATCTGAGCGTCGCATCACCACTTCTAAAAGAACCTTTCTCTGCAAGGCGAACAATAATCTTATCTCCGTCACGGATGACTTCCGCTAAGCCTTTTGAGATTTCATCAGACAAGTCGGCTCTGAGTTGATCATATTGATCCTGAATAGAGTCACCACCATCTCCCGGTCCTGACGAGTTGTCTCCGGTTGAACCATCCGGTGCCTTTCCAGTATAGACCTCTACCGCGGACTCGATCTCTGTTTGTGCAGCTGCGACCTTAGCAAATAGTTCAATGTCCTGTTGAGAGATTTGCGCTTTTGGCTGACCCGAGGTTTCTCCCCCTACGGTACCCGAGTTTCGGTCTTCGTTAACCTCGATTACCACTTGTTTGTTCTTACCTTCTGTGACGGTAACCTTACCTTCAGCAATCTCGCGCGAGAGCGCGCGCTTAACCGATTCAACGTCTGCATTCGTCTCCGATTCTCCGTCTCCATCATCAGATTTCAGTTCCTGGTCCTCTGGCTGAGGAACATCTGTTTTTTGCTCCTCAATCGTATCTACGATCGTTGGTTCAACTTTTGCAGTCCGATAGTTTTGCGCGATTATGTTTTGCGCAGTAGGTGGCTCTACAACGGGAACCGAACGCTGGACACCAAAAGTTGACTTCATTGAGCCACTAACGTTCTTAAACTTGGGCACATTCATATGGGCAAAAGAAAGAATGAGAACGAAGAATGCCATCAAGAGGGTAGCCATGTCGGCAAAGGTGGCCATCCAGGCGGGCGCTCCTGATTTACACTCGGGGCAATCTGGCTCCTTAGCAGGAATAATTTCCGGGGGGAGTATGACAACTTCTTCCTCCTCTTCCTGCTCTTCACCTTCAGCCGAAGTAGCTACAGAATTTTCCTCCTCATTCGCAGCTTCTTCAGTCCCTAAGGATTCCTCAT
This sequence comes from Halieaceae bacterium, assembly GCA_029247075.1. GTDB lineage: Bacteria > Pseudomonadota > Gammaproteobacteria > Pseudomonadales > Halieaceae > CABYJX01. The sequence goes on along the minus strand of JAQWLX010000129.1, from coordinate 9,191 downwards.
TAGGATTTTCCTCTTCAGGTATGTCTTGTTCTTCTTCGCCGGCCATGGTCTAACCCTCACCCACGATGATTTCGATTCTTCGATTCGTTGCCCTGCCTGCAGGAGTATCATTTGTGTCTTCCGGTTTTGTATCGGCAAATCCAGCCACCTTCATCCGCGACATGTCTACCCCGACCGATTCTGAGAAAAAAGACGCCACTGAAGCCGCACGAGCCGCCGATAGGTCCCAGTTCGATATGAATCGATCACTGAAGGCAATTGGCACGTTGTCCGTATGGCCTTCCACTCGCACCGTTCCGTTCCCGTCAAAAACTGTTCCGCCGACTTTTCTAAGTAACGGCATAAATCCACTTTGTAAATCTGCACTTCCTGATACGAAAGAGCCTTGATTAGCCAGACGAATTACAATTTCGTCTCCAACTCGTTCCACCTCAGCCAAGCCTTGACTAATTTCATTACTCAGATCTGCTTTTATCTGCTCGAGTCGATCTTGCGTCTGATCCCCATCACCCTGCGAACCGCTACCAGGTCCTGAACTCTTCTTTCCTTGGGTTTGGGTTGAAGCACTGGCCACCGGTGTTTGAAAAAGCTGTACCTCACTGTTGACATTCGCTTGAACTTCAGCAATCTTGGCGGCAACATCCAAGGTTGTTTGATCGATCTGCCCACTTTTTTGATCCCCTGATTGAGTGCCTCCCGGTCCCCCCGTGGCACCGTCCGACAGTAATTCCACAACAACTTTTTGATCTTCTATTTTGACCTGCACTTGGCCACTTTCTATCTCTTCTGCAAGTGCATTCTCAACGCTCAAAAATGCTTCCTGTGTTTCGAACTCGTTTGGTTTCTCTCCGGTTTTCTTCTGTACAAATTCCGCTGATGGATTTTCAGCTAGCTGTTTTTTTTGATTAATGACCGTAGGCTGAGCTTCGGCAGGGGTAAATTCCTCTACTAACATGCTTCTTGCGGACGGAATGCGCACCGTTGGCACGATCTTTTTGATACCAAATGCCATTTTGAGTGAACCGTTGACCTGATCAAACTTGGGAAGTTCTGTATCAGCAAATGACAAGATCAGTACGAAAAATGCCATAAGCAAAGTCGCCATGTCTGCAAACGTCGCCATCCAACCTGGCGCTCCACCTTTGCAAGGCTCACACTCTTCTTCCTTTTCCTCGATTGGAGGTGGCTGAATGACGAGGCGTCCCTGTTCGTCGCGGACCTCTTCGACTTCTTCTTCAGCTTCCTCTTCGGGCTGTTCTCCTTCTTCAGCCATAGGATTTCCCTATCAGGCCGCTGCTTCTAACTTTCCTCGGGCTTTAGGCGCGAGGAACGAGGCTAGATAATCTGTTAAAATTCGAGGGTTTCCACCGCTTTGGATGAATAGTACACCCTCCAATATTAAGTTGTTATTCGCTGCTTCTATATCGGCCTGACTTCCCAGTTTCATTGCAACGGGTAGGCATATCACATTGGCTAGAATCGCACCGTACATAGTCGTTAGAAGAGCGACAGCCATGGCCGGACCGATTGATTTAGGATCGGACATGTTTCCTAACATCTGCACTAATCCAACCAAGGTGCCGATCATGCCCATAGCGGGAGCTATTTCACCCCAAGCAGAGAAAATTGCTGCTCCTTGCTTATGGCGTAACTTGGTGGAATCAATATCCTGTTCGAGAGACTTCCGGATCATGTCCGCTTCGGTTCCATCTACCAGCATCCCGATTGCCTTCGCTAAAAAGGGATTAGCGATTTCCTGACCCTCAAGCGCGATCATGCCATCCTTACGGGCAATGTTAGCCAGCTCAGTGATTTGTATAATAAGATCTTCACCTGGCTCCAGCTTATTCTTGAAACATTTACCCATGACACCGATTGCACCAAGAAACTCACCCAGTGAAGATCTAAACAATACCACCGCGATTGATCCGGCTACGACGATCAAAACAGAGGGCACGTCGACAAATGCTGCCGGATCGCTCATCGCTGAAATAATGAGTCCGAAGGCGGCTAACAGGCCAACTATCGTAGCTATATCCATTTAATTCTCTCCTTTACATACATCCCGCACAAAACCCAGACCTCAAACCATATTTTAATCACAAACATGCCAAAGGGGCACTAACGCGCGTATCTAGCATAATATCGGCAGTTTATAGAAAAATTTCAGTAACTTAACCATTTTTGTGTTCTATTAGAAGCTAAAAAGCGGCCCTTTAAGGCACTTTTCTAGACTTACCTGGATAAAATGGTTGTCAGGCCAGCAGATATATTGTAGCAATAAGGCTTAATAAATTAAGGACAGAGTTCACCCTATGTTAACGTCAAATAGCATCGCCAGATCTCTAGTCGCTTTTGCTTGTGTAGTTATCATCAACGGCTGTGACCTCCGGGCGAGGCCGCCCTCCTGCGATGATTACTTCGAACCTAGAGATAGATCAGGCTTCTTAACTGACGAACGTGGAATTGCTCGGAAGAAAGATTCTAAGATCCTCTGGTATCGCTGCCCCGCTGGTAAATCCTTTATCAGCCGCCGTTGTGAAGGTTCCGGGCTAAGACTAAATTGGAAAGACGCCATGGCTTATGCTGAAGAGTTTGCGGTCAAATCTGGCAAACCCTGGAGACTCCCAACAAACAACGAAATGAAATCGATTCAAGAAAAGGCTTGCGTCAGCCCATCCGTGAATCCAACTGTCTTCCCAGATGCCGACGTTGACAATTATTGGACATCCTCCGATAGCTGGCATCACAATTCCCTCGGTTGCTCTCTTTATTTGTATCAGGGAGACCTTTTTTGCAGGCAGGCAAAAACGACTGAACTCCCGTTTTTCCTAGTATTAGACAAGGCTACTCAATAGCTTAGCTATTAAAATAGTAGCCTAAGAGCCACTAACACTTGAGATTTATAAGATTACTCTGGCGATCCTGCTGAATAGCACTAGCAGGTGTTTGTGGCAACTCCTCTGGGCATTTTGCGGCAAAAGACAAGCACGGTGAGCCGTCCGTTCGCAAGACTTCCAGACAAGGGAGCTCATTTGCCTTAAATCCGATTGCACGGCAGCCATATCGATGATGCTTTTCAAATGTGATGAAGAAGTGCCTGCAGTTCCAGCAGTCAGGATTTGACATTGGTCTATCGTTTCCAGAATTCATTATAGGCCTTCCACGCCACAAGACTGACAAAGCCGATCCCGACCAGGTTAGCAAAGATGTTAGTAAGACTGAATTCACTTAAAAATTCACTGCTTGAATCTGGATTCAGCCAAACCAGAAAAATCATGGGCACGGCCACCATAATGTATACGCGAATCAACTTACATACTGCACAGTCTTGTGTTGCCATCACCCTTTCCAGTTCGTTTTAGTTTCATTATAAACTTCAAAGCAAAGTTCGCAGATAAAAACCCCCGCGCATCTTTAGTATATCGGACTACACCTCAGGTTATTTAATAGATTTAACAAAAATAAATATTATGAAATCCCATATACGTTGAAACGCCAATTTTAGCTTGCGATTTTGGCGGTTACTATCCTAGCTAAAGATTTCATCCAATTCGCTTTAAATAGCCTCCTGGGTTTGAGGTAACTTGCAGTTTTGAACTGATACTAGTATCCACAATAAAATCGTCGCGGCCTTCCATCCAGCTGTCCACGGCACTCTGTGGGTTATTGCCTACGTCCCAAGGTCGATCAGGATAGTAGCCTTTTGGAAATCTCTCCACCACCGTATCAAAGACTACACAGTAACTACCTTTGCTGACTAAAGGGGCGTAAGCATTAAGCTCTGAGAAAACGTGATCATGTGTATGCATTGAATCAAGAAAAATCATTACAGAACGATGTTCAGATGCAATCTTAATCACTTGCTCGATAACGGAGGGCTCAATGGAAGAACCTTCTATCATGTCAATAAGATAAAACATCGGATGCGTTTCAATCACGCGTCTATTGTGCTCTCTTATATCTATATCAATTCCCACCACTTTGCGTTTCTGAGGCTCATAAGTGCCGCTCTTTATATCCAAAAGCGCCATCATAGAGGCACTGAGTATCAAGGACCCTCCATGTGCAATCCCAGTTTCTATAATGAGGTCAGGTTTAACACTCCATATCAGTTCTTGCATAGCAACGATATCGCTTGGAAACTGAATGATAGGCCGACCTAACCAATCGAAATTATATTGATAGTTTCGATCACATGCTTCCTTGGTCCAGCTATCCGATAAAGCTGAAAAATTAGAATCCTTTTCGAGCGATTCTATACATTGGGTTCTCTCTTCTCGAAATTTTTTAATAGCGTCCATGAAATACAACCTCTAACATTTAGCATCTAATTACTATTTTAATTAAGTAGGTGTAAACCGCCATGATCACTAAACACGCGCATTGCAAGCGAACCAGCTAAAAATTACATGCGAAGTAACTAACGTAGGATATATTGCGGTCCCAGATAGTGGCAAGTCCAGCAATTTCCATAAATCATACATTTAAAAAACTCACCGTACTGGCGAATCAAAAAAGCTTAATCATTAATTTCCAAATTAAAATTGGGCAATGCGTTGGCAAGATGAAAAAAATAGTCAAGATTAAGTTTATTGCGGCAACAAAATCCCTTAGGGTGATTTTGAAATAAAGCAGAAATAGCGCAAATACAAAAAGAGAACGTCGGTTCACATTCATTACATAAATTCCAGGAGTGGGCGCAAGTGACAAATATCCCTGTATTTAAACCCTTAATAGAAGAAGAAGAACTTCTAGCGGTCAGAGAATCGCTAGAGGTTGGGTGGCTGGGGATGGGTAAATCAGTGGGTGAATTCGAAGAAGCAATATCAGCACTTTTAGGACTGCAGGATAGGTATGTAGCTGCCGTAAGCACAGGGCATGCTGCTCTTCATTTAGCCATATTAGTAGCTGGCCTTGAAGAAGGCTCGGAGATTATTACACCAGCTTTCAATAATGTAGCAGATTTTCAGGCTATAACAGCAGCTGGCTGCAAGCCAGTATTCTGCGACATCCTTGAAGACACTCTATGTATAGATCCTAAAAGCGTGGAAAATCTGATTGGCCCAAATACCAAAGCAATAATAACAATGGACTATTTCTGCTGCCTAGCGGATCACGAAGCTATTGCAGAAATTGCAGATCGATATGGTCTTCGCGTCATTCACGATGCCGCTCACTCCTTCGGATCCACGTATAAAGGGAAAATGATAGGCACATTTTCTGATCTTTGCATGTTCAGTTTCGATCCGGTTAAAACCATTACCTGTATTGACGGAGGAGTGCTTTTGGTTAGATCAGAGGAAGAGCTGTCGCAGGTTAGAAAGATGAGACTAATTGGAATGAATCAGTCCGCTACAAAAATGTATGAAAACCAAAGAGCCTGGAATTTCGATGTAGATGGCTTAGGTTACCGTTATCACCTATCTAACCCTCACGCGGCCATGGGTTTGGCTCAATTGGCAAAGATGCCATTAATTACAAAAACTAGGCAACTATCCTGCCGGTTGTATAATAATCTTCTCAGGAATATCCCTGAGGTTACTGTTCCGGCCTCTGACTTCGTAGATGTCACTCCATTCCTGTATTACATCCGCGTACCAGCAAAGTATCGAGACAAATTTAGAGCCCATTTAACTGCAAATGGTATTGATACCGGGGTTCATTGGCAACCTGGACACCACTTTTCGCTATTTGCTAATGTGAGATCAAGCTCTCTAAAAGTAACCGATAAGATCTCGAAGGAAATAGTTTCTCTGCCACTTCATTCAAATATGAGTGAAGAAACCGTCGAGTTGATAGCATCTGCAGTCAATGGTTTTTTCAGTGCAGCTAGTTAATCACTTCTAGAGCCGAGCAATGCTTGAATCTTTGAGAACTAATATTGCAATCAATAGAAACGCCAACTCAGAAGGTTAACTGATAAAAACCGCCCACCAACATTTTGCCTTTATCTTCTCTCAAGTCAGCCTTCTCAAAATACGTAATTCTGTAGCCGAATTTTTTGCAAAGGCTTTCAATGTAATTTTTTGAGTGGGAATATCGCCCAGATTCCTCCAAAAAATATCCCTCTTTTTCCGTGTGTTCTGCAGAAAAGATTAGTTTTCCACCTCGCGACCTGTTACGAGATTTAATCAACTGAAAGATGTTGGACAAGTCTCCAACATAGATGAAAACATCCGCCGAAATGAAGTAGTCAAATTCTAGCTTTTCTCGCGATAAGTATGTGGTTATGTCTTCATGCACCAACTCATCGTAAGCATCCTTTTTCCTGGCCTCCTCCAACATAGCCTCAGATAGGTCGACACCCGCTAAATAGCTGCAGGATCCTTTTAACTCGGCTCCAACAAGCCCAGTACCACACCCTAAATCCAAAATTGAACCAATTGAATTTTCTGGATGGTTTGCAAAAACAATATTAGCGAGTTTTTTAGGTGCTTCGTAACGGAGTTTGTTAACTAAAGAGTCTTCAAATGTAGGGGCATAATTTTCAAATAAGTCTTCGACATATTTCTTGGGCGCAGTTGAGGTTGTTTTACCAGATAGCGAAGCCAGCATATGACCCGCTAGAGCATAGCCTGGCTCAACCTCAAGAGCTTTTTCATAGCTATTGATTGCAGCATTTTTTTGTCCTGACCGTAATAAAGCATTGCCAAGATCATAGTGAAAATCAGCTTGATCAGATTTAGTCTGAATGACGATTTTATAGCTTTCAATTGCGGCAGATAGGTCTCCCATATCCTCCTGAACACGGCCCAAGCTATGTCGAAAACTGGCATTGTCTGGCTCCAAATGAACCGCCTGACTAAAGTAATTAATTGCTCCGTCAAAATCACCTTTAATTTTAAGAATAGCGCCCATATTGCTGTAGGCATCCGCGTAATCTGGCTTCACGCCTATAGCTTGTTTGTATCTTGCTATAGCTTTATCGAATTCACCTTTATCTTTGAGAGAAATACCCATGTTGTTAAGGGTATTGGGATGGTGGGGATCAATCTTTATAGCCTTATTATACGACTCTATGGCTGCATCTAAGCTTCCTCTATGATGCAGGGCAATACCCATATTGCTATGAGCATCAACATAATTTGGATCGATCTTAATAGCATATTTATAGCTCGCTATAGCATCATCATATTTCTCCAGTCCCGCATAGGAAGCTCCCTGTAAATTGAATAGATCTATGGAATTAGGAAACAGTTTGGTCATCACTTCAGTCTTTGACAAAACAGTTTCATACCTTCTACCGTGGTATAGATTGATTAGTTCATGCATTTGCTCTTGCGACGGTTCTGAAGAAGGTGACAACTTTGATGAGATTTTTGCTTGCGCTTTGAGGCAGCCATAAATAGCCTTCTTATTTTTAGGAAACCTTTCAAGTATGTTTTTGTAGACAGCTTCCGCTTCACTAAATTCTCGAGCTTTGAGATGGCTCTCGGCTTTTCGTAGTTTTTTTTCTACAGAGTTGCTCATTATTACAAGACTTCCTAACTAACTGCTTTTAAGGATCCGTACTATCTTAACGAACTTAAAATTCCAGTCATACCAGATCACTTGATAATCCTAATTTCTCTCTTGAAACTCAACAAATTATAGCCGGCAGATCATTTCTATTTTTGGTAAGTTTGGAGAATTTAACAATTTGTATACTTTCTGTCTAAAGGTAATACTTTGAAAATGAATAAAATTTCAGATTCGGGTGACGAGGGCACTTTTACTTACGACGATCTCTATGCGGAGTATTATGACCTGCTAGCCCAGCACAAAAATTATCAGGAAGAGACAAGGCGCCTAGATCAGCTAATAAAATCATTATCGATCAATAACAAAACACCCATTATAGATATTGGCTGCGGCACAGGTAGTCATGCTATCGCACTCGCCACTTTGCGCTCTAATCCCATCAGCGGTTTTGATACATCAAAAGCTATGATCAATAAGGCTAGGTCGAAAAATGGCTCGGTGAACTTTTTCTGTGGAGAACTGTCCGACTTAACAGAAAAAAAATACGGGCTGGCATTTTCTTTATTTAATGTTATCAACTGTATAGAAAATTTAGATGTTCTCACTCAGTTTTTCTCACAAGCAAGTAGAATATTAAAGCCTAATAGCTATTTAATTTTTGAGTTTTGGAACAAATTTCTTATTACAGAATCCCCTCCACGCACTGTAGTTCGTACATATCTCTCTGAAGGGGAAAAAGTTATTAGAAAAGCCGTACCTGACAATTCAGATTTGGAATCAGGGAAACTTAAGCTGAAGTACGAAGTAAATATAGTTGATGGTATTGGAAGTGAAACTTGCTTTACCCGAGTCCATGAACTCACACTCTTCTCGTTCGAGGATATTAAAAGATGTCTAGAAGAGGCGCATTTTGAAATAGAGTTTTACAGAGGCGCCCTTCCTGAGTTGTCGCCATCAACAGACACCCAGAGAATGACTTCTATTCTTGCAAAAAAACTCCACTGATTCTAAACAAAAAGGCTTACCTGGGAAAATCTCAAAATCGCACTACGATTCAACAAGATTGCTGCAAAAAAATCTCCCACATACTCTGGTAAGCTGCTTCTAGCTCAGAGGTATACTTAAGTTCATTCATTATTCGACTGCTTTTAATCTCAGCCCTCAATACTTGCCTAATTTTACCTAACGCATCCAAATCTTTGGCTAAATCTAAGGCTGCATCTACGAAAGTTTCCTCGCTTTCCGTAATCCATTCGTTACGTCCAATCGCTGTCAAAAAACTAGCTCCAAGCCTCCCTATTCCAACTCGACTCGCTAATGTGACGTAAGGAACACCCATGTAGAGACTTTCTAGAAGAGTTAGCCCTGAATTGTGTGGAAAGCAATCAAGCGAAATATCGACTTCCCTTAGCAAGTCCCAAGGTGGACTATTGTAACCCAGCTCTAAGCGATCTTTGTTTATGCCTAGCGCTTCGAATTTTTCTATAATTCCCCCTCGAAGTTCTGGAAATTTAAGATCCGCTGAGTCGATTATCAATCTGGAGCCTTCTAATTGATTTAAGATCGCACCCCAAGCCTCAATGGTTCGAAAATTTAGTCGGATGATGCGTGAAAACGAACCGAATGTGATATACCCATTTTTTTTGGCGGGCAGGCTACTGACGTCGCCCATGCCAACACTTGGCCTGTATGCATAGTTAGTAGACAACTTCCAGGGAACTTCCGCG
>JAQWLX010000121.1 GCA_029247075.1 Halieaceae bacterium | reverse complement strand
AAATTTGATTGGTCTTCTCATTCTGCTCGACTATCTGCCAAAGGTATGAAGATTGATCTTGGAGGCATTGTCAAAGAATATGCGGTGGATTTCGCTACGAAGATTTTACGTGACCTGAACATCAAGTCCGCACTAGTTGATCTTGCAGGAGATATAGGTCTAATTGGAGACAAGCCTGACGGAACACCATGGGAAATTTCAGTTCGCCATCCCAGAATATCGGGGAAATCTGTATCTATGTTAAGACTATCGGATGTTTGCGTAGCGACGAGTGGTGATTATGAAAGGGCGTTAATAATAAATGGGAAACGCTACTCTCACCTCATAAACCCTAAAACAGGTTGGCCTATTGATGGACTCGCCTCATGTACAGTTGTTTCTGAGCAATGTCTTCTCGCGGGAGGAACTGCAACAACTGCGTCGCTCAAGGAAAACCAAGACATTATGCAGTGGCTAGAAAATATTGGCCTTCCATATCTTGCTATCGACACATCTCTCCAAGTTCACAGTAATCTGGATGATGCTTTCTAGCGTAACAGGCACAGACAATAATTACTTAATTTTTGATAATTAAGCGTTAGGCATATTTAAAATAATTGTCTTTAATAAATCGATCTGTCAAAAGCTATAGTTTTTTTAATCATCAAGTGTAAGGCAATCAGGCCAACTAGAAATGAACATTAGACCAAATATAGCTAGCGCTATTCTAATATTTTCTCTCACTATTTCAGTGAAAACCTTTTCGTCGGTACCGCCCGACGCTCAAATTTATTTTGATAGTAGTATCGCAGGTTTGATTGAGGCGCCTAAATGCTTGGGATGCCATGTTTCTGGAGGAAACGCAGGGACTACCCGACTAGTGTTTCAAAAAACTGGCACCAACAAAAACGACTACAACGCATTGCAATTTTATAATCTAATTAATTCATTCAATGCTCCATATATTTTAAATAAAATTAAGGGAATCAATCATGGAGGTGGTCAGCAATATTCTGAGATATCGACTGGTTATCAATTGTTTATCACCTTTTTTGAACTTTTAGAGAAAGGTTATGGTGATGATGATGGTGACGGTGTAGGTAATACCGCAGATCTTTGCCCGAATACACCTGACAATACTGCTGTAGATGCTACAGGGTGCGAAATCGAAGATGATATTGCTGATACGATGTTTTTCGCCACACCAGGGGCGTCCTGTCGCGCGGCTGATCCAGCCAAGAGTATTAAACTTCAATCGCGCGAATCTGGATTAACCAACACAGATAATATGCCGCTAGATATAATCTGCCCGATTACAATAGAAAACAATGGCGGAAATGGCAATGAATGGAAACTCTATCTCAACATTGCAAATGAAGGCACTAACGATTTTTCTATTTCCTGTATCGCTTATGAGCACGAAGGGCTCACAAAAATATCCACCATAGAAAAAAACATAGATCTAAAAGGCACTAACGACAACGCTCCTGTTACTGCTAGCTTGGCATGGAATGCTAATCCATCAACTAATACTACAAGCTACGCTATTTCGTGCGCTTTACCATCGCAAGGTGTAATTCAATCGGTAACTGTTAACCTTAAATGATTAAGCACACTACCTTCCATCTCAGTCACCCAGGCAAAAAAGATACCCATCATCTCTTGACTCAGATCCGAAGAAGGCTTTATTAAAGGAACTCGAGTCAAAGTTTGATCACCTTATAAACCAAGCTCTCAACCTTGTATATCCGGCACAGTACTCAAAGCTTCATCGATGACACTTTGATCAAGATCGATGTCGACCATATCCCCTTTTAGATATTTTTCATATGAAGCTAAGTCTAAATGACCATGACCACATAATGCAGTAAGGATCGTTTTCTCCTCCCCCGACTCTTTGCACTCTAATGCTACACGGATAGCTGCTGCTATCGCATGTGTTGGTTCAGGTGCGGGAACAATACCCTCTGTTTTAGCGAACAAAACCCCCGCCTCGAAACATTCCTTCTGCGAAATAGATATTGCTTCTACCAAACCAAGTTCATAAACGTGAGACACGAGCGGCGCCATACCATGATATCGAAGACCACCTGCGTGAATTGGTTCCGGCACGAAGTCATGTCCAAGCGTATGCATCTTCATTAGGGGCGTCAGTCCTGCCGTATCTCCAAAATCATATCGATATTCTCCTTTGGTTAATGTAGGGCAAGCCTTAGGCTCAACGCATCTAATGACAGGATTAATATTTCCTGATAATTTCTCTCGCATAAATGGAAAGGCAAGCCCACCAAAGTTAGAGCCACCTCCTGTACAACCAACTAGAACATCGGGCACCGCTCCAACCTTATTCATTTGAAGAAGCGCTTCTTCACCTATTACAGTCTGGTGCATCAAAACGTGATTAAGAACACTTCCTAGGGCATACCTAGTATCCTCATCAGCGACCGCCTCACTCACGGCCTCGGATATCGCAATACCTAAAGATCCAGGATGATCCGCATCTTTTTCCAGTAAAGATCTCCCATACTCCGTGACAGTGGAAGGACTTGGATGGACCTTGCCACCCCAGATCTCCATCATCGTACGTCGGTAGGGTTTAGACCGATATGATGCAGCTACTTGCCAAATTTCACATTCCAAACCAAACTGTGCGCAAGCAAAGGCTAGCGAACTTCCCCACTGCCCTGCACCTGTCTCTGTTGTTAACTTAGCGATGCCCTCTTTTGCGTTATAGAACACTTGCGGAACCGCAGTGTTAGGTTTATGGGACCCTGCCGGACTCACACCTTCATATTTGTAATAGATTTTAGCAGGGGTATCCAACTCCTTCTCAAGTCGATGTGCTCTAAATAGAGGAGTAGGTCGCCAAAGCTTGTAAACATCCAAAACCTCCTCAGGAATATCCACATATCGCTCTGCCGTCATCTCTTGCTCTATAAGTGCCTTTGGGAAAAGCGGACCAAAATCCTCCGCTGTCGCTGGTTCATGCGTGCCCGGATGTAAAGGCGGCGGCATTGCAGCCGGCAAGTCAGCAAGGATGTTATACCACTGCGTTGGAATTTCATTTTCTTCAAGTAATATTTTATTTACATCTGACATAATTTTAGATCCATCATTTTTTAAAAATAGCGAGAGTCAATCTACCTGCACGGTAATCCATTTCCAGCGAGTCATAATATCTAAATCAGCATCCGTACCTTCTCGACCAAAGCCACTTAGCCCATTATCACCGAACGGTACATGCGGTTCATCTTGGATTGACATGGCATTTATATGGACCATACCAGAATTTGCTTCTCGAGCAGTTTTCAACGCGTCCGTTATATTAGAGGTGAATATAGAAAAACTCAGTCCATATTCTGTGTCATTTGCTAGAGTCAGTGCTTCTTCTAACGTATTTACTATGTAGATAGATGTGACTGGACCAAAGGTTTCCTCTCTAAAGACGGTCATGCCTTCCTTGACATCTGTCAATATCGTTGGAGGGCAGCATTGGCCTGTCCATTCATTTCCGCCATGAAGGAGTGCAGCACCTTTACCTAATGCATCGTCTATGTGCGTTCTAATTCGATTCGCTTGACGTTCACTAATTATTGGTCCAATCGCAGTCTCTGGATCAGACAAGTCTCCGACTTTTATGTTTCTCGCAACGTCTGTAAATGCGTCAATAAAAGATGGCGCTATTCCGCTTTGCAGAATAATTCGACTGGATGCCATGCATGCCTGCCCCTGAAAGAAGAAGATCCCGATCGTCGCCGTCTCAATCGCCTTCTCCAAATCTGCATCATCTAACACTATAAGCGGACTTTTACCTCCTAGTTCTAAAGTAATGGGCTTAAGGTCTTTGGCCGCTATTTCCGCCACTCGCTTTCCAATTACGGGTGATCCACAAAAATTCACAGCTGCGACCCCCGGATGAGAAGTCAAAACATCTCCAATATCAAAGGGATCGCCGGTAACATAGTTAAAGACACCACCTGGCAAGCCTGCCTCATCCAATGTTTCGGCGAATTTGACTGTCACCTGAGTCGCGAACTCAGAAGGTAGCAAAACCGAGGTATTGCCTGTGGCTATTACCATCGCTATTTGTTTAACATTTTTTAGTAGAGGTACATTGAAAGGAGTGATACAGGCAATAACACCAACAGGCTCACGAACCGACATCCCAAAGGCACCAGGTCTATCTAAGGGCATCGTTTCTCCGGTTAACCTTCTCGGCACTCCTGCCGCAGCTCGAAATGCATTTATGCAGTAATCCACTTCGAACTGCGCTTTCATTACGGGGGAACCAACCTCTTCGATTAAAAGACCAAGATATTCGTCTTTATCCCGTTCTACTATCGAAGCAGCATCACAAAGAACTTTTTCCCTCTCTTTGGCTTGGGTCCGGCTAAACGCTTGGAACGCTTCCTTGGCAGCGCCGACTGCTTTATCTATGTCAGAAGCGGAACCCTTTGCAACCTTTGCAATAACGGACTGATCTGATGGATTTATATCGTCGAAGTAATCTCCACCAGAAGGCTCAACATGCTGGCCACCTATCCATAAATTTGACTGTTTCATTTGTAAATCTCTCTAAAATTACGCTATTTGACCCTAAATTCACTCCTCTGCATATGGCTTTTTCCAAATACCAGCATCCTGCATGAATTTCACCTGTCTTTTAATTACTTTTTCTTCATATTCAGCGTGTTTCATAGGCTCTCGATCCAAATACAAATTTTTGGGGTAAATAGGATCTTTATAGACTATTTGGTAAAGCTCGGTCCTAAGATCCTTCATCCAGTTGGTCCAAAGTGAATTCTGGCGGTGTGCGCGCATTGCTTCAATATTTATAGGACCTGAAACACCAGTCGATACACCACCATAATTCTGCTTTCCCACAACCTGCCCACGATAATCAACAATCATCGACTGCCCACCAAAGGTGTCGACCGGTGTTTCTTCATCTTGAGTCAGATAATAAGTTCCCATATTAGGAGCTATGACATAAAAATTATTGTCGAGAGCTCTAGCACGATTTGTAATCTCAAAATAGTCATTAGAGGCCGCCGGATGAGGTATTGAGGCACGATAGACTATTTCTGCTCCATTTAGTGCCAGTGCTCGAGCATTTTCTGGATAGGAACCTTCATTAGCCAACATAATGCCCATACGCCCAATATCCGTATCCACCACTGGCCAAAAGGCATCAAGATTATTGCCATAACGATCCACCCACCAATCATAAATATCGTGAGGACAAACAGAATGCTCTACTGGATAAAGTGGTGAGACTTTATAATGTTTTAATATAACTTCGCCTTCCGGATTTAAAATAAAACCAACATTAAAAAAACGGTCGGGAATCTCTTCGTGTATTGCCTTGGCCTGAGCCATCACGTAGACACCGTGAGCCCGGGCAATTTTCTCCGCGATCAATTCTGTCTCGGGACCCGGTATACTTATCGCACACTCATTCGCAAAGCTAACGTGATCAGCATCCATCACTTCATCATTAAATCCTTGGAGCGCACCTTCCGGCAAGGCGATCAACTTTACAGGCAAGTCCAATGAAGACAACCATAACATTGCATTAGTCATCGAAGCCAAGTGTTCTATATTTTTTTCTATCTCACTACGATTCCTTATTCCCCAGACGGTGGGCACTAAACCAACTGCATTGAAAGGCTCAATCATATTCAAATACCCTTGTTAAATCAGATTATGTCCATGCTAAGCTCCCCACTGTACCTCGAGAGAAAAAACACCACAACTTTGTAATCAGCAAAGGCAATTAACAAATGAATAACTCCAGCTCGCCCTCGTTAAGAAATCAGATCAATGAAAATCCAATGAGCTTTTTTCAGGCAGCCACAATAGCACTCTGCACCGCTATCAATATGCTAGACGGATTTGATGTCCTGGTTATGTCTTTTGCCGCTTCCTCAGTGGCAAACGAATGGAATCTTGCACCCTCAGACCTAGGCATCTTGCTCAGTGCAGGGATAGTAGGAATGGCCATCGGATCATTCTGGATAGCACCTTATGCTGATAAGATAGGTCGTAGGCCTGTGGTGTTATTTTGCCTTCTTCTTGTCACTGTCGGCATGCTTTTATCTGCTGTCAGCCAAGATAGGATCCAATTGTCTTTGTTGCGTTTTCTTACTGGATTAGGAATCGGGGGCATGCTGGCGGCGCTGAGCGCACTGGTTTCAGAGTACTCAAGTGATTTAAGACGCAGTTTATCCATGAGCATATTGCAGTCCGGATACCCCTTGGGAGCTATCATGGGAGGACTAGTGTCTGTTTATTTACTGCAGGAATTCGGATGGAGGTCACTCTTCGTCTTCGGCGGTTCCGTTTGGCTAGTGATGATTCCAATTGTCTATTGGAAACTTCCCGAATCAATAGACTTTCTTCTCTTGGGGAAAAATCCCTCTGCTCTGGAGAATGTTAATCGACTGACCCAAAAGATGAGGCTTGCCTCGATCAGTGTCCTGCACACAAAGACTATAGAGAGTGACTTAGGTTACAAAATCTTGCTTAGCTCTCAGTTCAGAAGTAATACAGTGCGTCTGTGGATTGGTTACTTCTGCCTGATGTTTGCCTTTTACTTTGTCGCCAGCTGGACACCGAAAATGCTGGTAGATGCGGGACTGTCAACTATCCAAGGGGTATCTGCGGGTATCTATCTGCAAGCAGGTGGCTTAGTGGGAGGAATAATCATTGGATTATTGGCATCACGACTTAAAATCACATTGCTAACCTCATCATACTTAATGATGTGCGTTATATCGATGCTGGTTTACGGCTTCGGAAATCTAAGTCTATTTGGCCTAATGCTATGCGCTTCTATCATGGGATTTTTCTTGGGTGGCGCAATGATAGGACTTTACGCGATTGCTCCAGGAGTTTACCCAGCCAGTCACCGTGTAACGGGAATAGGCTCAGCAATTGGATTAGGCAGAATCGGGGCAATTATTGCCCC